>PMBG01000107.1 GCA_003153755.1 Chloroflexota bacterium | reverse complement strand
CCGCCGAAGATCCAGCCGAACAGGAACACGAACATGATCGGGAAGAAGATCGTCCAGAACAGTGCGGCTCGATCCCGGACCAGACTTCGAATGTTGGCGACGGTCAGCCGCATCAATGTGTTCATCGTTGCAGCTCCTAGTCGCGCAGCGCTCGACCGGTGAGGTCGAGGAAGACGTCTTCGAGTGTCGCCTGCCGGATGCCGAGGTTCCTGGGATCGATGCTGATCTCGTCGGCGGCCGCCAGCAGCCCGCCGATGGTAGCCGGCACGTCCTTCGAGTACAGGACCGTCTGCCCGTCCTCCTGCGCGACGCGCGTCACGCCTGCGAGCTTCGACATGCGCTCGAGCGGCAGCGTCGCCACGCTGTCGAAGGAGACGGCGCGCTCCTTGAAATGCCGCCCGATTAGGTCCGGCACGGTGCCCATCTCAAGGATGTGCCCGTGGTCCATGATGGCGACCCGGTCGCAGAGCTCCGCGGCCTCTTCCATGTAGTGCGTCGTCAGCATCACGGACTTGCCGCGCGATTGCAGCCCCTTGACGATCTCCCACAGCGAGCGACGTGCCTGCGGGTCGAGGCCGGTCGTAGGCTCATCGAGAAAGACGAGCTCGGGGTCGTTGACCAGCGCCAGGGCAATGGACAGGCGCTGTTGCTGGCCGCCCGAGAGATTCATGGACCGGGCATTGGCGCGTTCGCCGAGATCGACCATGTCGATGAGCTGTTTCGTGGGGACGTGGTGCGCGAAGAAGCTGCCGAACAGGTCCAGTAGTTCGGTGACCGTCAGGCGCGGATACAGCGAGACGCTCTGCAACTGGACGCCGATCCGCTGCTTGATCGCGTCCGCCTTCTTGCAGATGTCCAGGCCCAGGACCTCCACCGTGCCCGAATCGGGCGGCCGGAGTCCTTCGAGGACCTCGATCGTCGTGGTCTTGCCCGCACCGTTTGGGCCCAGCATCCCGAAGACCTCGCCCCGTCCAACCTCGAAGTCCACGCCGTCGACAGCCTTGACGTCACCGTAGTACTTCTTCAGTCCCGAGACGCGGATGACGGACTCGCCGTTTTGCGTCATCTCACTCCCTGTGGTGCCTCGCCGCCTCACCCGGCCGGGATTGCGGACTCGCCCGAATCTAGCGCCGACGCCGTCCTCCAGGCGTCCGACTCAAGGACGATAAGCGGTATTGCCGGCGTGTGAAAGGCACTATTCCGGGACCGCGGCGGATTCGACCATCTCGCGCATCCGGGTTCGCATCTAGCGAGGGTGCTCCAGCAACATGTCCGACGAGCGCGGACCGAGCATCGCGAATCCAAGGCGCTCGTACAACCGGATTGCCGCCGTGTTGTCCGCGTACACGCCCAGGTACACGAGGTCGCAGCCGGCCGCGACCGAGTCACGAGCGAGGGCGAGGGTGATATGCCGGCCGAACCCGCGTCCGCGCCAGGCATTCCTCGTTCCGATCGACGAGATGTAGCTCGCGCCGTCGAATGTGTAGCGCTCCCCGGTGGCGACCGGCTCGCCGTCGATTCGCAGGATGTATGCGTTGAAGTACGGCTGGCCCATCGTGAGCTCGATCTCGACCGCAAGGCTCGTTCGCCGGTTGTCCGGGATGCGAAAGGCCTCGGCGATGATCAGGGCCAGGTCTTCGGCCAGGTCGCCGGCCTGCTGCCCTTCCGGTTGGTTCCACTTCTCGAGAACAGCTCCCCGGGGCAGTTCGATGTCGGGGACTTCGACTGGGTCGCGCATGAGGATCATGTCGTAGCCGCCACCCTGATCCACGAAACCATTGGCCGCCAGGCGCGCGATCAAGTCCGACGGTGTCGATAGCTGGGGAATGGCCCACACGTAAGGCTTTCGATCGAGGGCGTTGAACAGATCGACCGACTGCTTCAGCCGGGCGTCGAACGCGGCGGGATCCTCGGGCCAGCGCACGGCCACGACACGATTGAAGAAGGGCTCACGCTCGCCGGCGGAGAAGAGCATCACGGAATCGCCCATCTCGCGCCAGGCCCGACCCGGAATCGATATCGCCCGGGCGGGATGAACCTCGATGAAGCGGAGTTTCTCCTCGCTGAGTCCGAACCACGGCGCGCGGCCGTCTGGCAATGGCATGGCGCCACCTTAGGCGAAACCGCCGGCCGTGGCATGCCGTTGGGCACACCACGTGACATCGGTTCGGGCAGCGGTCGGACGTCGCGAACTCGCAGCACCGACGCAAGTTCCGCTTCATCATGCGATCCGAGGGCCGCCGCTCCGGCGGCTGACATCGAATCAGTTGGAGAAACGGCATGAGCGTCTCCTTCCAGCATGTTCCACACCCGCACATCGCCGCGCGCCGCAAGGCCGGCCCGCCCAAGACGGCAGACGAGCATGTGGGCTTCAACGGAAAGATCGCGCTAGGCCTCACCACCGTTGTGGGGACGATGTGGTGCGCATACGCGTTCGCGATGCTCGCCCTGGTCGCCCTTCCGTCCGCGCTCAGCGACGGCAGCATGCTCGCGATCATCCAGTGGATCAGNNGTGATGCTGTCGGTGATCATGGTCGGGCAGAACATCATGGGCAAGGCATCCGACACGCGCGCAGAAATGACATACAAGGACGCCGACGCGACGTTCCACGAAGCCGAACAGATCCAGCAGCACCTACTGGCGCAGGACGCGGCCGTGAACGCGCTATTCGACAAGGTCATGGCCCTCGAGGTTGCGCTCGGCAAGGCGCTCGCGAACGTCGAAGGCAAGAAGTAGCCGGGCCACCGTAAGGAACCCGTTGCCCGCACGAACCGGCTATAGGGCAAACCCCTACAGGTTCGCGCTCCCATCTCCGATAGTTCCGACATGGCCGCGATTGGAGCTCTCAACACCGCGCAGACGGCGACGTCCGCCCAGTCCGCTCAGGCAGCCGCGCAGGCGGCTGCCCAGGCAAAGGTCCAGCAGCTCGGCCTGCCGCCGGTAGCCCTGTCCGCGGCCGCGTCCGCAAATACCCTCAACGCGAGCCTCGCGACGAGCCAGTGGGGTGTGGATCCGGCATCCGTAGCCGGGGTGTACGGCGGCGCCGCCACGCAGTCGGGCGGTCTGTTCTCGAGCGACTACCTGCTTCCGCTTCTCACGAACCTGACGCACGCGAATGCCGAACAGGCGCTCTCGCTGCTCGGAATCTCCACACCGAAGGCCAAGACCGCAGGCACTGCCGCCGCCGCCGTCTCTGCCGCCGCGACTCCCACGGCAAACGAACTCGCGACCGACCAGGCCGCGAGTCCGAGTGGCGCCATGAATGTCGACCCGCTCTGGGGTCGCACCTCCTAGCGCAGGTCAGTGGTTGGGTTCACCGGCACCGGATCCGGTTGCCGCGGCTTCTGGTCGAAGTTGAAGTCCGCCGTCAGGTTTCCAAGCTGCGGCGCATTCTCCCTGACGTCCGGACGCGGGTCGGGCCGTCCGTCGGTGGCCGGATCGATGCGCTGCCCGCCGAGGAAGTCGTCCTCGATGAACTTCAGATAGGCATCGAAGCTCAGCGTCTGGTGGTCCACGTATCCCTGCCTCGCGTATGGGCTGATGACCAAACCCGGCACGCGCAACCCGTATCCGTTGCCGTCCACCGTCGGCGGCACGACGTGGTCATAGAAGCCGCCCCAGTCGTCCCATGCCAGGAAGATCGCCGTGCTCGACCAGTCGGGGCCGGACATCACCGCGTCGATCAGGCTCGCCGTGTACGACTGCCCTGCCGAAACGAGACCGGGCGGGTGCTCGCTCACGTTTCCGTTCGGCACGACCCAGCTGACTGCCGGCAGCGTCCCGTCCTTGGCGGCCGCCAGGAAGTGGTCGACGGTCTGGACGTTGGCCGACTGTCCGTCGGCCTTCACATCGCCGAAACCCGGCAGCGGGTTCCAGATGCCCGGAACGGTGGCGCTCTGCTTGCCCGGCGTGCAGACCATCGCGTCGTCGGCGCAGTCGGGCTCGGTCCCGTCCGAGAGGTAGTAGCCCCAACTCACGTTGTTCTTGTAGAGCAGGTAGGTGAGGTCGGTCCAGGCGTAGGGGGATGGGTTCTTGGCAGTAGGCAAGCCGGGGTTTCCGATGTTGCTCTTGCAGCTCATCGGGCTCGATGGGTCCGCGCACGTTGCGGACCAGCCGGACACCATGAAGAGGTGGGCCGGAAGACTCCACGACGCGTTCGGCTCGAACATCCGATCCTGCAAAACGTAGTTCTGCGCGAGCGACCAGTAGTTGGGTATCTCGCGCTTGTCCATGTAGCCCATGACGTCGGGCGTGGAGCTCCCGCCGCAGGCGGGGTTGTACGGGTCGGCGCAGCCGGCTTTCGCTGCCTCGGCCTGGCCCACGAAGCCGTTCATCGCGCCGCCTGCGACGTCGGCTGTGGCGTTTGTCACGAGGTGCGGCCCGCCCGTGTCCTTGTTGGCCGTCATGTGGAACGGCTTGTCACATGCCTTTCGGGCCGGATCGGGCACGCATACGGACGGCACGCCGCCGGGCATGGGGATGCCGTCCGCGCCCGGATAGGTCCCGAAGTACGTATCGAACGAGCGGTTCTCCTGCATGATCACGATGACGTGCTTGATCAG
>PMBG01000006.1 GCA_003153755.1 Chloroflexota bacterium | reverse complement strand
GAGGCCGTCCGACGCAAGAGTTACGCCGTGGTGCTCCTCGACGAGATCGAGAAGGCACACCCGGAAGTCTTCAACATGCTGCTGCAGATCCTCGAGGACGGCCACCTCTCCGACGCCAAGGGCCGCCGGGTGGACTTCCGTAACTGCATCATCATCATGACCTCCAACCTGGGTGCCCGGCAGCTCCAGACCAACTCCTCGCTCGGGTTCCGCCAGGTGGGTGACACCGAAGCGGCTCGCGCGGATGCCTCATACGAGTTGATGCAGGAGAAGGTCGCCAAGGAGCTGAAGCAGACCTTCCGGCCTGAGTTCCTGAACCGCATCGACGCCACGGTGGTCTTCCGCTCCCTCACTGTGGACGAGATCCGGCTGATAGTGGACCTGATGCTGGCCCGCGTCCGAGAGCAGCTGAAGGCTCAGGGCATGATGCTCGAAGTGAGCCAGGCGGCGAAGGACCACATAATCAAGATCGGTTACGACGTGGCGTACGGCGCTCGGCCGCTTCGCCGCGTGATCCAGAACATGGTCGAGGACGTGCTCGCCGAACAGCTCCTGCTCGGCAAGCTGAAGCGCGGTTCCACGATTATGGTCGACAAGAGCTCCGAGGCGGGACTCGACATCCACACCGTCGAAGAAAAGATCCCCGTCGAAGTCGCTCCCTGAGGCTGAGGTCGAGGGGGTGGCGCGAGCTCAGAGCCGGTATATCTGCCAGTCGTGCGGCGCTGCCCACATCCGGTGGGAAGGCCAGTGCCGTACCTGCGGCGCCTGGAACACGCTGGTCGAGACGGTCGTGAGCCCATCGGAGGCGCGAAAGAGCGTCGGGCCGCACGGCGCATCGCTGGCTGCTGTGCCGCAGACGCTGAACGGCCTGAGCGAGGCCGAGCCGGTTCGGATTCCCACCGGCATCTCCGAAATCGACCGCGTCCTCGGCGGCGGGCTCGTTCCTGGTTCGGTTGTGCTGCTCGGCGGTGAGCCGGGTATCGGCAAGTCCACATTGTTGCTGCAGGCGGCCGCCGGCCTCGCCGCGGGCGTCGGCTCGGTGCTATACGCATCGGGCGAGGAATCCGCCGGGCAGGTGCGGCTTCGGGCCGGCCGGCTCGGCTTGCTGGCAGGTCCGGGCGGCGACCTGATCTCCGTCGTGGCCGAGGGCGAAGTGGGCCGCATCGCAGAACTCGCCCGCCAGTCGCGGCCCATCGCGTTGATCGTGGATTCCATCCAGACCGCCACGTTCGACGAGCTGGAGGGTCCGGCCGGCAGTGTCGGGCAGGTTCGCGAGTGCGCCCTGGTTCTGGCGGGGCTCGCAAAGCAGGAGGGGATCGCCGTGATCCTCGTGGGCCACGTTACCAAGGACGGCACTCTCGCCGGACCCAAGACCCTCGAGCACCTCGTCGACGCGGTGCTGAGCCTCGAAGGGGAACGCACGGCATCCCTTCGACTTCTGCGGGCTACGAAGAATCGGTTCGGCTCCACGGAGGAAGTCGGCGTATTCGAGATGGCCGAGCTTGGTCTCGCGGAGATCTCCGACCCCGGACGCGCCTTCCTGGCAGCCACGAACGAGCACGCGCCGGGCAGCGTTACGGGCGCCACTCTCGAGGGTTCGCGTCCGCTACTCGTGGAGGTGCAGGCGCTCGTTGCGCCGGGCGGCTACGGGAGTCCGCGCAGAACCGCCTCTGGAATCGACACGAATCGTATGTCGCTGCTCGTTGCGGTACTCGGCAAGCGAGCCGGCATCGGCCTCGGCAGCCACGACGTGTACGCCAATCTGGCGGGCGGCCTGGACCTGGCCGATCCCGCGCTGGACCTGCCGCTCTGCCTGGCCCTCGCCTCGTCACTGCGCGACAAGCCCGTAGACCGCGATCTGATCGTGGTCGGCGAAGTGGGGCTCCTGGGTGAGCTCCGACCGGTGCCCGGGCTCGAACGCCGGCTTCGCGAGGCGGCGAGGCTGGGTTTCAAGTCGGCCATCGCGCCGGCCTCGCGTCGGGCCGATCCGCCGGTCATCCCGGGCATGGAAATACACGTGGCCTCCAACATCCGTGACGCGATCGCCCGCGCTCTCGGATCGCCGCGCGACTCGTCACGGGGCGATGTGCCGCTCGGCGAGTCGACCGGACAGCGACCCTAGGGTCGCTGCTCCCGTGCTGGGTATGGCGAGGGGAGGTGCGCCCTGCTAGGCTGATATGGACGAAGCGAACCTATCTCCACTAATCCGGATTCATCCCAACCGCCTCGTCAGGACAAGGCACTCATCTCGTGATTCGCTTCATTAGGCTCCTTGGAGCGGCACTCGGCGTCATGGTCGGCCTGAGTGTCGTCCTCGCGCAGGGGTCCCAGTTCGAACGTACCGGCGCCCCCGGCGTCCTGATCGTGGTCTGGGTCGTCGCCTGGATCTTTGTCGGCGCGCTGCTTCTTCCTTACTTGACGGTGGTCCCCGCACGGCGGCTCATCAGGGCAGTCCAGGAGATGTCCACCGCCGAGTTCGTTGCCGCCGTCGTAGGCCTCCTGGTAGGCCTGCTCATCGCGTTGCTTCTAGGCCTGCCGCTCGCGGCCCTGCCCGCTCCCTATGGCCAGGACCTGCCGATCGCCATCTCCGTCTTCTTCGGCCTCGGAATGGTGGGACTGACGGTTGCCAAGGGCGAGGATCTGGCCGCGGCCGCCGAGGCAGCGGGGTTCTTCCGCAAGCCGGAGGCTGTTCCCTCCGCGCGCGGCGGAGAGACCGAGGTCGTCGTGGACACGAGCGCCATCATCGACGGCCGGATCGCCGACATAGTCGACTCCGGTTTCCTCTACCACAGGCTGATAATCCCGCACTTCGTACTCGAGGAGCTGCAGCGCATTGCGGACAGCTCCGACACGCAGCGGCGAGGACGGGGCCGGCGAGGTCTCGAGATCCTGGCCCGCTTGCAGAAGGACGGTCCCACACCGATCGAGATCGTCGATGACGATCCGGCGGAGGCGTCGGACGTGGACGGGAAGCTGGTTGTTCTGGCTCGAATGCGCGGCGCCGCGATCCTAACGAATGACTTCAACCTCAACCGGGTAGCCGACCTCCAGTCGATCCGGGTTCTGAACATCAACTCGCTGGCCAACGCGCTGAAGCCGATGCTCCTTCCCGGCGATTCCCTGAAGATCAAGATCATCACCGAGGGCAAAGAGGCCGGTCAGGGTGTCGGCTACCTGGACGACGGCACGATGATCGTCGTTGAGGGCGGCGCGCGGCTAGTTGGGCACGAATTGGACGTGGTCGTCACCCGCGTTCTCCAGACCGTAATGGGTCGCATGGTCTTCGCGCAGGTGCACCAGGAGTGAAGGCCGGCAGTGACCGGACAGCCGGCTCTCCGGAGAGTGCCCCGGTAGTCGAGGCGGTCGTCGTTGCCGCGGGCTCCAGCCGTCGTATGGGCGGGATGGACAAGCTGCAGGCGGAACTCGACGGAAGGTCGGTCCTTCGCTGGTCCGTTGAGGCGCTGGCCCGGGCCGGAGTGGAGCGGATCGCAATCGCAACATCGGTTGGCCGCGTGGCCGAGATCGCTGCCGAGACGTGGCTCCCGGACGCGGTCGTGGCCGTGGTGGCAGGGGGAGATCGGCGCCAGGAATCCGTGGCGGCGGGCGTCGTGGCCCTGGCCGAAGCTGCTGCCGGTGCCGCCCCCGGACCGGTAGCCGACTCTGTGATCCTCGTCCATGACGCCGCCCGGCCGCTCGTCGGAACGGACCTCATTCGGGCGGTGGCACGGGTCGCGGCGTCGCACGGCGCGGCAATACCGGTCCTCCCCGTGGCCGAAACGCTGAAACGACTCAGCGGCGACGTTGTGGGCGCCACAGTNNCTGGAGGCCTGTAGAATCCCCGTCCAGGCAATCAGCGGCGAATCGACGAACATCAAGGTGACCGTACCCGTGGATCTCCAACGCGCTCAGGCCATGCTCGACGGCGGCCTCGTGCCCGGCCGTCCGGCGTCCGGCGTCCGGACGTCTTCGGTTCGTGTTGGCCTGGGCACGGACAGCCATCCGTTCGGGGCGGGCCGGCCGCTCGTCCTGGGAGGCATCCGGATCGATGGGTCTCCGCGTTTGTTTGGGCATTCTGACGGTGACGTCGCGCTCCACGCGGTCGCGGACGCGCTGATCGGCGCCGCCGGCCTGGGCGACCTGGGCCGCCACTTTCCGGCAGATTCGCGCACCCCTGCCGGTGTGGATAGCGGAGCGCTGCTCCGGTCCGTCGGCGCGAAGGTCCGCGAGGCAGGCTTTCGCGTCGTCAACATCGATCTCACGATCGTCGCGGGGCGCCCGAAGCTGGCAACACTTCTGCCGGCCATGGCCGCCCAGATCGAGGCAATCCTGGAACTCGACAGAGGCGCAGTGAACGTCAAGGCAAGCACCGGGAATCTCGGCGGATCCGAAGGCGCCGGCCGATCGATCTCGGCGAGTGCCATCGCCGGGATCGTCCAGGCAGGAGAGGCGCGGGCATGACCATCAGGCTCCACGACACAATGGCCGGCGAGATTCGCGATTTCGTTCCGCTGGACCCGGGTGCGGCGCGCGTATACACCTGCGGCCCCACGGTCTACGGGCCCGCCCATGTCGGCAACTTCCGCGCTGTCCTGTTTGCCGACCTGCTCGTCCGGCACCTGCGATACAAGGGGCTGAAGGTGACGTGGGTGATGAACATCACCGACGTAGACGACAAGATCATCAAGGGAGCTCGCGCGGAGTCGACGACGATCGCGGAGATCTCCGACCGATATGCCGAACTCTTCCTCGCGGACATGGCCACGCTCGGGATTGTGAGACCCGACGTGATGCCCCGGGCCACCGCGCACATTCCGCAGATGGTCGAGTTGATCCAGAAGCTCCTTGACGGCGGTCATGCATACAAGACCGACGATGGCTCGATCTTCTTCCGGATCGCGTCATGGCCCGACTACGGCCGCCTGGCGCGCCTGGATCCAGAAGGCATGCGCGTCGGCGAGCGCGTGGAGTCAGATGAGTACGGCAAAGACGACGTTCGTGACTTCGCGCTATGGAAGGGCCCCAAAGCGGGCGAGCCGAGCTGGGACACGACAATCGGCGCCGGTCGTCCAGGCTGGCACATCGAATGCTCGGCGATGAGCATGGCATACCTGGGCAACACATTCGACATCCACACCGGCGGCGTGGACCTCATCTTCCCGCACCACACCGACGAGATCGCCCAGAGTGAGGCGGCCACCGGGCAGAAGTTCGTGGCCTACTGGCTTCACAACGCATTCCTTCAGATGGGCAGCCAGAAGATGGCCAAGTCGACCGGGAACATCGAGCGGGTCGCCGATGTGATCGGCCGGGGGACCTCGCCGCGCGCACTGCGTCTGGCTCTCATCTCGGCCCACTACCGGATGTCGCTGTCGTTCGGGGAAGACTCGCTGGTCTCGGCGGGCTCGGCGGTGGACAGGCTGGACGCACTTCTCGCCGCGCTGGCGGCCTACCGCTCCGACGCCGGGAACGACGCGACCCTGCCCCAGCTCTTCGCCGCCACAAGGTCGGCCTTCGATACCGCCCTGGACGACGACCTCAACATATCGCCGGCCCTCGCGGCATTCTTCGAACTGATCCGCGAACTGAACCGGCGCATAGACACGCGAATGCTGTCAACCGCGGACGCGGGGAGCGCCATCGAGTTCCTCCGCGATCTCGATCGCGTACTCGGCATCGCTCCGGCCGCGGACGACACGCTCGAACCGGACCTGCAGGCGCTCGTCGACGAACGAGCCGCGGCGCGGGCCGGCAAGGACTGGGCCGCTTCCGATCGCCTGCGAGTGACGCTTGCGGATCGCGGAGTTCTCGTAGAAGACACGCGCGACGGCCAGCGCTGGCGTCGCGCCTAGATAGCACTTCCCGCCGCGTCAGGCGGTCAACAACTCGCCGGCAGCATTGGTGCCCGATAGCATGGGTCCCCGCTTCAGCCGCCCGAACACTACGAACGGATAGACACATGCCTTTCCATCACGACAAGCCCGGCGATCATCGATCAGGCGGCCACGGACCCGGTAAGGGGCCACGGCCCGGGGGTCGTAGGTTCGACGGCCCACGCCCTAGCGGCCCAGGTTTTGGCGGCCCGCGCCCCGACGACGGTTTCGGCGGCCCACGCCCCGGCGAAGGTCGATTCGAGGGGCCGCGCCCCGGCGGACCCGGCCGTTT
>PMBG01000113.1 GCA_003153755.1 Chloroflexota bacterium | reverse complement strand
TCCAGCAGGCTGAACTCGGAGTGGAGGTGGAGGTGGACGAAGTCGTTGGGAGCTACGGTCACGGGAGGTAGTCTAGGGTGTACGGCGGCCCTTCGGGTTGGGCGACCGCCGGTGTTCGAACGGACTGGAAACTGAGGCTCCGCTGCGGTTCAGCGGCCGCCGCGGATGGCGGCGGCGGCGGCCGTGTAGTCGCGGTGGCGGGCGCGCGCGCCGACTCTGATCTCCTCGAGCGTCAGCCAGCGGCGGCGGTCCGAGCGAGTTCCCGCGATAGGGTCGAAAGCGATGATGGTGGCGTGGCGCCCGGGACTCGGGGGCTGGCCGCACCACCAGGCCGACCAATTGCCCGGAGGATCAGGGCAAACCGCGGCGAAACTGGCGGCGTGGGTG
Organism: Chloroflexota bacterium; assembly: GCA_003153755.1. Lineage (GTDB taxonomy): Bacteria > Chloroflexota > Limnocylindria > Limnocylindrales > CSP1-4 > Fen-1039. The sequence continues at coordinate 46,281 of PMBG01000113.1, read as the reverse complement.
CGGATCGGAAGTAGTGCCTCGGTGGACCAGAGCGCCGCGATCACGTGGGTCTCACTTCGCCAGCGATCGACCCCGACTTGCGCCGCGATCTCGCTGCCCAGGTAGCGCCGCTTGGCGTTGAAAGCGCCGAACGCATCCTGGAGGTCCGGGAACCCGGTTCGGTTCTCGATGTGGAGCAGCGCCGCCCGCTCGATGGACCAGGCAACGACGTCCGCCCGGCCCGCGAACTGGTAGTGCTGGTACGGCTCGTCGATTCGAACTTGATAGCCGAGTGCCAGGAGGTGCGCCGCCTGGGCCTCGCCCATCGCCGCGTGAACCACATCTACCTGCCGATCTGCGGCCCCGTCGCGACGCCGTGGGTCGACGAGTCGGAGCTCCGGGCGGAGGCGGAGAGCGCCGGCGACGCGGACATATGTGGCGAGCGTTGCGGGTCGGCCCGCCTCGACGTCCGCGATCGTCGCCCGGCCCAGTCCGGTCACTGCGGCCAGGGTACGGAGAGTCACCCTGCGCCGACGGCGCTCACTCCGGATCGCGTCCCCGAACAGCGCCGCGATCCGCGCAACCTCACGCGTGACGCCCTCTGGGGCCACGCCATCGTGCGAATGTCCGGCTGTACCGGACAGGATCTGTGTCTCGCGCGCCAAGGGCCCTCTCTCCATCGCCGGAATCGCCTCGAATCGGGGCCACATTAACCGACGGCGCTTATCCGACGATTGCGGCGGGCCACTTTGGGTCAACTCCCCTGCAATACCGGCGGAGACGAGGTGTCGCAGGGCGGAGTTCGCAAAGCTGTCCGGCTGAGCCGGGCATTCGTCCGATCGGATCGCACAGGCCGCGATCCGGGCGCCCGACGGAACCCATCGCCGCCGTCCCTAGTCGCCCCGACTGGGCGCCGCGGCGGCGATGCGTACGCCGCGCGCGGAGTCGGCGATGAGCTGCATCAGACGGCGTTCCCGGGTTTCCGGGCGTTTCGCCGAGATCACCCACCATGAGGCCACACGGCGGTACGACGGCGGCTGCGACTCCCAGAACCGCCATGCGTCCGCGTCGGCGCGTAAGCGCGCTTCCTGCTCGGGCTCGAGCGCCGCCTTCTCTCGTTCATACGAGTAGACGCGGGAACGAGCGTCGTCGCGCGCGGCGAAGGCGGCAAGCCCGGCGGGCGTCATGAGCCCCAGCGACGTCAGTTCGCCGACCCGCGCGATGTTCACCGCGCTCCAGTTGCTGTCGCGTTTACGCGGCGTGAAGCGGATCATGTACCTGTCGGCGCCGAGGCTCTTTCGAATCCCGTCGATCCAGCCGAAACAGAGGGCCTGATCGACGGACTCCGGCCACGTCATCGAAGGACGCCCGGTGGCGCGCTTGTAGAAGCCTGCCCAGAGTTCGGTCGCGCGTTCGCCGTTCGCTTCGAGCCAGCGCCGGAACGCCTCTGGAGAGTGGAAGAAGGCTGGCTCCATCCCTATTTCACCGACGCCACGGCAGGCAGGAGGCCTGATCTCGTCGCCTCATCTGGCACACCGATCGCCGGGCCGAAGAACTCGACCATGCGCCGTTCGTACTCGCCGGGCTGTACGTATACGGATTGGGTGTGATCCGCGCCGTCCACGATCCAGACATACGGATGGCCGCCGGTGGCCTCCACGGCCTGCCGCAGCGTATCCGCCTGCTTCACGGGAATGCGCTTATCGGCAGCGCCGTGGACTATCGCGATCGGCCGGCCGTGCAACCTCGGGATTGCGTCCAGTGGGCCGAGTGACGTGATGTCGAGTCCCTGGAGGCGCGCCACGAAGATGCCTGCCGGACCAAGGAAGGTCGGGTAGCCGCTGAGGGCAAGTTGACCGGCAATGGCATCGTCGATGTTGCCGTAGCTGCTGTCCTCCCAGACGGCAGCTACCTCCGGTTCCTGGCCCATCGCGATGATCGACGTGGCCGCGCCCATGGACATGCCCGCCAGCCCAATCCGGTTCGCCGGAACCCCCCTGACGCTACGCACCCAGTCCCACGCCCCGAGGACGTCGTTGTACTCGGTCACGCCGCCGGCAAAACGGCCGTTGGTGACTGTTGACTCGCCTTCATTCCGCAGGTCGATCAACAGGACGTTGTACCCCCGCCGATGAAGCATTCCGGCCGGCAGCAGGACCGTGGGTGACCGCTTGCAGCTGCCCAGGCCGTGGACCTCGATGACCGTCGGACCGGTGGGTGATGTGCCCGGGACCCACCAACCGCTGATCGTGATCGCCGGATCGCGCCTGGACGAAAAGCCGACTAAGTCGAACGAGGGCATCAGGTACGGCGTCGTGTCCAGCCGGTCGCTCGCGAACGACGCGGGTGTGTTCGAGGCGTACAGGCCGCCACAGTGGGCGTCTACACGCGTCGCCCTGTCATACACGAGGTATCCGCCTATCAGGTACGCGGTCCCGGCAATCAGGACGAGCGCAAGCGTGATCGCGGCCGCGGCGACGATTCGACGGTGCCGGCGCAGACGGTTCATGCGGCGAGTCTGGCCGATTCAGATGTGCGGATGCAAATCGGGCGTCGTTGCCTATTTCACCGACGCCCCGGTACGCAACTCCCATGTGGTGCCGTCGGGCGTGTCGTGGAGTTCCACGCCGGCAGCAAGCAGCCGATCGCGAACCGCGTCGGCGGCAGCCCAGTCGCGCGCGGCGCGCGCCCGCAGGCGCTCGGCGAGCAGCGCGTCCACGAACGGTGCAACGAGTTCCGCCGGATCGCGCGAGCCGGCCACGGCCATCTCGCCGAGGCTGACGATCGCCGCTCGGAGGGCCGCTCGCGCCACCCCGAGCGCGTCGGACTGGTCCGTGTCGTTGGCCCAGGCCTGGATTGTTTCCTCCAGCGTAAGGATCGCCCGCACGGCGGCCGGCGCGTCGCATTCCTCCAGGGAGGCGGCGAATACCTTCTCCAGAATCGCCACTTCGTCTCGCAGCGGACGCGACGCCGGCGCCTCATCGATGACCGCCACGGAACCGCCCGGCGGGGCGCCGGCCGGCCCGGGAGCGTCCACTCCTCCATCTCCCGGAGTCCGCGCCGCGGAAATCAGATCCGCGATCGCAACCTCGCTCCCGGCCGCGAAGACGGTGCTCCGTCCGTCCTTCCGGACGGTAACTGTACCCAGCCCGAGCACAGACGCCCTCCCGGCATCGAGGTCCAACACCAGGGCAGTGTGTCCGTCGACGCCCAGCACGAACACGTCCTCCGGCAGCAGCTCCTCCAGCATCCGCAGCCGCCGCTCGCCGAGATAGCAGAAACGCGTGTCGTGGTTGCCGCCCTCCGCGTTGTCGTAGTGCGGCACGACCGCTACCGGCAGTCCGAGAGGCGTCAGCAAGTCCAGCCCATCGAGCCAGTGCGGCGCCTCGCCGACCTTGTAGATCTCGTAGACCGGGATTGTGAACCGGCCGAGAGTCAGCGCCGCGGCGCTGGCCATCGTGACGGCACCGCCGCGGGCGAGCTTCTCGGAGAGCAGCCTGGGGATCTCCGTGCCGGTCCACTGCCGCAACGCATACGACGGGCTGCCCGGGCCGGTGAAGACCAATCGCGCCTCCCTGATCCGCAGCAGGGCCGTTTCCCTGGCCAGCGTGTCCACGTCCGCCGAGCCGAACGAAGCGACCGAGAACGGCGCCCCCACGGTGGTCCGGAAGTAGTCGAGCGCGCGCTCGGTGATGTCGCCTGAGTTCTCCTGGAAGCCATACGGCGTGTCGAGGACCACCGCCGGCACGGGCTTCTCGCCGAGCCTGTCGATGATCGCCCGGTGGACGCGCGCCATCGTGGGCGTCGTCTCTCCCGAACCCATGATCGTGAGGATCCGGGGCATGCTCATCGTGCCGCGACTGCCCCCGTGAAGAAGCCCTCGCGATCGGCGGAGAGGATCGCGCCGGCGAGTTCGTCCGGATGCTGAGCGTGGATGTCGTGATCCCCATTGAACCACTGCACCCGGACCGGGATCCCATTCGCGCCCATCGCCGTCACGGCCTGATCCGCGCCGGCGGCCTTGGCCCTGGCCCAGTCGCTTTCACCTCCGTCGACCGGTACGATCAGGGCCGGCACTCGAAGGGCGGTCCAGAGACCGGCCGTCCGCTGCTCCCACATGGCCTGGAGGATTGCCATGTGGCGCTCTCGGGTCAACCAGGGCGCGATAGTCCGGTCCGGCCGGATCTCGAAATTGGCCAGGGAGCCCTCGTATCCATCCTTCGGCCAGTCGGCGTGTGCCGTGTGAAAGTAGTTCTCGACGGTTTCCAGAGGCATGCCGACGAGCTGCGGAGGCGCCAGCCGGTCCCAGCAGACTTCCCACGTGGGGAAACCGTCGCGGAGGTCGGTCAGTCCACCGTCGACAAGGACGATGCCGCGCGTCAGCTCCGGATGCCGGACGGCGAAGTCGAGGACCACGCCGGCGCCCCACGACTGCCCAATGAGGATGGGGCGTTCGAAGGCCGGTCCAAGGCTGCCGATGAGCGAAAGAAGGTCGCCGCTGATGCTCGCGAAGTCGTAACCGGTGTCCGGCTTGTCCGAACGTCCGTGGCCGCGTAGATCGACGGCGGCCGAGGCGTGGCCGGCGTCGTACAGCCGCTGCGCTACGCCGTCCCAAAGCCGGGCGTTGGAGGCAAGGCCGTGCACGAGAAGGTAGGGAGCGACCAGGTCCGCTCCACTCCCTGACGCCGGTACGCGCCGCAGGACGCGCAGCGCGAGGCCGTCGCCTACGAAAATCCGTTCGTCCTGTGTCTTCGCGTGGTCGTCCAAGTGCTCTCCCCGTATCTCCATGCTATCCCGTGCCGGCAAGTCTGATCCTCCACTCCGACGCGTGTGCCGGTCCGATCCGCGGTTCCGCCGAGTGCGCCCGTGACGCAAAGCGTCCCACGCCACTTGCCGACCTCGAGAAGGCGGACCGCGCCCGATAACCCGCACGTCCCTACAATCGGGGCACAAGTCCCCGGAGGATTCGTCCTGAACGCGTCGATCCACTACCGCCGCTCCGTCGCGAGCGCCGCACTGCTCGTTTCCGTCGCGATAGCCCTTGCCGGTTGCGGCAACGCCGAGCCAACGCTGTCCCCGAGCAGCCGGCCGGCGATCACGCCGGCGCCCACTCCAGTTCCCACGGCGACGCCGCGGCCAACCCCACAGCTCGTGAAGACGGTCACTCTGGTCGCGTCCGTCACCGAGCCAAAGGCGGCAACACCGGGCGGGCTCACCTGGGCGGGCATCCAGTCCGTCGCCACAAGAATCGGGGCGAAGTCCAGTTACGTCGAGATAGCTCCGGACGCCGACATGGCGCCGGCGCTCGAGACGGCAGCTGCGGGCGACGCGGCGGTCGTGGTCACGGTGGGTCCGGAGGCGAGCGTCGCCGTCGCCGGCGCGGCTGCCGCTCACCCGGCGACGCAGTTCCTGGAGATCGGCGTGGTCTTGCCCGAGGGTGCGCCGGCCAACGTCCACGGCCTGGTTTTCGACGAGGCGCAGGCGGGCTATCTCGCGGGATTCGTCGCGGCCGCGTATGCGACGACGGGCAAGATCGGGATGGTCGGCGATGTGGCCGCGGACGCCACGACGGTGAACTACGGCGCGGGCTTCAAGGCCGGTGCGGCTCAGGCCGGGGCCGCCACAACGGTGTCGATACTCGCCGCCGGCTCATCCAACGCTCCGGAAACCGGCCGAACCACGGCCGCAACGCTCTTCAAGGGCGGCAGCACCGTCATCCTGGCCATGCCGAGCCTGACCGGTATCGGCGCCATGAGGGATGCCTGCGGCCGCAAGGCCATGCTCGTCGCCGTGGAGTCGGATGCCTGGCTCACGGTGCCGGACGTCAAGCCGTGCCTGATTACGAGCGTGCTGGCCCGCTACGACGCCGCCGTGTCGTCCGCCGTTCAGGCGCTCGCGGGCGCGAAGACGCTCCCGAGACTCGTGATCATGGATGTCGCGTCGGGCGGGATGTCGCTCAGCGAGCTTCACATCGCGGCCCCTGCCGGGTTCCAGACGAAGCTCGACGCGGTCCTGGCTACGCTCGCCGGTGCGGCGCACTCCACAGCGCCGTGACCGGCCACGCGGACGATCCCTACGCTCGCGTCCGGCTGCTCGGCGAGACCGGCATCGCCGACCTGCTTGCGACTGCCCGGCGTATCGCGGTCGTCGGCGCGTCGTCCAACCCTGCCCGGCCGTCGCATGGGGTCCTGGTCACCTTGATCGAGGCAGGGTACGAGTGCATCCCGGTGAACCCGAACGAAACCAGTGTCGCGGGCATTCCGGCTGTAGCAACGCTTGCCGACGCCGCCCTCGGAGGGCCGATCGACATCGTGGACGTCTTCCGGCGGCCCGACCAGACCGAAGAGGTCGCTCGTGACGCTGTGGCCGTCGGGGCGCGCGCGCTCTGGCTCCAGCTCGGCGTGATCAACTGGGAAGCGGCACGGATCGCCGCCGAAGGCGGTCTGGCGGTCGTCATGGATCGCTGTACGGCCATCGACCTTCGGCGGATGCGCGGCCGGTAGCGAGCCGGGTCGGGCGGCATCGCGGGGCGCCACCGGTCACAAGAACGCGCGCGGCCGTCACAAGGACGGCCCCGCGCGTGCTGCCACTGATGTTCGATTTGAGCTGTTCGTCCGGTGCCGGCGGGATCCCGTAGAGGTGGCGGGTCGAGTCCGATCCCGACGAACTCCGTCATGCTGTCGATTGCAGCGGAATCACGCCCTGGCTCTTCGGTCCGTGCCGACGGTCACCTTTGGGCCAGTATCGGCCAGTACGTACGTAGTACCGAACCGTCCGATGGAGCGGGTCGCCTAGTGAACGGCGAATCCGACGAACACGAGCACGAAACCGGCGATCGCAACCAGGCCGCCGATCTGCGCCTTCCTGCGCATCTCGTCCGCCATGATCGAGGCCGCGCTCGGGCCGTCGTCGCGGAGGCGTGTGCCGCGCCAACCCTCGTATCGATTGATGTTCGCTTCCTGCGCCTTGAGCTGCTGGTACCGAGCCCACGGTCCGCGAGCGCGCGTGTAGCCCACGACGATGAGGACGATGCCCACGCCCCAGCACGCGAGATTGATGACGCCCATCGTCCGCGCTCCCCTACTCGGCCCGGTCGAGTCGGGCGCGAAGTGCTTCCTGGACCATTGCCGCGTTGGCCTGGCCTCGGGTGGCCTTCATGACCTGCCCTACGAGGAACCCCGCGGCGTTGGTCTTGCCCGCCTTATAGTCGGCCACGGCGGCCGGGTTGGCCGTGACGACTTCCTCGATCGCCGATTCGAGCACGCCCGAGTCGGAAATCTGGCGGAAGCCTCGCGCCTCCACTATCGATGCCACGGCTGTGCCCGAGGCGTAGTGCTCGGCGAAGACCTCCTTGGCGTTGGTGCCGGAGATCGCGCCGTCGGTCACGAGCTTGATAAGGGCTGCGAGCTCCGCGGCGGCGACCTTGCCGCCCGACACGCCCTCCGCGCTCTTGACGAGACGCGCGTACTCGCCGGTCACCCAGTTGGCGATCAGCTTCGCCGGCACGCCGGCGGCAGACGCGAGCGCGGCCTCGAAGAGGCTGGTGGCGCCGGGATCGTTGACCAGGACCGCGGCGTCGTACGCGGACAGGCCGTGCTGCGTCTGGTAGCGCGTTCGACGCGCGGCCGGCAGTTCGGGCAGGCGTGCCTTGATCTGGGCTCGCCATTCGGGCGTGGTCCTCAGCGGCGGCAGATCCGGCTCCGGGAAGTAGCGGTAGTCGTTCTCTTCTTCCTTGGGCCGCATGTGGTACGTGGACTGGCTGGGCTCGTCCCAACCGCGCGTCTCCATCGTGACGGTGCCGCCGCTCTCGAGAACCTCGGTCTGGCGCTGGATCTCGAATGCGATCGCCCGTTCCACGGCCTTCATCGAATTCATGTTCTTTACTTCGGTCCGGGTGCCGAACGCCTCACGGCCCACCGGTCGGATGGAGACGTTTGCCTCCACCCGCATCTGGCCGTTCTCCATTTCCGCGTCCGAGGCGCCGATCGTCCGCATCAGGAGACGGAGTTCCTCGGCGTATCGGCGAGCCTGCTCGCCGGTCCGGATGTTGGGTTCGGTGACGATCTCCATCAGCGCCATCCCGGACCGGTTGTAGTCGATCAGGCTGACGCGCCTGCCCGCGCCCTTACTTGAACCATCGGCGGGCGTGCCTGGCTCCTCCGCGTCCAGATCGGCGTGGATGAGGCGCCCGGTGTCCTCTTCGAGATGTGCCCGGCGGATCAGCACCGTGAACGGCCCGTCGCTGGTATCGAATGTCAGCTTCCCGTTTGCCGCGAGCGGCAGCTGGTACTGGCTGATCTGGTAGCCCTTGGGAAGGTCCGGATAGAAGTAGTTCTTGCGGTCCCAGCGGGTGGACTCGGCCACGGTTGCCTCGATCGCGAAGCCTGTCGCCATGACGAACTCCACGGCCGACTTGTTGATCGTGGGGAGCACTCCGGGCAGCCCGAGGCAGACGGGGCAGCAGTGGCTGTTGGGCTCCGCCCCGTCGATCTCGGTCGAGCAGCCGCAGAACATCTTGCTTGCGGTCTTGAGCTGGCAATGGATCTCGATGCCGATCACGGCCTCGTACTTCTCAAGCGTCGAGCCCTTGCCTCCGGCTGGTGCCGCGCCGGCGCTCATCGCATTCCTCGTTCGAATGCTTCCACTGCGTCCTTGGCGTCCTTGAGCCCGGCGCCCGTCTCGATCCGGTACTGCTTGATCGCCGGGATCTTCCGGCCCGCGGCCATGAGAGCGGCGACCGCCTCCGAAGGTGCGGACGGGGTCGAAACCTCGCCCGAACCGACTGCGCTCGCCCCGCCCGAGCCCACGCCCTCGAAGCCCTGGATGCTCAGATTCGAAAGGACGTTGGGCATCGGCCCGGACGCTGCCCGCGACGAGCTACGGGACAGTGCCAGAAGCGACACGGCCAGCGCCAGGACGGACAGCCCCAGGGCCAGTTCTGCCATCAGTTGCCCTCGCGGCGCTTGACGAATCGCTCGATGCGAACGAGGGCCTCCTTGATCTCCGCCTCGCTCGTCGCGTAGCAGCAGCGCACGTGGCCCTCGCCGGCGTCACCGAACGCCGTGCCGGGCACCACCGCAACGGACTCCTCACGGAGGAGCTGCTCGGCGAATTGCTCGCTGTTGAGTCCTGTGGACGTGATCTGCGGGAACGCGTAGAAGGCGCCGCGAGGTTCGAAGGTCCGGAGACCGATCTTGTTGAAACCGTCGACGATGAGCCGGCGGCGGCGGTCGTACTCACCGACCATCCGGGCAACGTCGGGCTCGCCGGTCTTGAGCGCCTCCAGGGCGGCATCCTGAGCAACGGTCGGGGCCGACATGATGATGTACTGGTGGATCTTGAGGATGCCCTCGAGGATCTCGGACGGGGCGCAGACATAGCCGATCCGCCAGCCCGTCATGGCGTACGCCTTGGAGAAGCTGCCCATGTGGACGGTCCGGCGGCGCATGCCCGGCAGGGCCGACATGCAGCGCATCTGGTAGCCGTTGTACACGAGGCGGTCGTAGATCTCATCGCTGTAGACCAGCAGGTCGTGGCGGACGGCGATACGGGCGATTTCGTCCTGGACGTCGGCCGGAAGAACCGCGCCTGTGGGATTGCACGGGTAGTTGAGCAGAATGGCTTTGGTGCGCGGCGTGATGGCCGCCTCCACCTTGGCCGGATCGAGAGCGAAGTCCTCGTCCAGCGTCGTGTTCACGCCCACCGGCACGCCGCCGGCGAAGATGATCGCGGGCCTGTAGCTCACGTACGAGGGCTCGTGCGTGATCACCTCGTCGCCCGGATCGAGTGTGGCCCGGACCGCCACGTCGAGAGCCTCGGAACCCCCGACCGTGATCAGGATCTCTTCGGTGGGGTCGTACTTGACGCCGTACAGCCGCTCGAGATGGTGCGACAACGCGCGCCGCAACTCGATCGTTCCGTAGTTGCTCGTGTAGTGGGTGCGGCGGGAAGCCAGGCTGTGCAGCCCGGCGTCGATCACCTGCTGGGGAGTGTCGAAGTCGGGCTCGCCCACGCCCAGGCTGATGACGTCGGTCATGGTGGCCAGGATGTCGAAGAAGCGGCGGATGCCCGAGCGAGGCACTTCCTCGACGCGGCGCGCCAGGACGCGCGTGGAGAGCGGCGGCCGGGTAGGTTCGATCTCGGAGTTGAGGATCGAGGGATCGGTCTTGAGTCGCGTGGAATCGGTCTGGGATGTCATCGAATGGTCCTCAGGCTTGCTCGCCGGGGCCCGAAGCGGAGGCGCGCGCCAGGCGTGCCTTCCGATCTATCGGGCTGGGCGTCTTGGGGTCGTCGGTCAGATGCAGCTCGGCGGGATCTAGGCCCCGCCAGGGTGCTCTGGCCGTGACCGCTTCGAAGCCACGGGCCAGACGGAGCATTGCCAGCTCACTCCATGGAGCGCCGATTATCTGGAGGCCAACGGGGAGGCCGTCTGAGAGGCCGGCAGGGATGGACATTCCGGGGAGGCCGGCCATGTTCACCGGGAGCGTGCAGGCGTCGGTGAGGTACATCGCCACCGGATCGTCCACCTTGGAGCCGATGGGGAACGCCACCATGGGGCTGACCGGTGCGCAGATCGCGTCGAAGCCGGCGGCCCAGACCTTGTCGAAGTCCGACTTGATCAGCGTTCGCACCTTCTGCGCCTTGAGGTAGTACGCGTCGTAGTAGCCGGCCGAAAGGGCGTACGTCCCGAGCATGATGCGTCGCTTGACCTCGGGCCCGAAACCGGCTCCCCGCGTACGAAGGTAATCGGTGATGAACTCGCCGGAGCTTCTGTCGTTGTGACCGTACTTCACGCCGTCGAAGCGGGCGAGGTTGGAACTGGCCTCGGCCGGGGCGACGATGTAGTAGCTGGCGAGGCCGTAGTCCGTGTGCGGCAGGGACACCTCTTCGATGCGGGCGCCGGCGCGCTCCATGGTGGCAACGGCTTCTCGCACGATGGCCGCGACGCCGGGCTCCATGCCCGCCACGAAGTACTCACGGGGGAGCGCGATGCGCTTGCCACGAAGGTAGCCGGCGGCTTCGTCGTCGCCCGCGGCGAGACTCAGCAGGCCGGACGGAACGGGCACCGGAGCAGAGGTCGCGTCGCGTTCGTCACGGCCGGCCACGGCGTGGAGGAGCATCGCCGCGTCGCGCACGTCTCGCGCGAACGGCCCGATCTGGTCAAGGCTGGACGCGAACGCCACGATCCCGAAGCGGCTGACCCGGCCGTATGTGGGCTTCATCCCCACGACGCCGCACATGCACGCAGGCTGCCGGATGCTGCCGCCGGTATCGGTGCCGATGCCGATGGGGATGTGATAGGCCGCCACTGCCGCCGCCGACCCGCCCGAACTGCCGCCGGGTACGCGGTCCAGGCTCCACGGGTTGGAGGTGGGGCCGTATGCCGAGTGCTCGGTCGACGAACCCATCGCGAACTNNTCGTCCATGTTCGTCTTGCCGATGAAGACGGCGCCGGTTTCTCGAAGGCGAGCCGCCACCGTAGAGTCGAACGGCGCGATGTAGCCCTTGAGGATCTTGGAGCCCGCGGTAGCCTGGCCGCCCTTGACCGAGACCAGATCCTTCATCCCCACGGGCACGCCACAGAGCGGGTGAAGTTGAGCCAGCGCGGCAGCGCCGCTCTTCCGAGCCTGGGTGAGCCGCCTGTCGGCCGCGTAGGCCTGGGCGATCGCTTCCTTGCGCGTGATGACGAGCCACGCGTTCAAGGCCCGGTTCTGCCGCTCGGCAACATCGAGGTGGGCCTCGGTGAGCTGGCGCGACGTGATCTCACCCTTGCGCAGGAGCGCGGTCATCTCGTGGGCGTGGAGCCGTGTGAGGTCCGTCATGGCTACGCGCCGCCCCCGGCGCTCTCGCCGCCCAGGATCGCCGGCACCACGAAGTGACTCCCGCTGCGCTCGGGCGCGTTGGAGAGAGCCTCCTCCACCGTGAGCGACGGCCTGACGACGTCATCGCGCAGGATGTTCGCGAGTTCGATCGTCTGCGCGGTGGGGGCGATGTGGTCTGTGTCGAGCCCGGTCAGCACCGTGTACTGGTCCAGGATGTGGTTGAGCTCCCCCTCGAGGCGCGCCAACTCGTCCTCGGTGAGACCGAGGCGCGCGAGATGGGCGACGTGCTCAACATCGGCACGAGTCAGGGCGGCCATGCCGGGATGATACCGGACCGGACCGCACCTGAGTGGACCGGGGCTCGAGGCGGGCGAGAACGGCTAGATCAGGTGGAGCGCCGATGCCAGAAGAAACGACAGCGGGGCCGCCCCCGCAACATAGGCCAGGAGCATCGCGGGCGTCTTCGCGTTGGCTCGGACGATGGCCTTCGACAGGGGGAGGTCCTGCACATCCAGCGCCAGCGCCTGCCCTAGAGAAGTCATCGCAACCGGCCTGCCTCGAGTCAGGCTGATTCCCGCCGACTCTCGCGCGTGCTTCTCGTAGATGCTCATCACGGATCCGCGCGTAGCCACCAGCTTTGCGCCCGGCAGGTCCACGACGCGGCCCGGCCAATCCCGCATCGTGATCAGCTGGTATTCGTCGGCCCACCTCGACGCGAGACTGAGCGGCTTGCCTCGGCTCAGACGGACCTCGATCCCCAGGTCGGGGTGGCTGAAGACCCAGCCGCTCTTCCATGTCTGCCACGGCATGCGGTAGGCGTACTGGCCGAGAAGGCGGAAGCCCAGGCTCGACAAGAGGTCCCCCTGACCGCGAATCTCATCCGAAGGCTGCAGCGGCGCGCCGGAGTCGTCACGCGACTCGCAGGATTCGAGCCGTCGGTAGACGGCGATGCGGTAGGCGTAGAACAAGACAATCCATCCGAACCCAAGTAGCGCATATGCGATGCCGACCACGTCCGCCACACCTTTGTCGATCGAGCCGTCCGGGCTGGTCTGCCACGTAGCGACCAGTAAGAGCTGGGTGACCATTGTGGCGACGGTCAGGACGATGAACGTCCGGAGCCGCGCCATCTCCTCGAGAAGCCTCACAAACGCGCTCCCTCACGCTCGCCGCCCAGCCCAATGCTCCGGATCTCAAATCCTAGCGTCCCACCCGAGCCGCCGCGTCGCGATAGAGTTGCATCCCCGCAGGACGTCGAGGTGTGAGCCCGTGACCACATTCGAGATTCGCGATATGGCCCAGGACGACATCGCGCCGGCCGTTGCCATGTATCGGGCAGGCGGCTGGGGAGAGCGGCGCGAGTACCTCGAGTGGATGCTTGCGACCCCGGCGATCCAGGTGTTGGTGGGCGTGCGCGACGGCGCCGTCGTAGCGACCGGTATGGCCTCGATCCATGGATCCGTCGGCTGGGTCGGCTCGATATTCGTTGACCGGACGATGCGGAGCCAGGGTTACGGGCGGGCGTTGACGGACGCGGTGTGCGCGCGAATCGACGCGGCGGGATGCGGGACGCAGGCGCTGATTGCGTCTCCGTATGGCAAGCCGATCTACGACACGATGGGATTCCGCGTGGACGCGCAATACCAGATCCTCGAGGCGGAGCCGCTACAGGCCGCGCCGACTCCCCCACCCCACCGAATCCTGCGGCCCATGACTCCCGCGGATGTCGATGCCGCCTGCGCGCTCGACCGGCGGGCGACCGGCGAGGACCGCCGCGGAGTGATCGCCACGCTTGCAGGCTCCGGCTGGGTGCTGATGGACTCTGAAGGAGTGGCCGCATCCGGCGGGAAGATGCGCGGCTTTCTCGTATCGATCCTGGCGGACAGCGCCACCGTCATCGCCCCCGACGTCGATGACGCGGCCGTCCTGCTCGAGCAGCTTCGGTGGCTGGGCCGCGGAAAGGTGAAGACGGTCAAGGCGGCCGTTCCCGATATCCACGAAGCCGGGTGGCGCGGCCTGGAAGAGCGTGGCTGGAGCCCCACATTCCAGACGCCGCGAATGCTGCGCGGTGCCACGATCGACTGGGATCCCACGATGATATGGAGCATCCTGAGCTTCGGCTTCGGTTGAGACCGGGAGGTAATCCGTGGCGGGAATACGTGCGATGACCGCATCCGATCTCGATGAAGTCGCGGCCGCCACCGAGGCCGGAGGCTTCGGCAACCGGCGCGAGTTCTTCCGGATGACGCTCGCGCTCGGGAATTGCCGGCCGCTCGTGGCCGTCGAGCACGGCCGGATCGTCGGCACCGGGCTGGGCTCTATTCACGGGCGGGCCGGTTGGATCGGCGTCATCTTCGTCGCGCCCGAACTGCGGCGACGCGGGCTGGGCAAGGCTCTGACAGAGGCCGTCTGCGCCGATCTCGAGTCCGCGGGTTGCGTCTCGCTCGTCCTCGTCGCGACCGATCTGGGCCGGCCCGTGTACGAGAAGCTCGGCTTCCGGGTTCAGACCGAGTACCACATGATCTCCGGCGACCCGCTCGACGCCGCGCCAACGCCGCCCCGAGGGACGCGCCTGCGGCAGATCACGCGGGCCGACCTGAACGGTGTCGCCGGGCTGGACAGGCAAGCCACCGGCGAGGACAGGCGAGCGCTCATCGAGCACTTCGCGGCGTCCGGATGGCTGCTCGAAGGCGCGGGCGGCGAGCTGCGCGGCTTCCTGATGCCCACGGTTCGAGGCAATGGAGCCCTGATCGCGCCCGAGCCCGACGATGCCAGCTGCCTTCTGGACCTGCATCGTCACCTGGCGCCACGGGACGGCCACGCATGGGCCGGGCTCGCGACTGAGCACGAGGCCGGGCGCCGGCTGCTGGTCGACCGAGGCTGGTTTGCTTGGCGCACGTTCCCACGGATGGTTCGGGGCGAGGACCCGGCATGGCAGCCGTCGATGATCTGGGGCCAGTTCAACCATGCGATGGGCTGACATCAGGCCGATGACCGCGACCGACATTCCGGCGGTCAATGGACTCGCCCGGGCCCAGGGGTGGCGCGATCGGACCACGTTCCTGGAGTTCGTCCTGCGCGTGCCCACCTCGCAGCCGCTCGTTGCCATCGCGGACGGCCGCCTGGTCGCCGGCGGAGTGGCAACCGCGGCGGGTCCGGTGGGCTGGATCGGAGGGATCGTGGTCGCGGAGGAGTTCCGTCGCCGTGGCCTGGGCCGCGCCATTACCGATGAGTTGATCGGCCGGCTGCACGCGGCCGGCTGCGTGACGGTATCGCTCGAAGCCACGGACGCCGGGCGGCTCCTGTACGAGGCGATGGGCTTCCGGATCGAGACCTGGTATCACCAGCTGCAAGCCGATCACATCGATCGCGCGCCTCAGCCGCCGCAGGGCTCGCGCGTTCGGGAGCTGACGCCGGACGATCTGCCCGCTGTCTGCATCCTCGACCGCGAGGCCACCGGCGAGGACAGGAGCGCGGCAATCGAAGTCATGTCCGAATCGCGCGGCTGGGTGCTTGAACGCGAATCCTCGGTCGCCGGGTTTCTGCTGCCCACGGAACGAGCCCACGGACTGATAATCGCGCCGCGTTTCGAGGACGGGCTCTTTCTGCTCGATCTCCACCGCTCGGTCGCGCCACGCGGCGCCCACGTCCGAGCCGGCGTTCCCCACGAGCACGAGGCCGCATGGCGCGAACTCCAGGCGCGCGGTTGGGTGGAGACGTGGCGGGCACCGCGAATGCTGCTGGGTCCGTCCGTACCGTGGCGGCCGGAATGGATCTGGGGGCAGATCAACTCGGCGATGGGCTGAACGGGCCGGCCCGCGGTACTCCTGACGAACGACGGCGCCGCGCGCGACCAAAGCTTTCACTTTGCCAATGGTGTTGGCGCGGAGGAAGGTCGGACGCCCGCGGCGCGCAATTTCCGGATCAGGCGGCCTCGGCATCGCCGACTGTTAGCTGCAAACGGCTATCCGTCGGCCGATTTGGAGGCCAGGCGGTCCAACGAGGCACTCCATGGCATGCGAGCTGTTCTGGCGTGCCAGTGGTACTGGCAAACTGGAGGAAAGTTGGACGTGACGCTTCTGCGACAGGCGCCCCGCGCGGCGCCGAGCGAGTGTCCCCGGCTCGCGGCGCCGAGCGAGGGCGATCTTCGGCGAGCCGCTCCTCGGCCTTCCCTACTCCGGCTCCCCGGCCAGGAGCTTGCGGAATCCCTCTTCGTCCAGCACGGGCACTCCGAGTTCCGTGGCTTTCGCGAGCTTCGATCCCGCCCCTTCGCCCGCAACCACGTAGGACGTGTTCTTGCTCACCGAGCCCGCGGCCTTGCCGCCGGCGGCGCGCACGGCCTCTTCGGCCGCGGCCCGGTCCCAACCGGCTAGCGTGCCCGTCACGACCACGGTCTTGCCGGCGAGCGGCCCCGCAGCGCCGCTCGCAGAAGCCACTCGCCCGGCTGGGGGCACGGGGAGGATCCCCGCGGCCACGAGATCGCCGAGGATTCCGGCAGTCTCCGGATTCGTGAAGTACGCCGCGATCGCGCCCGCAACCACGGCCCCGATGCCCGGAATCTCCTGCAGCTCGTCGGCGGTCACGCCGCGGAGTTCCCGAGCCACGAGCAGGATCCACTCCCCCGGATCCATCGATTCGGATGGCCAGCGGGACGCGATCCAGGAGGCCAGGTCGATCGCCGTGGACTCGCCAACCTGGGGAATGCCGAGGGCATTGAGGACGCGCGCAAGGGGGCGCCGGCGCGACTTTTCGATCGCCGCCATCAGGTTCTCCGCGCTCTTGCGGCCAAACCGATCGAGTGCCGCAAGGTCATCTACGGTCAGCCGGTAGAAGTCGCCGCGCGTCTTGACCAGGCCCCGAGCCAGCAGCTGCTCGAGTACGGCCCAGCCCGCGCCCTCGATGTCCATCCCGCCGCGACCCGCGAAATGCGCGAACTCCTGAGCCAGCCGCGCGGGGCACGTGGTGTTCGGGCAGTAGTGCCGGACGGCGCCCTCGTCGCGGACGATCGCCGTCCCGCAGACCGGGCATGCGGCCGGCATCTCGAACTCGTGCTCCGCCCCGGTTCTGCGCTCGGGGATCGACCGCACCACTTCCGGAATCACGTCCCCGGCCTTCTGGAGCACGACCCAGTCTCCGATGCGCAGGTCCTTGCGCCGAACCTCGTCAAGATTGTGCAGCGTCGCTCGGGCGACCGTCGAGCCGGCGACCTTGGCTGCGCGGAGATACGCGACCGGCGTGAGGGTGCCGGTCCGGCCGACATACGGAACGATGTCCTCGAGGACGGTCTCCACCTGCTCGGGTGGGAACTTGTAGGCGATCGCCCACCGAGGTGCCCGGGACACCATCCCGAGCCGTTCCTGCTGGTCGACTCGATCGACCTTCACAACCATCCCGTCGGTTTCATACGGGAGGTCGTGCCGCTTCTCGCGCCACTCGTGCAGGAACGCGATCACGCCGTCGATGTCGACGCCTTCGGCACGATTTGGATTTACCGGAAAGCCGAGCGCCTCGAGACGGGCGAGCGCGTCGGACTGTCCGGCCGTGGTGGGGCGTCCGTCCGCGCCGTCCTCGATGAGCTGGTACGACCAGGAAGAAAGCCGGCGCGCGGCCGTAATCCGCGAATCCTGCTGCCGGAGCGACCCGGCGCCGCTGTTGCGCGGATTGGCGTACGTGGGCAGGCCGGCTTCCTCGCGTTCGGCGTTTATGCGCGCGAATTCCGCCTTGGGCATGTACACCTCACCGCGAACCTCGCACGTGGCCGCCTCGCGCAGCCTGTCCGGCAGGACGGAGATCGTGCGCAGGTTGGCCGTTACGTCCTCGCCGGTCGAGCCGTCACCGCGCGTGGCCCCCTGAACGAAGCGGCCCTTCTCGTAGCGCAGCGAGATGGCCAGGCCGTCGATCTTGAGTTCGGCGACGTAGCGGAGCTCGTTTGCCGGCTCCGGGGCTGCGGGCAATCCCAGGCCGCGACGAACCCGCGCGTCGAAGGCCCGAAGCTCGTCCTCATCGAACACGTTCCCGAGTGAGAGCATCGGCCGCCGATGGACCACCTCGCCGAACGTACCCGTCGGGGCGGCGCCGACCCGTTGCGTGGGCGAGTCGGGCGTAACGAGCGCCGGAAACGCCGCTTCTATGGCCACGAGCTCACGCATGAGCCGGTCGTATTCCGCATCGGACAGTTCGGGTGCGTCCTGCTGGTAGTAGAGCTCGCTCGCTCGCTGCAGCACCGGCACCAGTTCAGAATGGCGAACCTGAGCGGCATCGAAGCCCAGCGTCCGGGCGGCCTCGACCGCCTCTTCCGCCACGGGGAGACCGCCCGCAACGGGCACTTCCCCCGCAGGCCCGATAGATTCGCTCACCGCGCTTCCTCCGTCCGTGCCTCGACTCCCGGCGGAATTGTCCTCGATTGCGGACTCTCCCCGCACGGTGTCACGCACCACGCGCAGCGGGTGTCGCTCTGGCAAAGGATCGAAGGGCCGGAGCCGGTCGCGGCCGGGCAGGCGGCTCGCCTGCTACGAGGCGACGCCGGCACCCACCTCGCCCTTGCCCGGAACGGCCGGCTGGTCCAGTCCGTGGACCGTCTTCTCCCAGAACGACGGGGCGCTGATCAGCTGCACCGCGGCCTTCGTGACCGCGAGCGACATCAGCATCCAGTAGAGCGGAACGATCAGCGCGGCAAACACCAGGTGGCGCGTACCCACGATGCGCGAGCTGACGAGCCAGCTGTAGAAGAGTGCGACGTTGCCGACCACCATGACCCCCAGGCTGATGTAGTAGAGCCAGGTGGGGAACAGCAGCGGTATCACGGCCGGGTGCACCAGGAACCACAGCGCGGTCAACGTCCAGAAGATGGGGTTCACGAGCGAGAGCAGCGGCGTGCCGCCGACGAACAGGCTGAAGCCGATGAACCCGCGCCAGCCGAGATCGCGCCGCAGATCGAGCGGATGGCGCATGTGGACCAACCACGTCTGCAGATAACCCTTGTACCAGCGAGACCGCTGCTTCACCCAGTTGATCACGTCGCTGTTTGCTTCCTCGAGCGTGACGCTGTCGAGCACCCGGGTCTCGTAGCCGCGCCGGGCCAGCCGGATCCCCAGGTCTGCGTCTTCGGTGACGTTGTAGGGGTCCCAGCCGCCGACGGACCGCAGGATCTCCCCGCGGAAGTGGTTGGAGGTTCCGCCGAGCGGCAGCGGGCCGCGCTGGGACACCAAGCCCGGCAGGAGATATGAGAACCACATGCCGTACTCGATCGTGAACCAGCGCGTGAGCATGTTCTGGTCGGCGTTGTGATACGAGAGCTTCGCCTGCAAGCACGCGACCGAAAGATCGAGCCGGCCGAACGCCACGACGGCCCGGCGCAGCTGGAGCGGATCGGGTCGGTCTTCGGCGTCGTAGATCGTCACGAGCTCACCGCGCGCCGCGGCCAGGCCGACGTTGCAGGCCTTCGGCTTGGTCTTGGGCTGCGAGTCTGGGATCACGACGATGTGGAACTGGGGACCCGGAATGGCGGCTCTCGCGGCGGCGATAGTCTCCTGGTCGTCCTCCTCGAGCAGCAGGCGGACGTCCAGCTTGGCAGCCGGATACTCGAGCTCGGACAGGCGCTGGATCACGTGCGCGATGACCGTCGGCTCGCGATAGGCCGGAACCAGGATCGTGTAGACGGGAAGATCCTCATCCGGCACGGCTCGCGCTTCGGCGTCCGTAATCGACTCGATCTGCGGATTCCGAAGCGACAGCCAGAACGAGTTCAGCCGGTACACCAGCGCGGCCAGGTACATCAGCGTGACGATCGTGATCAGGCCGATTGCGGTGCCGAGGGGTGCCAGCACGGCGAGACTCAGCACGACGACGAGGACCGCGGCGGCGGCCACGCCCTGTCCGCGCGTGATCGTCTGCCGGGCCGAGCTGTCGGCAACTCCGGCGGGTCCGCCGTCGAGGTCCGATCGATATCGATACGCGGTGCTCACGGCTAGGCTCCCAAGTCCGCCGCGGGGGCGGTCTGGCTCATGGATTGGGCAACGATGGCGCGCGCGATCGACGCGAGAGACGACTGCGCGTTCTGGAACTGTGCATCGGTGGTGGCGACGGGAGCACCGTCGGGCGAGCCGAGTGGCGCCAGGAGCACGAGGCGCTCAAAGCGAGTCTGCCCGCCGGCGTTGAACGGCCATTCCCACCACATCAACGACCAGTCCGTGCCCCCGCCGGGAGCGCGGTAGCTCGCGACCTTGGCGTCGACTCCGGCGCCGACATCGACAGTCTGGAAGGCGACCTGGCTGTAGCCGTGGAAGTTGTAGCAGGCCTCCACGCCAAAGGCGTTGAGGGTGCCCGCGTCGTCCGTTCTGATCACGTCGAGGTAGATCGTCTGAAGCCCCGGGGCCCCATCGCCCGATGCGAAGTCGATCCGCTCCCAGGTGGCGTTGTCTCCGAAGTAGGACGTGGCCTGGTCGTTCGTGGATGGCTGCCCTGCCTGCCAGCCGGTCAGCTGGACCGCCGCGGGATCGATGGTGCCCAATGTGGGGCTGCCGAAGGCATTCACGAGTGAGTCGTACCGCGCGAAGCTCGCATCCGGCACCGCCAGGAGAACCGCCAGTCCGAGCCCGACGGCCAGGGCGGTCACTCCGCCATAGTGGCGCTTGGCCGAGTGGTGGCGGACCACCGGCGCGTCAGGGGACGGCACGGCGGCGGGCCGGGGCCGCGGCGCCTCCGGGATCCGCAGACCGAACAGCGGCGCGATCGCCAGCATGCCCAACGCGCCGATCCCGAACACGATGATCCCTGCGACGGGATGGAGGACGTCGATCGCGAACGACTCGCCGAAGGCCCAACCCGACAGGAATATGAGGTCGATCCGAATGACGTTGAGAGCCCCAACGAGGACAAGACCGGCCGCGAGCCACAGGATTCGTCGCAGGAATCCGCCCCGGAAGATCGTGTTGAATGCCGCCCCCACGATGACGAACCCAACGAGGCTGTTGATGCCGCTGCAGGCCGACCCCACGGAGAGGCTGAAGTCCCCGCCCGCGTGGCTGACAAGGAACGTCCCGTTGCCCAGCGGCTGCGCGATGGGGATCAACTGCAGTGAGAGCGCAACGGCCGAAAGCGCGAGATCGGTGGACGTGCCAATCGCGGATGCGAGTACGGTGACGTATGGGTCGGGCCAGGCGAGCAGGAGGAACGCGACGGCCCAGCGCAACGCCCACAGGCGTCGCACGCCGTACAGGAGCGCGATCATGCCGGCCGTAAAGAACGGCAGCCCGATCATGTCCAGGCGGTGCAGCCAGAAATCGCTCGAGTATGCGGAGGGCAGCAAGACGCTGATGCAGCCAGCCGAGGCGATCAGCATCAGACCCACTATCCAGTCCACCTGCCGGTCGTGAATCGGGCGCAGCTCGGGATGCAGCCTGAAGTTGACGGCACCCAGCAGAAGCGCGACGAGCGGCACGAGGCCCAGGTATGCAAGCGGGGTCTGGAGGCTCAGCCCGCGCAGGAGCGTTTCGAGGGAGTAGTGGTAGGCAATCGCGACCGCGGCGACCAGCCCGACGGCCCTGACCGGGACGCGGGACGTGAGCGGCCGAGCGATTCTGCCTATGTCCGAGTCGACTCTCATAAGTTCCATTTCAATCCCCCTGACGCAGGCGGCAGTTTGAGGTCGGGGCGCCGATGATTCGGGCGCCCCGACCGACTAGTGCTAGGCGATGCGGCGGAAGCTGGGCCGTGGCAATCGGACGTGGAACGTCTTGACGGCCAGGAGGGCACCCGCCGGAATGCCGCCGAGAAGCAGGAGCGAACTCGCGGGCGCCTCGGGCACCCGGAACCCGCACTCGTCTCGATTCAGCACGCGCGAAGCCACTCCGTCGCCGGAGAGCTCGTACTGGCTGAAATGGTGTGTGTCGAGGCTTACGTCGAACGTGAACGAATAGACGGTCTGTCCCATGGTCACGTTGATGTGGTCGGTCAGGCCGGTGTTCGTCCACGGACCGCTACCGTTGCGGCCGAGGAGCGAGACATCAACTGGTCCGCTGCTCTTGAACGGAACCACGAGGGTGCCGTGGAGCAAGTACTGCGTGCCACCTTTGTCGCACGAGCACGAGACCAGAAGAGTCGGGTGGTTGCCATATCCGTAGTTGGCGAACGCCGGCACCGCGCTGCCTATGAGCAGCGCGAGCGCGACGAGCGCCCCAAGGGCCAGTCTTCGCATTGTTCCTCCGAGGCTAGGGCCAACCGTGAAGGGAATCGGTCGGGACGCCGGGTCAACCGGCATCCCGACCATTGAGTGCTAGGCGATCCGGCGGAAGCTGGGTCGCGGCAGTCGGACACCGAGTGCCTTGACCGCGATCAGAGCGCCGGCGGGGATCCCGCCGAGAAGCAGGAGCGAACTGGCGGGCGCCTCGGGCACCCGGAAGCCGCACTCGTCTCGGTCGATCACGCGCGACAGGACTCCGTCTCCGGAGAGCCTGTACTGGTTGAAATGGGCCGAATCAAGGTTGGCGTTGAACAGGAACGAGTAGCTCGTCTGTCCCATCACCACGTTGAGATGGGCGGACATGCCCGTATTGGTCCAGGCACCGCTGCCCTTCCGGCCCAGAAGCCAGACATCCACGGCTCCACTGCTCTTGTTCGGCACAACGAGGGTGCCGTGAAGATCGATCTGCGTGCCCTTATCTAGAGAGCACGAGACCAGGAGCTTGGCGTCGTTATCGGGTTTCTTGGTGTCGTCGGCGAATGCCGGCACCGCACTACCAATGCATAGCGCGAATGCGATCAGGGCCCCTAAGGCCAGTCTTCGCATTGCTCCTCCTATATCCAGCCGTCGAGGCTGGCCTGCCGATCCTGTCCGAGGCCCCGCAATCTCCTCCCCGCGACGGGATCGGTCCCGATGCTTGATGAATGGATTAGGGTGTGAAGTTGATCGCCCTAGACGTGATTCACCTCCAGATTCCGACCCCATCGGGTCGTTGCGCCACGAGGGCGGCGGGAACGCTGGCGACTCTTCGGATCCGTCAGGCGGGAGGCTCGAGGCTCGCGCCTCGCTTGCCTTTGAGACTGCCGGCGGAGGAATCGGTCGCAGCCGCTCTCGTGTACGCGTGTCCATGTGGCCGCTAGGGCCCCGCTACGAAGCTGACGTTGTCGAATGTCGCGGTGCCGAGTGAACCGGCCTTGTGCGAGCACTCGAAGAAGCCGACGGTCGCCGAAGCCGGGATCGTCGGGAGGTTGAGGGTGGAGACGACGGCCGTCCAGGTTGTCCCGTCGGAGCTCAGATAGGCGCTGAAGGCGCCGCCGGAGCGGACGAGCTTCATCCAGAGGTTGGGATAGGCGTAGGTCGTGGAGGCGACCGAGCCGGTGAAGTTGTACTGGACCTTCACCAGACCCTGGTAGTTGGCGGCGATCAGGACGTAGGGCGAACCCGCGCTCGTGGTCGACTTCCACATGACGCCAGCCTTGTCGTTTGTGCTGCCGGCGTTTGTCTGCGATCTGACACGGGCGATGATCGTCCCGTTCCCCGACACGTTCTGGTAGACGTAGTTGAACTGGTCCGACGTCCCGAAGATGTCGGAGCCCGAGCCGCTCACGGTGAAGGTTCCCCCCGCATACGCTGCGGAGCCTGCCGGTGCGGGCGCTCCCACGTCCGTGTCGAGCCATGGACCGGGCAGCGAGCCCGATGGGGTCGCTGTGGCCGTGGGCGTCGGGGTCGGGGTCGGCGTGGGCGTGGGCGTNNGGTCGGCGTGGGCGTCGGGGTCGGGCCGGCTGCCGCCAGGGCTACGCTGTCGAACGTGGCGGTGCCCGCCTTCGTGGAGCTATGCGACGTCACGGCCAACCCGGCCAGCACGGCTCCAGTGATCCCGAACGTGCCCGTCGCTCCGGAGATCGGCGTCCAGCTCGACCCGTCGGCGGACGTCGAAGGTATGACCGATGCGCCGGCCCGGTCGAGACGAAGGTAGGCAGGGACTGCGCCGGCGACCGTGGCGACCGAGAGCACCTGTGCGGCGTAGCTCGGGCGCTCGAGCACCCAGATGCCCGAGCCCGGTGTCACCACGACGGCGAAGAACGGCGCGGACGGATCAAGGCTCTGCCGGAACATCACACCGGCGCGCGATCGGCTGTTCGTGTTGGTTTGGGTGAGGACTCGCGCGGAGATGCTGCCGTCGCCGGCGATCGGCTGGGAAACGAGGTGGAACTGATCGGACGTCCCGCCGATGTCCCGGCCGGAACCGGTGATCGTCCACACGCCGCCGCTGAGCGAGTCGCCGCCGGCGATGGGCGGGGTGCCGATGTCGGCGCCGCTCCAGGTCGGCACGGACGATCCCCAGGCCACGATAGATTGCGTGGAGAACGCCCCCACGGTCGTCACCGAAGCGGCCACGATGTCCGTTCCGGCGTCCGCGTCCGCGTAGGTGAACGAGGCGTGCCCATTGGCGTCCGTGACGGCGGAACCGGTGTGGCCGGAGTTGGGTCCGGACGTCACGGAGAACGACACGTCGGCGTTGGGGATCGCCACACCGCCGCCGTCGACCAACGTCGCGGTCTCGGTGACGGCTCCGCCCACAGGTTCGGAGACGGCGCCGGGCGCAAGGGTGAGGGCGGCGGAACTCGAACCGGCGGCGCCGATGGGGCGCCACTGGATGGATTCGTTCTTGCCGGCCGAATTGCCGCAGAAGCCGAGGTCGATGCCGCCGGTGTCGAGGACGTGCGTGGTGTCGGCCAGAGTGGTCGGCACGCCGCCGATCGTTACTGTCACCGTGGGTACGACCGTGATCGGCGTGCAGACGTTGCCCGGGAACCCGCTCGTGTCGAAGTCGTCCGACGTAGCCGGGTCACCCGGCGGATTCTCGGTCAGGATGACCGACCTACCGGCCGGGACGGTGAAGGAACCCCAGAGGTCGAACACCTTGCCCCCTGAGATCGACGAGTGGATATCGACCGAGACGGCGTTCACCACGATGTCGGCAGCGGTGGGGTTGTCCAGCCGGATTGCCCCGGCGTCGAAGCAGCTCGGCAGTGTGCCGCACTGTGTCTGGCCCACGACCGGTCCGCCCAGAAACGTTGTGTTGGGCGAGCCCTGCCACGGAATTGGGAAGTTGGCCGGATTGGGATTGTTGGTTTCCTTGTCCTCGGCGTATCCGACGGACACCGAAAGACCGCCGGCGGTGGCTGCGTCTACCCGAGCGGGCAAGATCAGCGACCCCGTGACGAGGGCCGATTGAGCGACCATGGCAAACGCCACGGCCGCTCGCACCATTCGAGGGCTGAACCGGCTGCGCACGTTACGGCCCCGCCACGAAGCCGACGTTGTCGAACGTCGCGGTGCCGAGAGTCCCCACCTTATGGGAGACCTCAAATAGGCCAACGGTGGCCGCTGTCGGGATCGTGGTCAGGGACTTCGAAAGGATCTGCGTCCAGGTCAGGCCGTCGGGGCTCAGATAGGCCGTGAAGGTGCTGCCCGAACGGACGAGCTTCATCCACGCGTTGGGGAACGTATAGGTGGAAGCCGTGACCGTACCGTTGAAGTTGTACTGGACCTTGACCAGACCCTGGTAGTTGACGCCGATCAGGATGTAGGGTGAGCCCGCGGTCGTGGACGCCTTCCAGATCACGCCCGCCTTGTCGTTGGCGCTGCCCGGGTTGGTCTCGGAGGTGACGCGGGCAATTATCGTGCCGTTGCCGGTCGTGTTCTGATAGACGTAGTTGAACTGGTCGGAGGTGCCGAATATGTCGGCGCCCGATCCGTTCACCGTGAAGACACCGCCCGTGTACGAAGCCGAACCGGCCGGCGACGGGGCGCCGACATCGGTGTCGAGCCATGGCGCGGGCAGCCCGCCGGCGGGCGTCACCGTGAGGTTCACAGTCGTGGCGTGAGACGCGGAGGGGGCCGTGCCCGTCACCGTGATCGGGTATGTCCCGGGTGCGACAGAGCCGGAAACGCTCAGGCTAAGCGACGAGGAGCCGCCGGCGGTCACGGACGTGGGCGCGAACCCGGCGGTCACGCCCGCCGGAAGACCGGAGGCTGCGAGCGTGACCGTCTCGGCCGTTCCGGACACGATCGCGGTATTGATCGAGGTGGAACCCACGCTACCGGCCACTGCCGATGCGGTGGCCGGGTTGGCCGAGATCGAGAAGTCATTCGGGGGCAGCGTGACCGCGCCGGTGACCGACACGTTGTCGAACCCGACGCTGCTCAGCTGGCCGATGTTGTGCGACGTCACGAACAGCCCGACAGTCGCCGTGGCCGCCATGGTGAGCGTCTTGCGCCCTATCAGCGTCCAGGTGACGCCGTCGTTGCTCTGGAAGCTCGAGAACGTGTTCCCGGCGCGCTGCATCTTCAGCCACTTGTTCGGGAACGCGTAGCCGGGAACGGGAACCGGGGTGATCGAACTGTTCGGGCTGTATTGAACCCGGACGCCGTTGCCGACCGTGGGGATGATCGGCGGCAGCGGCGCGCCGCAGCCGTCCACGTCGCAGCCCACGCCGTTGATGTTCGGCGTGTTGGGGCTGACGTCGGGAGTCACGAGCGCGTCGATCCACGTCGCCCCGGCCGTGGGTGTTTCCTTGAACATCACGCCGGCCTTGGCCCACGGATCCGTGTTCCACTGGTAGCGGACGCGGGCGATGATCGTGCCGTCGCCGGTGAGGGTTTGATACGTGTAGTGGAACTGATCCTTGGCCCCGTAGATGTCCGAGCCGGACCCGTCCACATAGAACGTGGCGTCGGCGGCCGAGTAATCGGTCGTGCCGGCCATCAGCGGACTCCCGACGTCGGCGCTGGTCCATCCTGCCGGGATCGCCGTAGTCGCGGGATCGAGGATCTGCGTGTAAGTGGCGGGCGAGGCGCCGCTCGTGAACGAGTCGTCCAGGTCGCTGCCGTCGGCCCAGACGTTGAAGCGGTAGCGCGTGCCGCCGAGGTTCTGAGTGGGCAGCGCCATCAGAACGTGCTTGACGCCGACCACATCGGTCGTGGTGTACGGCGTCGTCCGGAGTGTTCCGTCGACGGAGACCAGCGAACCGGCCACGTTGGACGCAACCGTCCAGCTGGTCAGATTCGGGTGGATGTCACGCGTGACCGTCGTGGTGAGACCGAGAGAATCGGTCACCTTCAGCGTGATGCGGTAGAAGGTCGAGGGCGTATTCGAGTTGTCGTTCGGGATCTGGAACGACCCGCCCGTCACTCCACTTACCGTGTAGAACGGGCCCGGAACCTCGAAGAGATAGAAGGGCGTGGGCAGTCCGCTGCTGTAGAAGTCGACCTGCCAGGTGTATGCACTTGCGGGGAGGGTCCCGTCCACGGCGTCGGTGGCGGTTCCTCCGAATGAGATCGTGTCACCGCCGTTGTAAGTCGCGCCGAGGGTCGGCGACGTGATGGTCGCGACCGGCGGCGATTGGCCGGCGACGACTTGTGTCGTGGCGCTCGCACTCGAGACGCCGTTAGTCACCGTCAGCGTGGCCGTGTACGTACCGTCCGTCGCGTAGACGTGGCTCGGGTTGGCGCTCGTGGACACGGGCGACGAGTCGCCGAAGTCCCAGCTATAGCTGAGCGGGGCGCCGTACGGATCCGACGAGCCGGCCGAGGAGAACTGGACGGAGAGCGGGCTCAGCCCCGCGGACGGCGCGACCGAAGCCGCGGCAGTGGGCGGAAGCGACCCGCTCGGGACTATCTTCCAGAACTGACCTTCGTAGATCGAGACGTAGTAGAGCGCTCCGTCGGGGCCTTCCTGCAGATCGGCGATGGTGCCGACGCTGCTATCGAAGACGGTCTGGGAGATTTCGTTCGTGTATGTCGGATCGAACTGGACGGCCTCGATGTCGCGACGAACGTAGTCGCCGATGAACACCGTGTGCGCGTACTGGCTCGGGAACACGGAACCCGTGTAGGCCGCGATGGCAGACGTCGCGCCGTCGACAGTGTGGTGGCCGTAAGCGTACGTCGGGTTGATGTACCCGCAGCTGAAGCAGTTGCCCTCGTAGAAGTCCCAGCCGTAGTTACCACCGCGCTGGATTGTGTTCAGCTCTTCCCAGAAGCTCGAGCCGGTGTCCTCGGTCATCGCCCGGCCGTCCGGCAGGAACGTGAAGCGGAACGGGTTGCGCAGGCCGTAGGCGTAGATGGACGGTACGGCTCCGGGAACGCTCAGGAAGGGGTTGTCGCTCGGAATCGACCCGTCCAGGTTGAAGCGCAGGATCTTCCCGTAAACGTTCGTGAGAACCGTCGCGTTCGTGATCGCCGGGTCGTTGTCCGCCATCGCCACCCAGAGCTTGCCGTCGGGCCCGATGTGGATGTCGTTGATGCTGTGGTGAGCCGCCTGCAGCTGGTTGCCGCGCATGTACACGACCTCACTTGCCAGGCTCGCGGTGGTACCGCCGCCGGTGACCGTGAAGCGCGACAGCTGAGCGTGCTCATCGGGCGTGGTGTAGCTCACGTACATGAAGCCGTTAGTCGCGAAGTTGGGGTCAAGGGCGAGGCCGAGGACGCCAGTTTCGACCAGGTTGTCAGTCGGAATGGTCATCACCGGGGTCGTCAGCAACACACCGCCGCGGAACAGGCGGATCGCGCCTCGCTGCTGGGCGATGTAGATGTCGCCGCCAGGACCAAAGACAAACGCCGTTGGGTTCTTCAGGCCGCTCGCCAGTTGCACCTTCGCGAAGCCGTCCGGAAGATCCGGAAACGAGCTGTTGGCCGCGGCAACGGACGCTCCGGGCACTCCTGCCAGTGCGGAAGGCAGAACGGCGCCAACGGCGAACAACGTAGCGATCGCAACGGAGGCGAGCCTTCGAAGGCTCACCGATCTGCGGGTGCGCGGCGGCTGTGCGGCATCTCGCGAGGCCGTGAATTCACTGGACATGGAAACCCTCAGTCGAGCGCCCGGAAGTACCTGAGTCACGATTCGTCCGGCGGGCGACCGGACGGCGGATCGGCTAAGAGGCTGGGCGGCTACCGACCGTAGAGACCCTCGGTCGGTTTGGCGGACTGCGGATCGAAGTTCATCCCGAGAACGTTCCGCGTCGCGAGTTCCCCCGGATCAAACGACCTGATCGAATACCCCAGTCCGACACCTGACCGGTGCGGTTCCTTCTCCGTGGACCACCGCAGACCGCACCAATCCGACTCGAACTATTCCGAGTATCCAGGTCGGAGTTCGAATACGTCAACGTGCGGAGTGTGTATGTCACGGGGCGCAACGTCGGTCTCTACGGGTAGGAAGCCGACCAATTCCGATGGGTAGGGCCGTCACGAGGCGGACTCTCGCTCGACCGGCTCGCCGGCGAACCTGGTCGCGGGGCGCGGGACACGCCCGTTCTACCCCTCGGAACAGGTGCCCTCAGGAGCACAACGGCACGGTCTCGCCTACCCCTTCGGGGGTCGCGATCGCGCCGTTGTCCTTGACCGCCGACCATGCCGACGGTGTCAGCGGACTGACTTCGTAACTCCCCGTGCCCATCTCGCAACCCATGTTCCACACAACGAAGCCGGAGAATCCAAGGGACTTCCCAATCGTGTACACGTCCCGGAAGAAAGGGGCTCGACCGGTGGCAAGGCCGTTGTAGGCGGACCGCCCCGCGAACGAGGCGTCTCCGAAGCCCTGCGGCATTCCGAACTCCTCATCTACCACCGGCCGATTCACGGAGGTGCCGTACTCGGCAATGGCGGGCATGAGGTCGAGGTCCTTCTGAGAGTAGGTCTTGACTCCCACGATGTCATTGTCAGGAAGCGCGTCGATCGCCTGCCACCAGTCCACGCCCGGAGGCTCGTCCTCCATGTGGTTGAACCCCCCTGCGGTGATCAGGTGATTCGGGTCCGCCGCGCGCAGCGCCTCGGTAGTCGAGCGGTAGAAGGCCACGAGCGTCTGCATCTCGGCGGCGGTCCGCGGCGGGGTAGGCTCGCCCGCGATCGAGTAGAACGCGACCGCCGGATTGTCGCGGTAGCGGGCGGCGACCCCCGTGATGAACGTGTTCCAGGCAGACGCCTTCGTAGGATCGGAGCCGTGGCTCATCAGCAGCCACCTGTATGCCGACAGGTCGATGACGACGAACATGCCGCGGTTACGAGCCGCCTGCAACAGGTAGTCCATGTTCGCCCAGACGACCGGATCGTCGGCCGTCTGGCCCGCCGTGTGCTTGTCCCACTGATCGGTGGGACGGATCAGGTTCTGCCCGGCTGCGGCACCCATGTCCAACACGTGGTCGATGTACGTCTTGAAGTCGGGGCGGTGCCAGGCTTTCGACCCGCCGAGTAGCGCCGGATAGAACGTGTATCCGGTGAGCAGCACGGCATGGCCGGCGCACGTGATCTGAGTTCCGGAGCGACTCAGGAACGGACCTTCGGCCGAGCCGGCGAGACACGGCGCCGCCGCGAGCGCGGGCGTGAGGTTGGGACTCGGAGTCGGGACGGAGGTCGCCGTGGGCGTCGCGGTCGCGGCAACCGGTGACCTCCCGGCGAAGATGGCGGGCACGGCCGGGTTCGGGCTTGCCGCGGATCCGCCGCAAGCCGCAACTATGAGCATCGCCGACAGGGCCAATGCGGACAGGCGAAGCCGGCCCGGTTTGTACCGGTCGAGCTGCGATGACCTCATCGGCCTACGGCCCGGGCGTGTAGCCCACGTTGTCGAACGTGGCGGTGCCGATAGTCGCGGCGTTGTGAGAGCACTCGAATATGCCCACCGTCGCCGCCGCGGGGATCGTCGTGAGTGTCTTCTGGGCCACCTGCGTCCAGGTCGTACCGTCGGGGCTCAGATACGCCGTGAATGTCGTGCCCGAGCGGACGAGCTTCATCCATACGTTGGGGAACGTGTAGGTAGACGTCGTGATCGAGCCGTTGAAGTTGTACTGGACCTTCACGAGGCCGGATGGCGCCGTGGCTATCAGGATGTACGGCGATCCTGCCGTGGTGGACGCCTTCCAGATGATCCCGGCCTTGGCGTTGGCGCTCGTGTTCGTCTGCGATGTCACGCGGGCGATGAGCGTTCCGTTGCCGGTAGTGTTCTGGAACACGTAGTTGAACTGGTCACTCGTCCCGAAGATGTCCGCGCCGGCACCCTTCACCGTGAAGATGCCGCCGGCGTAGGTCGCCGATCCCGCGAGCGCCGGAGCGCCGACATCGGTGTCTGCCCAGGGCGACGGCAGTGGCGGAGGCGGAGGCGGTGGCAGGATGGTCAGCGAGACGCTCACCGTGTGTGTCGCCGACGGAGCGGTGCCCGTCACGGTGACCGGATAGGTTCCGGGCACAGCCGACGCGCCGAGGGTCAACGTGAGCGTCGACGAGGTACCCGCGGTCACCGAGGCCGGGGCAAAACCTGCGGTCACTCCCGCGGGCAGACCCGTCGCGGTCAGCGCCACGGACTCGGCACTGCCGGTGACTACCGTCGTGCTGACGGCCGTGGACCCGGCCGAACCGGGCACCACGGACACGCCCGCCGGCGTCGCCGCGATCGAGAAGTCGTTGGTCACCGAGGGCGCCGCCGTCCCGATCGACACGTTGTCGAAAGTGGCGGTGCCGAGCTTCGAGGCATTGTGGGAAGTAGCCGCGAGTCCGGCCAGGACTGAGGCGTTCAGGGACACGGATGCGTTCGAGCCCGGCACGGCCGTCCAGGTCGCGCCGTCCGAGGATGTGTACGACGTGAACGTGTTGCCCGCCCTGCCTATCCGAAGGTAGACGGGCACGGTGCCGGCGATCTTCACCTGGCTGGTGGTGGCACCCGACGTTAGCCGCCATTGGACGGCGACTCCGTTACCCGGAGTGGCGAATACCGCGTAGTACGGGGATCCGGCGGCCGTTGTCGCGCGGATCATCAGCCCGGCCTTGGCCCAGGAGCTGGTGTTCGTCTGCGTGGCGACGCGGCCGCTGAACGTCGTGTCGCCGGTCATCGGCTGATACGCGAAGTTGAGTTGATCGGCCGTGCCAAAGATGTCCGTGCCGCCGGCGTTGACTGTGAACACGGACGCCGTGGACGCGGCCGAGCCGGCCACCGTTGGGGCGCCGATATCCGTATCGAGCCAAGGCGGCGGCAGCTTGGAGAACGCCACGTTGTCAAACGTGGCGGCCCCGAGAACACCCCAGTTGTGGGACGTGACGGCCAAGCCCGCGAGAACCGTGCCGGTGAGACCGACGTTGACCGTCGATCCGGGCACGAGCGTCCACGTGGCGCCGTCCGCCGACGTGAATGCCGAGTAGACGCCGCCCGTGCGGGCGACCTCCAGGTAAACAGGCGGAGTACCGGGCGTGAGCGTCTGAGACGTCGCCCCGGCGAGCGTGGATCGCCACTGGACCGCGACGCCGTTCCCCGGCGTCACGAACGCGGCGTAGTACGGGGAACCTGGATCGGTCGAGGCGCGCAGCATGACACCGCCCTTGGCCCAGACCGAGGTATTCGCCTGCGAAACGGCGCGCGTGGACAGCAGGCCGTCTGTCGCGACGGACTGGTATACGAAGTGGAAGTTGTCCGCGACATCCCATATGTCGCCGCCGCCGCCCTGGACCGTCCAGGTACCGCTCGTGAGCGACTGAGCGCCTGCCACCCCGGTGTTGCCTATATCGACGCAGGACCAAGAGGACGGGCACGCCCCGGGAGGCGGTGTGGCGGTGTTGGTCAGGGTCACCGTGTCGAACGTGGCCGTGGTCATCGTGCCGCCGTTATGGGACGTGACGGCGACGCCCGCGAGCATTGAGCCGGTGATCGCGAGGCTCACACTTGCACCGGGTATGGGCGTCCACGTGGTCCCGTCGGCCGAGATGTATGCCGTGAATGTGTTCCCGGCCCTTGATACCTGGAGCCATGCAGGAGCCACGCCGGTAGTCACGACCTGCGAGCTCTGGCCGCCCAATGTGGACCGCCACTGCACGGCAATGCCGTGCGACGGGGTCACAAGGGCGGCGAAGTACGGCGATCCCGCGTCGTTGGTCGACCGCAGCATGACGCCGGCCTTGGTCCAGTCGGAGCTGACGGTCTGAGAGTCGACGCGGGCGCTGAGCGTGCCGTCGGCGGCGAGTGGCTGGCTGAGCAAACGGAAGGCGTCGGCGACGCCCCAGATGTCGCTGCCACCTGCCCGGACGCTCCAGTTGGCACCGACGATGTACTGCGAACCCGCGCCGGGCGTTGGGAAGCCGATGTCCTGGCACGTCCAGCCGGTTGGGCACAGGCTGGGCGGCGGCGCGGCCGACTGCGCCAATGAGACGCTATCTATCGTGTCCGACGCGAGTGCCGTACCCGAGCCCGAATTCACGACCAGCCCGGCGAGCATGGCGCCGCCCGAACCGAAGGTGACGCTCGAGCCGACGAGCGCGGACCAGGTCACGCCGTCGGGCGATGTGAAGGTCGTGTAGGTGTTCTGGTAGCGCGTGATCTCGATGTAGGCCGGCGCCGTGGCCGCGGTGGTCACCACGATCGAGGTCCGCAGTCCGGCAGATGCCCGGTCCACGACCTGAATGCCGCTGCCGGGTGTGAGGAAAGCGCCGTAGAAGACAGATCCGGCCGTCGTGTCGGTCCGGAACTCCACGCCGGCCTGCGCGCCGGCGGCGGTGTTCGGCTGCGCGGCGACTCGGCCCGAAAGCGTCGCGTCGCCGGCAATACCCTGCCAGACGAAGTGGCCTTGATCCGAGTAGAGGTTGGCGCCGCTCGGCGTGCCGGCGCCGGTGATGGTCCAGGATCCGCTCGCGAGCGTCTGGCCGCCGATTCCGGTGGGATTGCCAATGTCGCCGCACGACCAGGAGGCCGGGCAGGGCGTGGTGGGAGCCGGCGGCTGCGGAGCGGCTCCCGGCGCCCCTTCCACCACCGTATCCACGGTCGCGGTGCCGGCCGTTCCGTTGACGCCGGAGGCCGAGGCCAGCCCGACCATCACGTTCCCCGGCATGGTCACGGTCGCGGTTCCGCCGGGTACGAGCGTGTAGGTCACGCCGTCCGTCGAGCTTGCCGCCGCGAACTTATCCCCGATTCGCCGGATCTCGAAGTACAGCGGCAGGGCCGCACTTGCGCCCGTCGCGGTGGCCGTCTTGACGGTCCCTCCGAACGCGGTCCGGTACTGCACGACTGTGTTTCCCGCGCCCGTCGCCATCACCGCGAAGAATGGCGAGTTCGCGTCGTTCGCCTGGCGGACCATCAGACCCGTCTGGCCGCCGGCCACGGCTGGCTGTGCGACGAGACGGGCAGTGATCTGGAGATCGCCGCTCGCGGCCTGGCTCATGAACCTGAACTGGTCGACACCGCCCGCGAGACCCAGTCCCGCTCCGCCGTTCGAGATGCTCCACAGGCCCGATGTCACGGTCTCGCTACCGGCGGGCAGCGGTGCTCCGATGTCCTGGCAGACCAGGCCGGCGGGGCAGTTCGCGTCGGCCGGCGGAACCGCGGGCGTCACCGGCGCGAAGGCATAGAGGTTCGCGTCACCCGAGCCCATGAACACGACGCCGTTCGAGATCGTGGGCGGTGAGTACGTTGTGGCTCCCGTGGTATAGCTCGCCAGCCGCGTGCCGTTCGTAGCATCGAGGACTTCCAGGCGCGGGCCGGATCCGGCGAGAACCATGCCGTTGTCGTAGGCGAGGGCTGGGATGACGGGGTCGGCCAGACCGTGCGCCCAGACCACGTTCCCCGTCGTGGGGTCGATCGCGCGGACGGAGCCGGGATAGCCCACACCGCCGATGGTGGTGTTGCCGCCCGCCGCGAAGAGCAGTCCCTGCGCGAACGCCATCGAGGCGACGCTGGCGTCGCCGCACGTTGGGCAGATGCCACCGACGGCCACCTGTTCGGACCAGATCGGTCCGATCGCCAGGTTCGACCGGTCGAATGCGTAGAGGAAGCCGTTCTTGTCGATGCCGGCGACGAGCGCGCGCCCGTTTCCGTCGGTGAACAGGATCGGCGAGTTGCCCCAGTCCGAGTCCGCGTTCGCGGCGCTCCTGGGGATCTGCCAGAGGCTCTTGACCGCAAGTGTCGTTGCGTCCAGGGCCACCATCGCCTCGGACATCGTCTGGCTGGCGTTGTTGAGCGTGCCGGTGGTCACGTACACCGTGTTGGTCGAGGTGTCGATCGCGGGCGTGGTCCAGATTCCGCCGCCCACCTGGCCGTTCGGGACGAAGTTGACCGACGCCGCCACGAGATGGGTCGTGAGATCGACTCGGAGCAGCTGCCCCTGTACCAGCGGGCAGTCGCCCAGGCTGGCGATGCCGATGTACGCCGAGTTGCCCACGATCAGGGGGCTGGCCCAGTTGTAGTGGCCGCCGGTGGCGCTGTTGTCGCCGGTGGGCACGGTCCACAGCACGGTGCCCGTGCCGGCGTCGAGTGCGTACCAGTTGGAGTCTCCGCCGCCTACGTACACGACGCCGTTGACGACGGCCGCTACGGACGAGACACCGAGCTTCGGAGGCGAGCACGCAGGCGCCGTGGTGACTCCGAGATAGGTCTTCCAGATCAGAGCGCCCGTCGCGGCGTTGAGGGCGTATTCATACCCGTCCCACGAACCGATGTAGGCCACTCCACCCACGACGGTCGCCGATGCCGAGATCAGGCTGCCGGTCTTGTACGTCCAGAGCGGACGCAGGTTCGGGGCCGTCGACGGGGTCAGGATCGTCTCCGAGCTCGCCGACGTGAGCTGGCCGTCGTGCAGGTACATCGGCCAATCCGACGTCGAGCCGGAGGCTGCAACCGGCGCCGGGTTCGCGGCCGCCCCCGCAAGCCCCATCGAGCCGACGATCGCGGCCAATCCCACGAACCGCAGGGCTACACCGATTCGCTTCACAGAGCCAGCCTCCATTCGTCACTCCCTCGCGGCGTCATTGCCCCACCCGGTAGAGCCGCCAGTTGTTGCCCCCAGCTGAGAACTCCCGGACGAGCGTGGAGATGCCGGCGCCGTCCCGGTAGATGGTTGGATAGGTCCGGTTGAGCGCATCGAGGCTCTGGTAGCCCACGTTCTCCGGGACGAGCAGGTACTTCACCCCGAATGCCCCGGGATCCAGCAGCGTCTGCTGGAAGTCGCGGTCCGAGGTGGTGATGAACTGTTTGGGGTTGTTCGATTCCAGGATCATCGGGAAGCCCATCGCCCCGTCGACCAGAACCTCGCCGTTGCCAAGCTTCAGCGGATCCAGGTACTCCACCGTCAGGCGGCCCACGTCGTATTGGCCTTGCGGAGTGAACTTGACCATCGGCTCGTTCGGGAACAGGACGGGCCTCAGCTGAAAGGCCTCACCGCCGTACGCCGGGTTCTGGGCCGGATCCAGCATCGTCATCGCCCCTACCGGTACCGCGGCGAGTACCAGCAAGACCACGGCCAGACCGGCAAGCCGGCCGCCCCACAAGCGCAGTCGCTCCGCACCCGGACGACCCACGAGCTCATGTCCGGACGAGGGCGCCAGGACGGCGATCGCCAGCACCGTGGCCAGCGGGATGATCGCGATCGAGTAGCGCAGCCAGCCCAGCGTCCGGCCCGTCAGGAAGCCGAAAGCTGCAAAAGCCACGACCGCGCCGAGAACCGCGCCGCCCGCGAGGACGAGCGGATGCCGGCCGCGCAACATTGCGACAAGCGCGAACACAAGGATCAGGATGATGCCCGGCTCCAGGCCGACCATCTGGCGGGCGATCCAGACGAAGGCGGAGGATGACCCTTGCCCGGTCGATTGCGCCACCGCGGTCTGGGCGACCTCCAGCTGCGACACCACGCCGTAAACGGACGTGAACTGCTGGAACGGGTCTTTCACGATCAGCCAACTCGCGATGGCCCAGCCCACGAACGCCGTGGCAAAGGGAGTGGCGAATATCGTCGCGTCCGCGAGACCCTCGGCCAGCCGGTCTCGGATCGGGCCCGGGCGGCGTATCACGGACAAGATCGCAACGGCCATCACTCCGCCGAGGGCCGCCACCACCGCCTCGTAGCGGGTCATGTAGCCGGCCGCGAGTGCGACGCCCGCGATCACAAGCGGAACTATCTCCCCACTCCGTCCCCAGCGCGCCAGGTATCGCGTTCCGATGAGGAGGGTGAAGATGAACATCGCCTCGCTCATGCCATTCGCGGCGTAGTACAGGATCATCGGGTTGAAGGCGAACGCGAGCGTCAACACCCATCGCCCCGCCCGGCGCACGTTCCAGTCGGCTGCGATTCCGTTGACCTGCCACACGGCTCCCGCCATGCAGATTGCGCTGACGATGCAGCCGGCGAAGCCGGTCGCCACGATTCCCGGCCAGATGAGCTTCAAAGGCAGGAGCGGCAAGACCGCCAGCGACGGCAGCGGGTTCCAGACGAAGCCCACCGCAGCGAGGTGCGGATCGCGGCTATAAAGAACGTAATAAGCATTCGCCACACGGCTCCAGGCGTCGCCGATGATGCTGTGGGCATCCAGGACGACCACCACCGCCACGAACAGGTAGGCGACCAGCGCCAGGCCGGAGAGGATCGCTCGCTCACCGGGCCGGCGGAGCGCCACAGCGCCAGACGCGGCTGAAAGGACGCGCCGTGTTCTGGAGCGCGCGACGGGGGCGTCCGGAAAGACCGGACGCAGCCCGGCGGCAACGACCCGAGACCCGGTCGCCGGAAGAATTGCACTCGTTTCGTGAGTGGAGCCGGTCCCCGATCGGGATATCCGCCGGCTGCGATCGTCTGGAGAGTAGCTGCTGGAATGCACGGAACCCCCGCAATGTGACGTGGCCGATAGCTGCAACCGCGTCCCCGCCGGACCCCCGATTGACCTCCGGTCAGGTCGCCCGCGGTTGCTGCATGCGCACTCTGCCGAGGATCGCGGCCGCTGTCGCCGGGCACCAAACCCGGGGTCGCGGGGTGGGACGCCGGATGCGTCTGGTGCAGTCCGGATCGGTTGGAGTAGGTGTCGGACGGCCGATTCGGGTAGGTGACGGCTCCGTTAAGTTTTGTTCGGGCTCTGGTTGTCCCGACCGCGCCCCTGGCAGATACCCAACTCTCGAACAGCGCCGCCGCCGATCTGGCGGCACTCCGCCTAGCCGGCTCGTGGACATGTGCCCGCCGGCAGCCGCCCGCCGGCACCCGTCACCCGTCAAGCCGGCCGCACATCGCCCGCCTGCACGAGCCCGCGCTGCCCGTGTCGGGAAGCGATGAGGAGACTTCAGAGATGTTCAGCAGCCCGCAACGACTCGCCGGACGCGTCCCACATGTCGTGTTCCTGATCGCCCTCGGCGCGGTCCTCGTCATCCCGATGGTCGCGCTTGCCTCCACGGGCGGAGCTCAGTCCTACTGGCTCGTGACGTCCACGTCATCCGGGCGTGGTTCGCCCACCGCCCTCTCCGGGGCGACGGTCTCCGGCAAGGAGTACATCTTCCTGACGCCGACCGGCGACGTGCAGTCGGTGGACTTCTGGCTGGACTCGCCCCCATTGACGGGCAGCCCAACGCATTCGGAGCACTACTCCCCGTTCGACTTCGCCGGAACCGATTCTCACGGCGCGGCCAGGCCCTGGGACACGACGAGTGTCGCGGACGGAACACACACGATCTCGGTGGTTGTGCGGGCCAAATCCGGGACGCTGTCGTGGATCACGACGTTCGACGTGCGCAACGGCTCCACCGCCCCTTCGCCCACCCCCGGGCCGACGGACACGAGCAAGCCGACGGGAGGGCCTACCGCAGGCCCAACATCGGGTCCGACGTCAGGTCCGACGTCGGGTCCCACGTCAGGTCCGACGTCGGGTCCGACGACCACGCCGACCGCCAGCCAAGCCCCCGGCGGCAACCCCACGCCGATGCCACCCATCGGAGGGTCGTTCGTGGGACGGTCCGGCACGGAGTTCACCCTCAATGGGCAGCCCTGGTCCTTCACCGGCTTCAACATCTACCAGGCGAACAGTCGTTCCAACTGCTCGTACTCGATGGGCACAGGCGGCGCGCTCGCCACGGCCTTGAGCGCGATAGGCCCGGGCGCCGAGGTATTCCGCGCCTGGTTCTTCCAGCGTGAAGCCACGACCAACGGCCAGCGCGACTGGAGCGCCTTCGACCATACCCTCGCCGTCGCCCGTGCCCACGGAGTCCGCGTGATCGTCACCCTGGGCAATCAGTGGGGCTCATGTGAAAGCACCACGAGCCAGTACAAGTGGGCCAGCTGGTATCAGGGTGGATACAAGACCCAGGTCCTCCCCGGCACTACGGTCGCGTACCGCCAATGGGTCCAGGAGATCGTTTCGCGCTACAGGAACGACGCGACCATCGCAATGTGGCAGCTGATGAACGAGGCCGAGATCAAGCTCGACAACACCTCCACCTGCGGCAACACCTCAGACCTCTACAACTTCGCCGCCGACGTCTCGGGCCTCGTCAAGTCGATCGATCCGAACCATCTGGTCTCGCTCGGGACGATGGGCGCCGGCCAGTGCGGCAGCAAAGGCGGCGACTACCAGAGGATCCACTCGATCTCGACGATCGACACCTGCGAGTACCACGACTACGGACACGAGACGACGGCCCTCCCGTCGAACCTCCGCTCCGACCTGGCCGCCTGTAACGCACTCGGAAAGCCCCTCTTCGTGGGCGAGTCCGGGATCCAGGCCGCGAGCGTGGGCGGTACGCTCGCCGATCGCGCGGCCGCCTTCGAGGCAAAGTGCGCAGCGATGTTCAGCGCCGGCGTCAGAGGCTTCCTCGTCTGGTCGTGGAACAACGCCGCTCCGACGACACGCAACTGGCCCGTAGGCCCCGGCGATCCCACGATCAAGGTGATCACCGGGTACTAGTTCCGCCGAAACCGCCGAACGCCCGCCGTCCTCAGTTCCGGCCCGAGTCCACCCGGGCCGGAACTGCTCCTTGGGCGCACCTGGAGATCCTCTAGCCGATCAGGTCCAGGTTGGCGATACTCGCGAGGAGCGTCTTGATGCCGCCGCCGTTTGAGAAGGCGACCGTCACTTCCTCGTCATTGCGCGTGAGTTTGGACGTCACCACGATGCCGTCGCCCAGGCGCGCATGGCGTACGCGGTCGCCGTCACGGAACTGCCGCTCACCCGGAACGCGCGGGCGCGATACCGGTGCGGGCCGTGGCGCGGGCGACGCCGGCCGCCCGGCCTGTCCGCCGGGCGCGCTGAGGCTGCCTGACCGCGCGCCTGCTTCGTACGCCTCGCGGCGAGCTCCAAGGTCGCGTGTGGGACGGAACGTCTCGCCCGGCCTCGGCGCTCCCGGCTGTCCGCTGCCGACTCTCCATGCGCCACCGCCCGCGCGAACCGGAGTTCCGAAACGCCCGCCCTGCCTCCGGCCGAAGACGAGATCCGGATCGACGTCGCCCACGTCATCGTCGAAGTCCTCGGCGCGGTCCAGCTTGGGACCGGACATGAGCTCGGCCGGAATCTCGAACAGGAATCGGCTCGGGACGGAAAGGCCTCCCTGACCCCATGTCGCCCGGCGCGCGGCGTGTGAGAGGAACAACCGGCGCTTCGCCCGAGTGATGCCAACGTAGGCGAGGCGTCGCTCCTCCTCGAGCTGCTTCTCGTCGTCGAGCGATCGGCTGTGCGGGAAGACGCCCTCCTCCAGACCGGCGATGAAGACGATCGGGAATTCGAGCCCCTTCGCCGCATGCAGGGTGATCAGCGTCACCGCGTCCGCGCCGGCTTCGTACGAGTCCTGGTCTGCCACCAGGGCCGTCTCCTCGAGGAAGCGATCCAGCGCGTCGTCGGGCGACAGGTCGTCATAGCGCGTCGTGACGGAGCGTAGTTCCAGGAGGTTGTTCCAGCGCTCCTCCCCTTCTTCGGAGCCGTCGGCGAGCATGGCGCGGTAACCCGACTCCTCCAGAACCGCGTCGAGCATCTCCGGCAAGGCAAGAACGCCGATGCGCGTGCGCAGCCGATCCACGAGCGAGGCAAAGCCAGAAAGCGATGTGCGAGCACGGCTGCCCAACGTCTCGATCCGCCCGCCGGCAGCCGCCGTGATCGCGCCCCAGTACGTCGGTTCGGGTTCCGGCTGCTCGCCTGCAAGCGTCTGAGCCGGCGGTACGATCTTCCTTCCGCCGGCGGCGAATACCCGCAGTTCCTCCAGCGTCTTGTCGCCGATGCCGCGCGCCGGAACGTTGAGGATCCGCTCGTAGCTCACTTGATCCACGTCGCTTCGAAGGACTCGCAGGTACGCGAGCGCGTCCTTCACCTCACGCCGCTGGTAGAACCTCGTCCCGCCGATGAGCTGGTAACGGATCGAGTAACGCAGGAAGGCCTCTTCGATCGCCCGGCTCTGTGCGTTGGTGCGGTACATGACCGCCATCTCGCCCAGGCGCCACTTCTCCGCTGCCTCGTCGGCGCGGCGAGTCAACGGCGATGTCCGCGCTCCGGTCAGTTCCTCGATCTGGCGCGCGATCCACTCCGCCTCCTCCTCCTCGTTGTAGGCCTCGAAGCGCGAGATGGGCCGGCCACCGGCGATCTCGGTCCAGAGCTTCTTGTCCTTTCGGGACGAGTTGTGCGTGACGACGGCGTGGGCCGCGTCCAGGATCAGCTGTGTGGAGCGGTAGTTCTGCTCGAGCTTGATGACGGCCGCGTTTGGGTAGTCGCCCTCGAAATCCAGGATGTTTCGGATGTCGGCGCCGCGCCACGAGTAGATCGACTGATCGTCGTCCCCCACCACGCACAGGTTCTGATGGGCGGCCGCGAGGGCCTTCACCCAGAGATACTGCGGCCTGTTGGTGTCCTGGTACTCGTCTACGTGGAGATAGCGCCAGCGGTTCTGGTATCGCTCGAGTGCGGCCGGAGCCTCATGAAACAGCCGGACCGCCTCGAGGAGCAGGTCGTCGAAATCGAGCGCTCCCGACGAGCGGAGTCGGGACTGGTACGACCGGAAGAGCCTGGCGATCTCTCGCTCGCGATGGGTATGTGCGTTCGCGGTAAGGAACTCCGCGTCCAGCATCTCGTTCTTGGCCCGGGAGATCGCGCCGAGAATCGCGCTCGGCTTGTACTCACCGGTGATCGGCAGGTCCTCGTCCTTGAGGACCTGCTTCATCAGCGCCTGCTGATCATCCGAGTCGTACACGACGAAGTGCGGGTCCAACCCGATCGACGCCCCGTCGCGGCGGAGAACCCGCGCGCACAGGGCGTGGAACGTACCCATCGCCACTTCCTTGCCGGCCTCCGCTCCGACCAGGTCGGTGATGCGGGTGCGCAGCTCGGCCGCAGCCTTGTTCGTGAACGTCACGGCCAGGATCTGCCACGGGCGCACGGCCCGCACCCCCACGAGATACGCGACCCTGTGAGCGAGCACCCTCGTCTTGCCGCTGCCGGCGCCCGCGAGGATCAGAACCGGGCCGTCTGTGGTGCTGACCGCCCGCTGCTGCTCCGGGTTGAGGCGGCCCAGTATTCGCTGCGCCAGCGCCTCCGACGCGGCCTCCCGCTCGGCGAGAGCTACCGGTTCGGGCTCGAACGGTGACGGCTCGAACGCGTCGATACGCGCGCCGTCGAACGCCTCCGGCGGAGTCTCACCGGGCAACGGCGCATCAACCGCCCAGGGCGGCGGCTCGGTTGCCGCGTAGTCCGGGACGGGCGAATGAGGCTCGGCCGAATCCGTCCGGTAGTCGCCGGCGGCGGGTTCGTCCGGCGACTCGAATCCGGCCCACAGCCCGCCCGATGGCGCGCTTTCGCGGGCACGGTCAGGTCGATCGTCGTTACCGTTGGCGCCTCCGGACCGGCGCCCACTTCTCGATGCGGGACTCACCCTGGAATTGTATGGGCGGTCAACGCGCCCGGCATTCCGTGCGTCCTGATCGAGCTAGGAGCCCATCGGAACGGGCGATCCTTCGTTGACGTTTGCCTGGTCGGGCGCGTATATGGGCGAGACGCCGTTCCAGTTCGAGAGA
Source organism: Chloroflexota bacterium (assembly GCA_003153755.1). Classification (GTDB taxonomy): domain Bacteria; phylum Chloroflexota; class Limnocylindria; order Limnocylindrales; family CSP1-4; genus Fen-1039. Next base: position 3,748 of record PMBG01000113.1, on the reverse strand, counting down.
ACGAAACGAATGGCCGCCGTGCCCGCATTCGGATCGCTGGTGCTGAAGTCGAGGCGCTCGACCTCGAAGCTGTCGGTCGTGATGTATAGGTCGAGCGAGCCGCCGCCCACCGCCTGTCCGACGGACTTGAGGCTCGTCTGCATCGCGGATGCGGTCACTTCGATACGGATGTGATAGACGCTGTAGCCGTTCTCAGTCTCGGTTCCAACCAGGACCGGGGACAGCGTGGGATCGTTGGCCAGCGTCATCACCGACTGGAAGATCGGGTAGATCGAGGTGGCCGGGTCCATGATCAGCGTACTGGCCGCACCCACCGTGTACTTGGTCTCACCGTATTTGCGCGTATAGGTGTAGATGTCGGTGACGATCAGCTCGCCGGAGAGGTCCGGCAGTCCCGGCATGCCGCCCTGCATGTGCGCCGTCTTGTTGGCGATGTCGATATCGCCGTCCGCGGTGGCCTTGTCGAGGGAGTAAGGCGCCGTCGTGTACTCAGGCGATGGGGTGGGGGTCGGGACGGGAGTCGGCGAGTCGGTTATCGAAGGCGTGGGGCTGGGCGTCGGTGTCGGCGTCGGGGTGGGGGTTGGGGTGGGCGTGGGAGTCGGAGTCGGGGTGGCGCTGGGGCTCGCGGATGCCGAGGCCTTTGCCGATCCGCTCGCCTTTGCCGAGCTCCCCGCAGATGCGGAAGCGGACGCGGACGAGCCGGCCGATGCGGAAGCGGACGCGGACGCGGACGCGCTCGGCGAGGGCGTATCCGTCGGCGCCGGCGTGGGAGTCGGGGTCACCATCGGATAGGCGTACATGAACCGCCCACCGGTCTCCAGATGGAAATGCACGGACTGAAGGCTGTTCGCGCTATCGAGGGCGTTCTTGAGAATCTTGCGCGGGTCGGTCAACGCGGCCGTGGAGCATGCGGAGACGAGCGCCACGACGGCGAGAACGCCGGCGGCCGAAATGGCAAGTGAGTTCCGACGAGACACGCGATTCCTCCACAAGAGACTTCCGACCCAGGGCCCCGGGCCCGGCTGCGGCCACTTCTGTGCCCGCGACCGATGGCGACCTGTGGCAGTTTAGCGGTATAGAGCGATTCGCGACCTGAATTCCGGCAACCGGCCGCGCGGAATGCGTTAAGGATCGAAGCCCCGACGGTATGCCGGGGCTTCGGAGTTGACTGATCGGCGTGGGGTCCGCCGGTTGGGGCGTCTATCCGCCCGACTGAATCTCGCCTGCCGGCGGAGCAGTGATCGTCACCGGCTGGTTGTACTTCGTCAGGGTCACGATGACGTCGACGTTCCCGATCGCAGCCGAGGAAGCCTTGATCTCCGCCCTGGCCGGATAGAGGCTGTCCGTGTAGACCCAGTAGTCCAGCGAGGCGGAGTCCAGGGACACGGGGCCGGTGATCGAGCCAAGCGCCCCAAGCTGCTGATTGATGTACGAGACCGGGACGCTCACGGTGACGTGGTATGCGTCACGGCCGTCGATCTTGTCCGTACCCACGAGCGTGGCCTTGGATCCGGCGGCATCCAGCTGTGACTTCAGCGAGTCGACCGTCTTGGAGATGTCCAGAGACGCGCTGGGGGCAACGCTCGGAAGCAACGCCGCCGCGGACGATTTCGACTTCGTGTACTTCTGGCTCAGAAGGCTGATCTTGGAGTACATGTAGCCGTCGACTTCGATGATGTCGGCGCTGAGAGCCATGAGCGTCGGCATGGAGGCGGAGATGTGGAGCGCCTGCTTCTGGATGTCCACATCGCCCGTGACGGTGGTGCCGTCGAGCTTCAGGGTGCTTCCACCACCAAGCCCGCCGAGCACGCCTCCGGCCGAACCGAGACCGCTACCGTTGATCGAGCCGGACAGGGTGATTTCCAGGTGGACCGTCTGAACGGCGGCCATGCCGTTGGCGCTGCTCGTGATGATCAGGTTGGGATCGGATACCGGCGCGGCCGTTGGAGTTCCCGAACTGCTGCCGCATGCCGCAAACGCAAACGCGAGCGCCACGGCCGACAAGGCTCGCAGCGGTGTTCCAAGGCGATTCACGAGTAGCCCTCCCTGCTGAGTTTCTTCCTCACGAAACGATGGCCGGAGCGGCGGACTCTGTCAACCGCGCCGTTCGACCGCGCCGTTCGACCGCGCGAAAGGTCCCATAAGCCGAAGCCCCGAGCCGGAAGGCTCGGGGCTGATATCGGCGTCGTCGCGTGACTGTGAGATTGGAGCGGTGCGGCCTGCTACGGCGCGGTGGCCGTCACCTGGCTGGCCGGCGGAGCCGTGATCGTGACCGGCACGTCGTAGTTGGTGAGCGTGATCGCCAGAGCAATGTTGCCCAGCACCGACGAGGCGCCGGATGCGGACATCTTGGCCAGACGGTTGTCGGCCTTGTAGATCCAGAAGTCTATGGACGCCGCGTCGACCTTCATGCTCGCCATCAGAGGATCCGGGCTCGGGCTGGCGGCGGCGGCCGCTGCGGCGATCTGGGCGTTGATCTTGTCCAACGGGAGTGTGATCTGGATATGGTTGGCGTCCTTGCCACCAACCTGCTCAACACCCACGAGCTTCGCCACGGCACCGAAGTCCTGCAGCTGCTTTCGCATCTGCGCGATTTCGTCGGTGACGCCGGCGAGGGCGGAAGCGCCGGGGGTCGGGAGCGCGGAAGCGGTGACGCCCAGACCCTTGGTCAGCGATCCTAGGTCCATCTTCGAGTACTTGGGTCCGAGCATGCTGACCTTGTAGTAGAGGGTCTGATCCTTGGCGATCAGCTCGCCCGTGATCGGCACGCCGCCGAACTCCGGGATTGCCGCCACGCTCAACTTGATGTCCGCTGCCTGGTTCGCAACGTCGATGTCGCCCTCGATGGCCGTTCCGTCGAGCTTGAGGTCGCTGGTGAGAGCGGCGCTGAGACCGCCGGTGCTGGAGCCGGCCTCCTTGAGCGCCGCGGCCTTGATCGTGCCGCTGACCTCGATCTTGAGGTGGACTGACTTGATCGCCGCGCCACCGGAAATGGCCTGCGTGAGGATGCTGTCCGGGCTATTCGGATCTACGGCCGGACCGGCCGCGCTCGGCGCGCTTGTAACGCCGGCCACGCCTTGCGAGGGGGCCGGGCCCTGGACGCCGGGCGTCGCCGCGCTGCCCGTGCACGCGGCTACTGAGATGAGTACGACTACTGCCAGGAGCGGGAGTGCCGATCTGCGAATGTGGACCAACTTGGGGAAACCTCCTCTGGGGCTACCAATCGGCCGTCAGCATTAGGGGCTCCCAAGGGACTGTCAAACGAACACTGGTCAACTACCCGTTTGTCTCACCACGCAGAAAAGAGGCCCCGAGCTTTCGCCCGAGGCCTCGTGCAAATTCGATTCCCCGCCGGCCGGTGCCGGCAGCCAACTAGATTGCGGCCGCCGGATGCAGATTGCCACTCAGTCGGAGCGCCGGGCCGCCGTACCGGTCAAAGATCGCGATCGCCGGATGCAGCGCTAGGCGGATCCGCGCACCGGAGCGAGCGGGCTCAAACGCCCGTGAGCGAGGAGCACAGGATCCAACAACGCGCTGCGCCGGCTAGCGCGATCTAGAAGTCCATGTCGCCGCCGCCGGGATGACCGTGGCCACCGGCGCCGTTGTCCTTCTTCTCGGGAAGGTCGGTGATGAGGGTCTCGGTGGTGAGAACCATCTTGGCGATCGAGGCGGCGTTCTCGAGGGCGGACCTGGTCACCTTGGCGGCGTCCACGATGCCCTTGGCGAACATGTCGCCGTACTCGCCCTT
>PMBG01000045.1 GCA_003153755.1 Chloroflexota bacterium | reverse complement strand
GACTCGCGACCCGCGTACCTCAAGGGTGTCGCTCACTCGCTTACGACCAACGTGCCCGTCTCGTTCCAGGTGACGGACCGGGTGCCCGGTGACGCGACAAAGAACATTCCATCGGGTGCCGTGGCGATCACGGGCAACCTCACAGTGGCCGGCAACCGTTCTTCGGGCTACTTCAGCCTGACGCCGGCACAGCCTTCGGGCATCCCGGGTGTCTCCACTCTCAACTTCCCACCCGGTGACAACCGAGCCAACGGCGTCACCGTGCAGCTAGGAGCCGGAGGCGTCCTTTGGGTCACATATGAGGGCGTCAACGGCCCCGCCGACGTGGTCTTCGACGTGACGGGCTACTTCACGATGTAGCGCCGGGCACACCACTCCTCCGGCACGCGTTCACGACTCCTTCACATGCCCGCGCCAATCTGACGTTGAGGTCGGTAGGCGCTCCCGCCGATCCTCGACGAAGCCGGGAGCGGGCACTTGGAGATCGAAATGCGACACGGAGGCGGCTTCAGGTTCGTGGCCGCGGTATTGCTCATAGGGTTCATCGGGCTGATCACGGCCGGTGCATACGGCGCCGGATACGCGGCCGGTTCGGGCTCGAACAACATGCCCCCGGCGCCGTGGGCGTACGGCGGCGCCTTCGGGGCCGGGCACCTGTTCGGCTTCATCATCGCGCTGTTCGTCCTGTTCATCGTGATCCGGCTGATGGTGGCGGCTTTCGGCGGCCACCCGCATCGCGGCTGGGCCGGACGCGGCGGATGGGGCCATTACGGCCCCGGCCACTTCGGTCCCGGTCCGGATGATTGGCATCGAAGCGAGTGGCGCCAGGCGGGCGAGAACGCGTTCGACGAGTGGCATCGCAAGTCGCACGAGCGTGGCGGCGGGTCACAGACCGATCAGGCGCAGTAGTCACAGGGCGGCGGCGGAAGCCGGCGGGCGCGAAGTCGCGGACCGCCGGCTGCCGCTATCTGCACACTGCCCCGTCGGCGGGGCCTAGGATGCGCTTGTGAAGACGATATTGGTCGTTGACGACGAACCCCGAATCGTGGACCTGGCCCGCGACTACCTGGAGCATGCGGGCTTCGCCGTACTCACCGCTACAGACGGCCCCTCGGCGCTTCGGGCGGCCAGGACCCGCAAGCCCGACGTCCTCGTCCTGGACCTCGGTCTCCCCGGCATGGACGGCCTGGATGTGGCACGCGAACTGCGGCGTGAATCCTCCATCCCCATAGTGATGCTCACCGCTCGCGACGACGAGGTTGACAGGATTCTGGGCCTCGAAATGGGCGCGGACGACTATGTCACCAAGCCTTTCAGCCCGCGCGAGCTCGTGGCCCGGATACGGGCGATCCTGCGGCGGGTGGACCGGCAAACGGAACCCGGTGATCGCATCGAGGCCGGCGGTGTGTCGATCGAACTGTCCAGAATGAAGGTGGAGGCCGGTGGCCGTGTCGTCGAGTTGACCCCGACCGAGTTCCAGCTGCTCGTGACGATGGCCCGTCAGCCGGGCCGGATCTTCACGCGAGCGCAGTTGCTCGACGCCGTGCACGGCCTGGCCTTCGAGTCGTACGAGCGCGCAATCGACGCCCACATAAAGAACCTTCGCCGCAAGCTCGAGGAAGATCCCAGCCGGCCTCGCTACGTATTGACTGTGTACGGGGTGGGTTACCGCTTCGCTGAGGCCGCCGAGTGAACGAGCCCGACCGCCACTCCGACCGTCGCTCCTCGCGTGAGTCGCGGCATGGGCGCCGCGGGCATTACGGCCGCCACTCCTATTACGGGCACTGGGATCGTCCAAGGCCGCGGCCCAAGTGGTGGCCGCTGGACGAAGCCTGGCCGCCCGCCGGCGAGTTTCCCTGGCGAAAGGTCAGGCGCCGCTTCTTCGCCCGATTCGCCATCTTCATCGCGATAGCTTTCATCCTGCTGGTCCTCGGGCCCATCGTCCTCATCGGTCAGATTCTGTCTGCCACCGGCCTGCCGGAACCGGGCCCGCGGTTCCTGGCCGTCGTGATCGTCGCGGTCATGATCCTGGGCCTCGCGACCGGTGCCCGCGGTGCCAGGCGGTTCGCGGTGCCGTTCGGAGACCTCATCGAGGCGACGGGCCGCGTGGAGGCGGGCGACTACACGACTCGCGTCGTTGTGCCGGCTCGTGGCGTGCGAGAGATGCGCTGGCTCTCCGAGGCGTTCAACTCCATGGCCGCCCGCCTCGAGACGGACGAACTCCAGCGTCGAACGCTCCTGGCGGACGTGAGCCACGAATTGCGGACGCCACTTGCGGTCCTGCGCGGCGAGCTCGAGGCCATGATCGACGGCGTCCATCCGATGGACGAGGCCAACCTTGGCAAGGCCGTTGACCAGATTGGGATGCTCACTCAGCTCGTGGAGGACCTGCGCACTCTGGCCCTCGCCGAGGCCGGCACCCTGGCCCTTCACAGGGAACAAACCGATCTCGCGATCCTGGCCCAGGAGGCGGCCGGCTCGTTCGAGGCGATGGCGGCGGCAGCCGGCGTCCATCTGGCCGTGCGCATGCCGGACGACATGCCGCTCGTAGATCTCGATCCGCTCCGGATCCAGCAGGTGATCGGGAACCTTGTCGCGAATGCGCTGCGTTACGCCCCGGCCGGGTCGGAGGTCGCCATCACCGGAGCCGTGACGGCCATCGGAATGGCGGTCTCGGTCACGGACCACGGGCCCGGCATCGATCCGGAGCTGATGCCCCGCATCTTCGAGAGATTCGCCAAGTCGGACAACTCGCGCGGCTCCGGCCTGGGCCTGGCCATAGCCCGCCGCCTCGTGGAGGCACACGGCGGGAGCATCAGAGCCGAGGTACCGGAGGCCGGAGGCACGGTCATAACGTTCGATCTTCCCGCGGCCACCGCCGCAACGTAGTCCTGCCAAACGAGAGAGGCGGCCGTTTCCGGCCGCCTCCAAGCGCGTGACTAGAAGTCTCGATCAGCTGGGCAGCTGGCCCAGGACCACGCTGACTGTCGAAGTCGTTCCCGTCTGATGCCGGATCGAAAGCTGGACCGTGTCGCCGGGGTGGTGGGCCGCCGTAGCCTCGATCAGCGTCGCGCTGTCCGGCGTCGACTTCCCGTCGATGGAAAGAACCACGTCGCCGACCACGATTCCGGCGGTCTTGGCGGGGCTGCCGGCCGCGACTGAGACGACCGTCGGCCCGGCCGTGCCGTCACGGAGCTGGATGCCCATGTACGCCCGGCCGGTGCTGGTGACCTTGCCGGTCGTGATCAGCTGGTCCGCGATCACCTTGGCACGATTGCTCGAGATCGCGAAGCCGATGCCGGGGACGCTGCCGTTCGAATCGCCGGCAGAGAGAGTGGGGATGCCCACCACGTTGCCGAGCAGATCCACGAGCGCGCCACCGCTATTGCCGGGGTTTATCGCGGCGCTCGTCTGGATGACGTCGGGAAGGGCGTTTCCGGTGGGCTCGCTGACCTGGCGGCCAACGGCGCTCACGATGCCCTCGGTGACGCTGGACTGGAGGCCGAGCGGGTTGCCGAGCGCAAGGACGAAGTCACCGACGGAGAGCGTAGACGAGTCGCCGAATTTCGCGGGGACGAGGCCGGCGCCCGCGACGTGGATCACCGCGATGTCGTCGGGAGCATAGGTGCCCACGAGGGTACCGGGATACGTCTTGCCGTCGGCGAGCGTTACCTGGAAGGTTGTGGCTGTGCCCACGACGTGGGCGTTGGTGATGATGTCACCTTTGCCGTCGTACACGATGCCCGAGCCCAGTCCGGAGTCCGTCTGGATCTCCACCACGGACGGGCTGACGGCCTTGATGACGGCCACCATCTGTGCCTGCAGGGCAAGCGCCCCACTCGACGCGTCGGAACTGACCACGACCGGGTTCGGCGTCGCGGCGGCCAGCGCGGCGGGCACGTTTCCGGCGGGTGACTTGGTCGCGACGGCCGCAGCCGTAGTGGGCGTGCTTCCGCCCGCCTTGTCGACCGTCGCAGCGGACCCGCACGCCGCGGCAACGAGTCCAACGAACACGAGAACCGAGATTGGGGCGATCAACCGGCGGTTGAAGCGCCGTGAAGTGTGGCTCACAAGTTACCTCCTGGCCGCCGCCCAACGGTGAACTGGTGGCGGACGACAGGGGGATACTCGAACCCGGGGCTGAATTGAATCTGAATTGGCCGGCGCGTGAAAAGCGTCGTTCCGCCGGGCGGGGCTCCCTAGCGGGACGGCGATGCGGGCCCCGGCGTGGGGGGTTCCGTGACACGCTCGGGTTCGCCGAAGCAGATCGATTCGAACACGAGCAAGCGAGTGGATGGGTCGCGCCAGGCGTCGCCCTGCAGCCCCGCCTTGTGGCACACGGCCTCCAGCATCTGGGCCGAACTCCATCCCATCTCGCCGGCAACCTGCGGCAGGAGCAGCGCGTGGCGGTGCCCCCGCTCCACGATGATCCCGTGGCGTCCGGCAATGAACCCGGCCGGATCGGGCAGTCCCACGGGGGGTTCAAGGACGGAGACTTCGATGCTGAGCGCGGGGAGCTCGGACGGCTCGACCGGCCGGAATCGCGGATCGTCGAGTGCCGCGGCGGCGGCCGCCTCGCGAACGTTCGCCCAGAGCGGGACTTCGTATCTCATCAGGCCGATGCAACCGCGGAGCTCGCCCCTCTCATGGAGGGTCACGAACGCGGCGGCCAGCTGCATCAGCGAATCCGTGGGCTCCGGATCCGTCCCGAGTCCGTGCGCACGCCCGTGAACGGCCCTCTCGATCGAACGGCGGGCGATCGAAAGCAACAGGTTCCGGTCGGATGCTTCGAGCTGGAACACATTCACCTCGTGCGTGCCGGCTTCAAGGCTACGCGCCCCTGGAGTTGCCGCCAGAGTCGAATGGAGCTATCTGCGATCCGCGGGATACCATGGCCTCGATTCGACGGCCGCAACGGAGAAAGAAATGATCGACGAGTCTACGTCGCTTGGCGAGACCATCCTGGAACGCCTCAACACGGAACGCGTCATCTGGATGACGACGGTGGACCAGGGCGCGCCCCAGCCGGCACCGGTCTGGTTCCTGTATGAGCGTACTCCGGAGGGCGAGCACATCATCGTCTACAGCAAGACCGGCGCGCGCCGCATCGCCAACGTGATGCAGAACAACCACGTGGCGCTCAACTTCAACTGCACGCCCGAAGGCGGCCAGGTTCACGTCATACGCGGCACGGCCAGGATCAAGCTAAACCTGCCACAGGTCCCCAATTTCAAGCCATACGTAGACCGCTACCGCGACCTGATCGAGAGTGACAGCGCCTGGGGCAAGACCTTCGAGGGCTTCGCGGAGCAGTACTCCGTGCCGATCGAGATCACGGACCTGCAGGTCTGGGGCTGGTAGACCGCCGGCAACCGGACGAGCCACCGCCGGGCAGGCCGTACACCGGTTAGGCACCTCGGGCCTTTCGGCCCTTTGCCTCGCGTGCCATCGCGCCGAGCATGGGCGGCGAGGAATCAAACCTGTGCCACCGCTCGTGCCCATGCAGACCGGATCGCAACACCACGCCACGCCAGCCATCCTGGGTGTGCCCCAGCCGCACGGCGCCGTCCGCTGCGTGGCCTGCGCCCATCGCTGTCTGATTCGCCCGGGGCGGCAGGGCATCTGCCACGTCCGCGAGAACCGCGAAGGCGAGCTCGTGAGCCTCGTGTTCGGCGAGGCAGTGTCGGCCGGCGCGGATCCAATCGAGAAGAAGCCGCTGTTCCACGTCTATCCGGGCACGGTGGCCTTCTCGATCGCGACACGCGGCTGCAACTACCACTGCCTGCACTGCCAGAACTGGAGCATCTCCCAGTGCGAGCGCGATCGACTCGACGTGCCGGCCATGGACCTGCCTCCCGCGCGAGTCGTGGCTGAGGCCCTGGCGGCGCGAGCAAGTTGTGTCGCCTACACCTACACGGAGCCGACGGTCTTCATCGAGTACGTCGTGGAGACGGCGCGTCTGGCCCGGGTGGCCGGCCTCGCCAACGTGCTTGTCACGAACGGCTATCAGACGCCCGAGGCGCTCGAGGTGCTGGCCCCGCTGATCGACGCGGCAAACGTGGATCTCAAGTCGTTCGACGACGGGTTCTACCGCAGGGTCTGCGGCGCGCGGCTGAAGCCCGTCCTGGACACGCTCGTCGGGATGCGCCGCCGCGGGCTCTGGGTGGAGGTGACCACTCTGCTGATACCCGGTCTGAATGACGCGCCCGAACAGCTGACCGCGATGGCTCGTTGGCTCGTAGCGGAGCTCGGTCCGGAAACGCCCTGGCATGTGAGCCGCTTCTTCCCGACGTACAGGCTCACGGATGTCCCGGCCACGCCCGCCGCCGCCATCCGTCGAGCTGTCGAGATCGGACGGTCGGCGGGGCTCGTCCACGTCTACTCGGGCAATCTGGCCGGCGACGACGAGGACACACTGTGCGCGGGCTGTGGCGAGATTCTGATACGCCGCCGGGGCTTCTCCGCCCTGCGCACAGCGGCTCTGAGTGGCGGCGCCTGTGCTCGCTGCGGCCGGGTGCTTGCGGGGATCGGCCTCGGGCTTCCCGTATCGGCCGTGTCGTCGGAGGCGGACGCATGAACCCGGCGCCGCGTCCGCCGGCCGTCGCCGGCAGCTTCTATCCGGGGCAGCGCACTCAGCTGGATCGTCTCGTAACGACACTTCTGGAGGCCGCGTCGCTCGCCGCCAGGCCCGCCGGACTGGCTTCGGACAGCGTGGCCGGCCTGATGGTGCCGCACGCCGGGCTCGTCTATTCGGGCGCGATCGCGGCCCTGGCCTGGCGACTCGCCGGCGAGATAGACCCGGCCACGATCGTGCTGGCGGGCACGGACCACCAGGCGTTGGCGGCAGGAGTGGGCGTCTGGACCGGCGGTCCGTGGCAGACCCCCCTGGGCGAGGTTGAGATCGGCAGTTCGCTGGCCGCCGCGATCGCCGAGCTCGGGTCGCCGTTCGCCGCGGACAACGACGCTCACCTCGACGAGCATTCGCTGGAGGTCCAGCTGCCGCTGCTCATGCGCGTCCTGCCGCATGCGCGAATCGTGCCGCTCGCCGTGAGCCCGCGCCTCAGGACGCACACGGACGCCGGTCGGCGCCTCGGAAAGTTGCTGTTCGAACGCCGTGCTGCCGGAGAGCGGATCCTGCTCGTGGCGAGTTCGGATATGGCCCACTACCCGCCCGCGCGAGTCTGCGAAGAGACCGACGCCGAGCTTCTCGAACCTCTGCTGCGCATGGATGCCGACGCGCTCGGCGAGTTGGACCTGCGCGTGACGCGTGCGGGGAGGCCCGGCCTCGTCTGCGGGCTCTGCGGCATCGATCCGGTCCGTTTCGCGCTGTCTGCCCTCGGCGAAATGGGCGCCTCCCGAGGGATGCTCCTGGGCGCGGCGACCTCCGCCGACGCCGGCGGCGATCCACGCAGGACTGTGGGATACGCGGCGGCAGCGTTCCTGTAGGCCGTCCCGCGCCTTGCGCGCCAGGCGGGCAATTCCTGGCGAATTAGTCGGATTCCGTGTATATATACCGTCCCTGTTGCGGCCCTCTCGCACGGGCCGATGACGACGTCACAACGCGCGAGGTCGCGCGTGGCGGACGGACTGCCCGGGTCCTCGTTGGATCTCCGGCGCACATTCACAAGTCCTGCACAAGCCGAGCTCAACCTCGCGAAGTGGACTGGCCGCGCGCTTCCGGCCGGCTCATGAAGATCGCTCCAGACAGCGCAACGTAAAGGAGGAGCAATGACCGCGGAAGACGCCCTGGGCGCGCCCGCACACCCTGCGATCGAGGTCAACTCGAGAGCGCGATTCGAGATCCTGGGAGCGATTCTGCTAGCCCTGTTCCTCGGCGCCCTCGACCAGACGATCGTGGGCCCGGTGCTGCCGACGATCGCCAAGGATCTCAACGGTATCGATCTATACACGTGGGTCGTGACCTCGTATCTGGTCACGAGCACGGCCGCGATCCCCATCTACGGCAAGCTGTCCGACCTCTACGGACGGAAGCCGCTGCTGATAATCGGCATCATTCTGTTCCTGGTCGGGTCCGTCCTCTCGGGCTTCAGCCAGACGATGTGGCAGCTGATCGCCTTCCGCGGCGTCCAGGGCCTGGGCGCCGGCGCGCTGTTCCCGATCTCGCTCGCCGTCATCGGGGACCTCTTCACCCCGGCTGAGCGAGGCAAGTACCAGGGTCTGTTCGGCGCCGTGTTCGGCATCGCGTTCCTTGTCGGCCCCTTCATCGGCGGGGTTCTCACCGAGAACCTGTCCTGGCATTACATCTTCTTCGTCAACCTGCCCGTGGGGCTTGTTTCGCTGATTCTCATCTGGCGGCTACTGCCCAACGTGCGCAGGGCGGGCGCCCGCTTCACGCTCGACATCCCCGGCGTCGTGCTGTTGACGCTCGCCGTGGTTCCGGCACTCGTCGCCTTGACTCTGGCCGAAACCGGCAGCTGGGTCGACGTGCCGGTGCTCGCGTCGTTCGGTGTCAGCCTGGTCGCGTTGATCGCGTTCCTCTTCGTTGAGGCGCGTGCCGAGGATCCGATAATCCCGCTAGATCTGTTCAGGAACCGGACGTTCGCGGTTTCCGCCGTCGCGACGCTATTCGCGATCTTCGGGTTCTCCACGCTGATCATCTTCCTGCCGCTGTGGTTCCAGGTCGTCAAGGGCCTTAGCCCCACGGCCTCCGGCTACGCGCTGTTCCCGTTCCTGTTCGGGCTGATCTTCAGTTCGATCGCGGCCGGCCAATTCGTCAGCCGGACGGGCCGGTACAAGTACCTGCTCGCCGGCGCAATGGCCGTCCTTACTCTCGGGCTGGTCCTTTTCACCAACCTGCGGGCGGAGACATCCGATCCTGTGCTGTGGCTGTGGATGCTCATCGCCGGACTCGGCGTGGGTCCCACGATGGCGATCTTCACGCTGATCGTGCAGAACGACGTGGACTTCCACAGGCTCGGCACGGCAACGAGCGACCTGACCCTGATCCGCCAGATCGGGACGTCGCTGGGCCTCACCGTCGCGTTCACCTTCTTCCGCAACAACCTCACCTGGCCGCTGATCCACAACTCGGTCGTGGCCGCCGGAGCCCCGGAAAGGGCGGTTCCGGCCGTCGCCCCGAAGGGTTTCGATATCGGCAGCCTCACGGCCGTCGGCAGCACCCCCGCGGACGCGCTCGCCGGCGTTCCCAAGGAGTTGATCGGGTTCTACGTTTCCGGGTTCCACGAGGCATTCACGCTTGCCCTGGCTCAATCGATGTGGGTGGGTGTCGGCGCGGCCGCGCTTGCGACCGTGACGGTGTTCGCACTCAAGGAGAAGCCGCTCCGCGCGCACTTCCACGCGGATCAGGCTGCTCGGGCCGGGCTCGCGTCCGCGCCCGCAGCGACAGTCGCGGCCACGCCGAAGCCGGCGGCCGAGTAATCGGGATTTCACGAAGAAGCCGCAGGCACGTCCTGCGGCTTCTTCGATTCAGGGCGACAATCAAAGCGATGAAGCGCCGAATCCCAATCTCGCCGTGCGGCATCCTGGTGCTGGCAATCGTCCTCGCAGCCTGCCAGGGCGGGCCCGCCGCGTCGCCGTCGGTCGCATCGAATCCGGCCGCAACTTCAGCGGCGTCGCCAGCGGCGCCGACCCCCATCCCGACGGCGGGAATCACCGCCGATGTCTCGCCGTCTGTGTCGGCCGCTCCGTCCCCGACGCCCGCGGTCCCCAACTTCAAGCACGTGTACGTGATCGTTCTGGAGAATCGCGAGTACGGAAGCATCGTGGGTGCGTCGGCCGCGCCGTACCTGAACTCGCTGATCGCCCGCTACGGCCTCGCTACGAGCTTCTACGCCGAGACGCACCCATCCGAGCCAAACTACATCGCCATGACGTCCGGCGGCCTCCAGGGGACCACCATCGACGCCACGTACAACCTCGACGCTCCGAATCTCTTCGATCAGGTGGAGGCGTCGGGGCGCACCTGGCACGTCTACGCCCAGGGCTATCCGGGCGGCTGCTACAAGCCGTACATCGCCGATGCCGTGACCGACGGCCCGGGCGCTGTCGGCCAGTACGCACGAAAGCACAACCCGGCCATCAGCTACACCTCGATCAGCGGCAATCCGTCCCGCTGCGCCAACATCACCAAGCTCGCGGGCTTCGACCCCGCCGCCGCCGACTTCGAGATGATCATCCCCAACCAGATCAACGACATGCACAGCAGCTCGGTGAACGCCGGAGATCTATTCCTGAAGGCGTTCGTTCCGCAGATCACCGAGAGCGCGGCCTTCGCCGGCTCGTTGCTGCTCATCACCTGGGATGAGGGAACCAGCTCGGATCGTGGTGGCGGCCACATAGCCACGATCGTGGCCACGCCGGGGATGGCCGCTGGTTCGCGCTACTCCGGCGACTGCAACCACTACTCGATGCTGAGGACGATCGAGGATGCTTGGGGCCTTCCGGCGCTGGGTGAGGCGGCGAAGGCCAAACCGCTGGCGTTCGACTACTGACGGCCGGCAGCCGGGACATCTCCGGCATACGGCGTGGAGCGGTGCCCTGTGAGGGCATGATGGCCTTCACCATCAGAAGCGGCGGAGACACCATGGCAAAGGTCGAGGGAGACGGAACCCGAGAGCACCCGTGGCAGCTGAAGACGCCCAGCGGGACGTCCGAGTACACGATGTACCGCGACGAGACGGCGGATCCGCCGGCGATCGTGTGCACGGTGGGGACCACCGTGCTCCGATACAGACTCAGGTGCGTCGAGGATCTCCACGCGATGCTCAAGGCCAACGGAGACTGGATGATGCTCGGCAGTGCCGACGAGCAGAAACCCGCGGGCCCCGGCACAGTCGAAGCCTGGGCGCGCTCCGAGTCCAATCCGGTCGGCGGGTGGTACGGCCTGAAGAAGGGCTTGCGCGGACGGTTCGGGATGTACGTGCCGCCGCTGATGGAGGCTCTGGGGTTGGCCGAGGTGGAGCACAATCCCAAGAACAACCGGATGCGGGCGATATAGCATCCCCGGGCGGGATTGACCAACAGGAGGCAGTTGCCGGTGGCAGTAAGCGAGCGGGCGGGCAAGCCGGCCGAGACTTCGATGCTGGTGGACGTGGATCGGCTGATCGGCGCCTACTACGACCTGCACCCGGACCCGGCCCTTCCGGCTCAGGCCGTTTCATTCGGGACGTCCGGACACCGGGGCTCCTCGTTCAGCTCGTCCTTCAACGAAGACCACATCCTCGCGACCTCGGAGGCCATCTGCCGCTACCGGCGCGGCAGGGGTATCGACGGCCCGCTGTTCATCGGAATAGACAGCCATGCGCTGTCCGAGCCGGCATTCCGTACGGCCGTGCAAGTGCTGACCGCCAACGGAGTGTCGGTCCTGGCCAGCGCGGGCGGCGCCCTCACGCCCACGCCGGCCGTCTCCCACGCGATCCTCACCTACAACCGCGGCCGGACGAGCGGTCTCGCCGATGGGATCGTGGTGACGCCGTCGCACAACCCGCCGGAGGACGGGGGCTTCAAGTACAACCCGCCCAACGGCGGCCCGGCAGATACGGACATCACGTCCGTGATCCAGAACGACGCAAATGCGCTGTTGCGTGCCGGCGCCACCGGGATCGGCCGGCTCAGCTGGGAGCGGGCGGCCGGTGAGATCGGGTTCCACGACTTCACTGCCGCCTACGTCGAGGATCTCGCCAATGTCATCGACATGGATGCGATCCGCGGCTCGGGGCTGAAGCTCGGAGTGGATCCGCTCGGCGGCGCGAGCATCGGATACTGGCCGGCAATTCGCGACCGCTACGGCCTCGACCTGACGATCACTAACGACGTCGTCGATCCGCAGTTCGGGTTCATGACGGTAGACTGGGACGGCAAGATCCGCATGGATCCCTCCTCGCCGTACGCCATGGCCCGGCTCGTGGCCCTGAAGGACCGTTTCGACGTCGCGTTCGCCAACGACACGGACGCGGACCGGCACGGCATCGTGTCCGGACCGTCGGGTCTCATGAACCCCAACCACTTCCTGTCGGCCGCCGTGGCCTACATCTACCGGAACCGCGGCTGGAGCTCGAGTGTTGCGGTGGGCAAGACGCTCGTATCTACCAGCATGCTCGATCGGGTGGCCGCCGAACTCGGACGGAAGCTCCTGGAGGTCCCGGTGGGCTTCAAATGGTTCGTGGACGGCCTGGTGGACGGCACGCTGGGTTTCGGCGGAGAGGAGAGCGCCGGAGCCTCCTTCCTGCGCCGCGACGGCACGGTCTGGACAACCGACAAGGACGGCTTGATCGCGTGCCTCCTGGCCGCCGAACTGACCGCATCGAGCGGGAGCACCCCGGCTGCGGCCTACGACTCCTTGACGGCCAGGTACGGGGCGCCCGCCTATCGCCGGATCGATGCGCCCGCAACGCGAGATCAGAAGGCGATTCTCGCCCGGCTGTCTCCGGCGCAGATCACCGCGTCGCAGCTCGCCGGAGAGCCGATCACGGCGGTGCTCACGAGGGCTCCGGGCAACGACGCGCCGATCGGAGGCGTGAAGGTGACGACCGAGCACGGATGGTTCGCCGCGCGGCCTTCCGGAACGGAAGACGTATACAAGATCTACGCGGAGAGTTTCCAGGGCGACGAGCACCTGGGCCGGTTGATCGCGGAGGCTCAGTCGGTGGTGGCCGACGCGTTCGCAGGTCACCCCGGATGACGCGCTCGTCTCGGGCTCCGAGTTATCAACATCAGATGTCCCAGCGCCGCACGCCGAGGTTGACGGCGCGCAACAATGTCGGCGGACCCGAGGGCCCCTTGTCGGTGCACCCGAAAGTACTGTTCAGGTGGGCCGTAAGGCCGGTCTTGACGAGCCGCCAGGCTCGTCTACCGTTGACGCGCAAGGCCCGCATGAGATGAGTGCTACCGGTGGATCAGCCCGATAGTCAGCAATCAGTCGCAACCGCCAAGGTCCCGAGTCAGGCCCTGGCTTCGCTCAACCGTTCGTTTCAGGCCGTCCTCGTATCCGAGGAAGCGGCCGGCATCGGTCGTGCGGTTGCTCAGATCGTGCGTGGCGATGGCTGGCGCGAGGCCAAGACGTCCGTTGTCCTCGTCGAGGCGATCATGACGTGGCTGGGCCGCGACGCCGTCATTCCGATGGGTTTCTACTCGAACGGCACCGGCCCTGTCGAGTTCCTGGCAAAGGTGGGCACTCACTACATCACGTGCCTCGGCCTGGATACAGACGAGAACCTGATCATCAACTGCTGCGAACGGCACAGGGGAGCCCGCTTCAGCCAGTCGCGCGTCGAAGAAACCGACATCAGCCAGCCAAGCGCGCGGTTCACGATGGGAACCCCGCTGGCTCAGCGCGCCGCCGACCGGTTGGCGACACTGTTCGCCGATGAGCTGGACCCCGAAATCGCGCGGGTAGTTCTGGGGGTCTAGGCACGGCGCCGGATCGCGCCCCTGCCTCCGTCCGAACACACCTCGCTTCGCTCGCCAGACGTTCGGACTGCGGCAGGGGGCGCACTCCGGCGCCTCCACGCCAGGAGGGGAGTGGCCGTCCCAGCGGCTCGTCCGTTACGGGCACTCGAAGCCTTCGC
Source organism: Chloroflexota bacterium (assembly GCA_003153755.1). GTDB lineage: Bacteria > Chloroflexota > Limnocylindria > Limnocylindrales > CSP1-4 > Fen-1039. The sequence continues at coordinate 29,214 of PMBG01000045.1, read as the reverse complement.
TCGCAGACACCTCGCTTCGCTCGCCAGACTTGCTGGCTGCGGCTTCGGCGTGCTCCGGCGCCTCCGTGCAGGAGGGGAGTGGCCGTCTCTACGGCTCGTCCGTCGCGCGCGCTCGAAGTTCCAGGGTGTGCTCCCACTCGTGCTCGAGCATGCGGCGGAGCATCCGCGAGGCAGAGCGGGGAGGTTTGCCCTCGCCGCGCTCCACGACTCGGCTGAGTTCGTCGGGCGTCATTGCGCGAAGCCTGGCCATGAGCGCTTCCCGTTCGGCGGCGAGAGCGTCCCACGGCCGCTCGCCCGCCGCCTCGATCGCGGCCATGACCGCACTGCCGCCGCGAAGCGTCCCCAGCGTCGAACTCACGTACGACCACTCCGATTCCGCCACATGCGAGAGGATGCTCGCGGCCGAGCGCCCGCTCGAGGACGGCTTCTCGTGGAGTGGCCGAGTCTGCGCCATCGCCGCGGCCACGAGTTCCACGCGTGACCACCCGGCCCAGCGGAGCCGCCGCTCCGCGTCCGACGCGCTGAGCGGCAGCCGGTCCTGAGGGAACGCTCCCTGTCCGAAGCCGAGGAACTTGCGCTCGATCACGTGCTCGGCTACGACGAGTCCGATCGGCTCCAGATTGGTTACGTCGTCGCCGTGGCGGCGCAGGAATTCGATGCGTTCGTGGATCGCCTCCCTTGCGGCCTCGGCCGCGCTGTCCGACGTGGCGGCCACCGTAGAGCAGCCTGGGAGTCCGGGCACATAGAGCCAGGTCTTCCGGCGTTGCGGGCCGGACTCCAGGTAGATGTCGTATCGCATCGGCTAGAGCCCGAGGGCCTCCTCGGGTGTTACGTACTCGAGGCCCTGATCTCGCGCCACGGCCTCGTGTGTCACCTTGCCGGCGAACACGTTCAGACCGTCGCGAAGATGGCAGTCGGCGGCCATCGCGGCACGGTGGCCTTTGTCCGCCAGGGCGAGCGTGAACGGAAGCGTCGCGTTGTTGAGTGCGAATGTGGAGGTACGGGCGACCGCTCCCGGCATGTTGGTGACGCAGTAGTGGACCACGCCGTCCACGACGTAGGTGGGATCCGAGTGGGTCGTGGGTCGGGAGGTCTCGAAGCAGCCACCCTGGTCGATGGAAACGTCCACGACCACGGACCCGCGCCGCATGCCACGGATCATCTCGCGGGTCACAAGCCGAGGCGCCGTACCGCCGGGACTCAAGACGGCGCCGATCACCAGGTCCGCCGAGATGACGCTTTCCTCGATCGCGTCGGTCGTTGCGTACCGGGTCTTCAGCGCCGGCGCGAAGATCAGGTCGAGTTCCTTGAGACGCGGCAGAGATCGGTCGAGCACCACGACGTCGGCCTCGAGACCGAGCGCCATTCGCAGTGCGTTCATGCCGACTACCCCGCCGCCGAGGATCACGACCTTCGCCGGGGGAACACCCGGGACGCCGCCGAGGAGGATTCCACGCCCGCCGGCTTCACGCTCGAGAGCGTGGGCACCCGCCTGGATCGACATCCGGCCGGCCACCTCGCTCATCGGGGCCAGCAGGGGCAGGCCGCCCCGCTCGTCGGTGACCGTCTCGTAGGCGATGCCGATGCAGCGAGCCTTGAGCAGGCCCTCGGTCTGGGCGCGGTCGGGGGCCAGGTGCAGGTACGTAAACAGGACCTGGCCCTCTCGCAGCATCGCGATCTCGGTGGGCTGCGGTTCCTTGACCTTGACCACGAGCTCGGCTCGGGCGTACACGGTGGCCGCGTCCGGAACGATCTCAGCCCCGGCGGCCCTGTAGTTGTCGTCGCTCAGGTCTATGGTCTCGCCCGCGCCCGCCTGCACGACGACCTGGTGGCCGTGGGCGGTCAGTTCACGAACTGAGCTTGGAGTGAGACCAACCCGGTACTCGTTGTCCTTGATCTCGCGGGGTACACCGACAAGCATCTCGACCTCGTTGCTGTGTCGAACACGCGCTTGGCTTGCGATCCGCTACTCGTCTCGGACGCTCGTCGCTGCGCACGACGAGCCGTTTGCACCATTCTGCCACTTGGGTCGGAAGCTGCCCGGCGCGGTATCAGCCGGTCCGGTGGTTGCGGCCGGCCGGCGAACCGGCCGGTCCCGGACATGCGCAGACGGCGCGACTGGCCCGTAGTCGCGCCGTCTGCACGAGCATTCCAGCGACTGCCGTGTCCCAATGGCCGTACGGGGACACGACGGTGAAGCGTTTGCGCTCAGCGCCGCATGTTCGCGTTGACTCTCCGGATGTGCGAGCGGTTGACGAGCAGCACGTCGCGGGGAGTGTCTCTCAGCGTCACGCCGTTTACGCTCACGGACGGGCTGAAGACGGGCAGGAACAGCTCCGTGCCGCGCTCGGTCAGCGACAGCGGGTCCTGGGACGGCAGGAGGAGAAGCACGCCCGACACGGTGAACGGCGTGGCCGTGAGCGTCACGTCGTATGCCACCCGGAACTTGCTCCAGGCGTCCCTGTCGGCATCGCTGACCACAGGCTCACCGTCTTCGGCGGGCATTGCAATCGTGATGTCGTATGGGTCGACGTTCTTGAGGCTCGCGGGGGACAGCGGGCCGCCTTCGTTCTTGCCCTGCTGGGGGCTGCTGACGTCGATCGCGGCGCGCTTCTCGAGTGCGTCGGCGAGCTTGACGCCGCCTTTCGCAAGCACGGCATCGATGCGCCCATCTTCGGTGAGCGCCACGAAGTGGCCGGGCTTCTTTCGCGTGACGATGATTCCCGCCGTGCCCATTGCGGGGTTGAAAGTGCCTACGGCCATAGTCTTCTCCCTTTCACCCGCGGACCCCGGGTCACGACCGAGCGGTCGAATCAACCGTGTTGCCGGGCCAAACCAAGGACTGGCTACCAGGCGAGTCCTCAGAGGTTTCGGCATCGGCCGACATCAACTTGACGCATCAAGAGGCCCTGCCCGCACCTCCGGTGGTCCTAATGCGCGTTCCGCATCTGGGGTCGAGCCGAACCATCGTGAAGCTATGCCCGGTTCGTGGGCCGATCAAGGACCCGGGCGTAAGCGGCGCATGGGTGATTCGGGTAGGGCGGGCGGTGAGGCCGGCGGACCTACAACGCGGGCCGGTAGGGCAAGTAGGCCGGATACCACATGGCCGCGTCCACGGCCGCCTCGATCTCATCGTCTCGGTAGAGCCTGCCGACACCGCAGTTGCGGCACTGGCTCACGACCTGGACCGCGATCCGGCGCGAGACCGCCCGCAGATCGGCCACAGCCGGATACAGCGCGCCTGCCTCCAGCCGCTCGGGAGTGACCATCTCCGCCAGTGTCTGCGCCGCGAGCAGGAACATCTCGTCCGTGATGCCGCGGGCTTCGGCGACGATCGCGCCTAGGCCAACCCCAGGGAAGATGAAGACGTTGTTCGCCTGGCCGACGACATGAGTCCGGCCGTCCACAGTCACGGACGGGAATGGGCTGCCGGTGGCGATCAGCGCTCGTCCTCCGGTCCAGGCAAGGATGTCGGACGGGATGGCCTCCGACTTCGCGGTGGGGTTGGACAGCGGGAAGATGACGGGCCGCTCCGTGTGCGCGGCCATTTCCCGAATCGCTTCCTGGGTGAAGTTGCCCGGCACGCCGCTCGTTCCGATGAGCATCGTGGGCTTGACGGCGGCCACGACCGCCTCGATGTTGAGCCGCCCGGCAGGCGCCACGCCCGAGAGGCCGTACGCGGCCATCCCCTCGGGACCGAGCGCGAACTCCAGCTTGTCGGCGTCGATGGGATCGCGAGTGGCGAAGCAGAGACCCTGCGAATCGACCGTGACGATTGCGCGCTTGATCGTGGCGTCGTCCGCGCCCGCGGCCTGCATGGCTGCTCGGACCATTCGTGCGATACCGGTACCGGCTGCTCCCGCGCCGACGAACACGAAGCGGTGCTCGGAGATCGGGCGGCCGAGCGCCCGGGCCGCCGCGAGGACCCCGGCCAGAACCACGGCCCCGGTGCCCTGGATATCGTCGTTGAAGCTGGTAATCCGGCCGCGATAGCGATCCAGGATCCGGATCGCGTTGTGCTGCTTGAAGTCCTCCCACTGAAGCACGGCTCGGGGGCACACATCGAGGATCGCGGCGACGAATGCCTCGATGAAGTCGTCGTATTCGGGGCCGCGCAGGCGCCTGTTTCGGTAGCCGATATAGAGGGGGTCGGCCAGGAGCGCTTCGTTGTCGGTGCCCACGTCAAGGCAGACCGGCAGGGTGTGGGAGGGATAGATCCCTGCTCCCGCGGTGTAGAGCGCCAGCTTGCCGATGGGGATCCCCATGCCGCCCGCTCCCTGGTCACCGAGGCCCAGGATGCGCTCGTTGTCGGTCGCGACTATCAAGCGAATCTCGTCCGGCGTGGGCCCATCGCTACCGGCATCGGGCCGGGCGTTGCGGAGGAGTTCGGGGATCCTCTCGATATCGTCGGGAGTGATCCACAGTCCGCGCGGCCGGCGGAGGATGTGGCTGAATTTCTGGCACGCCCGGCCCACGGTCGGCGTGTAGATGATCGGCATCATCTCCTCGAGGTTCTCGAGAAGGAGCCGGTAGAAGAGCGTCTCGTTGCGGTCCTGCAGCGAAGACAGACCGATGAACCGCTCCAGATCGTCGTGCTTTCGACGGATGTGCTCGAGTTCCAGGCCGACCTGATCCTCGATGACGGACATTCGCGGCGGCAGCAGCCCGCGTAGCCCAAAGACGTGCCGCTCGCCCTCGTCGAAGCCGGTGTCCTTGTTCAGTAGCGGGCGCGCGAGGAGATCGGCGCCGCGCTGCGGGATGCGCTGAATACCGGACGGACGCAGCTCCTTGACGGAGCGAGGGAGTTGTCTCATTCGTTCAGCATCTGCCCTGAACGGCGTGGGCGGCAACGTCCGTTCGGCCCGTAGCAGGAGCGGGTAGTCGTACTACCCGAGGTACCGACCCTCGACTCGCCACCCCTCTCGGTCTCAGCCGCAGGGGCTGTCCTCGCCTGGGAGGAGGACGCGAACCTGCAGCGACTTCTTGACCCCGGCGGAGTCAACGAAGCGTGTCAGCTGGTTGGCGTTCTGGAGGATGGGCAGCAGTTTGGTCAGGTCGGCGCCGGTGACGGTCGCGCACCTGGTGCCGTCACTACCCAACGCGCTGCCGAGCGTATCGAAGTTGCCGGCCAGCGGCCATTGGACCTCCTTGGCCGTAAACCCGGCCTGGGGCTCGGCCACCGGCTGCGTCATCACCGCCACGGCGGTCGGCGCGTACGCGGCCTCTTTGCCGAGTTCGGGCGCGAGCCATGCGTCGAGGGAGTGGACTCGCGTCCAGAACGAGGCGAAGGCGGCTCCCGGCTCGGAGTCACTCGCCTGGATCGGCCCCGTCAGATCGTGGGTGACCCCATCTACCACCAGGCGGATGTGGGCGACGATGGATCCGGGCGCGATCCCCTGGGCATAGTCGGTCTTGCCTTCGAGAAGGCCGTCCCTCCTGGCCTCATCGATGACCGTGGCCACCCCTTTGTCGCTGATCGTCCGCGCCACGGGCCCGACGTAGATGGGCCCCGGGTAAATTGTGGGAATCGCGATCAGACCGCTGACGAACTGCCCGTCCGAGATCGTCGCGGCGGGAAGCCAGCCGAACGTGTACTTCAGGGCGAGCGCCTGGGTCTGCCAGACGCGCATGTAGAAACCCGTGGTCGACACCGACGTGCCCGGCGTGGGCGCCACCGGGGCCGGCGACGCACAGGCCGTGGACGAACCCGGCAACGGCGGGTCAGTGGGCAGGCAGAGGCCCGCGTCATGAGACGGGACGGGCGACGCGGGGAATACAGGTGAGGTGCCCGCGACCGAACAACCGGCCAGGGTGGCCGTTACGAGTAGCGAAGCTCCGAGGAGCCTGAAGAAGCCGAGCGATCTTGCTGGCATTGTCGTCCCCAGTTGCGATGTGGCAATCATGCCCCTATCGACGCCCGCAGGCGAGTCCTGGTTCCGCCTAGCCGGTAATGACCGCCTTCACCGCCGCGACCACGGTCGGCAGGTTCGCGGCCGAGAACCCGGCGACGTTTACCCGGCCTCTGCTGACCACGTATACGCCGAACTCGTCGCGCAGGCGCGCCACCTGGTCCGCGCCCAGGCCAAGGAGGGCGAACATACCGCGCTGCCGGCGGATCGGCTCCCAGTTACCCGGGACGTCGGCTGCGACGAGGGCGTCCACCAGGGCCGCCCGGTTCGCGAGGATCCTGTTTCTCATCCCGGCAAGGTCTACTTCCCACTGGGCCCGCAGATCTGGATCGTTGAGGATCGTATCCACGATGTCGGCGCCGTGGGCCGGTGGGTTGGAGTAGTTGGACCGGATGGCGATCTTCACATGGCTCAGAGCCGAGGCGGCGCGCGCCGAGTCGGCGGCCACGACCGTCAGCGCGCCTACTCGCTCGTTGTACAGCGCGAAGTTCTTCGAGTAGCTCGAGCAGACGAGGAACTCGAGCCCCGGCTGTGCCAGGCCGTCGAGCCAGTCGGCATCCTCGCGCAGTCCGTGGCCGAATCCCTGATAAGCGAAATCTACGATCGGCACGAGTTCACGCTCGACAACGACCTGGCCGATTTCCGCCCAGGTCCGCGGATCCGGGTCCACGCCGCTCGGGTTGTGGCACGAGCCGTGGAGGAGGACCACATCGCCCGAGGCGGCGCCGCGGAGACCCGCGAGCATCCGGCTCACATCCACGTTGCGCCCCGAGTCATCCAGGTACGGATATGTCCGCGGCGTGAACCCGGCCATCGTGAAGAGTTGCGGGTGGTTGGGCCAGGTGGGCTCGCTCAGCCAGATCGTGCGCGAGGAGCCGGTTTGCAGCAGGAAGTCCGCGGCCACTCGCAAGGCACCAGTGCCCCCGGGCGTCTGGGCAGTGGCAGACCGGGCATTGGTCACGATCTCGTGGTCGGGACCGAAGACGAGGTCGCGTACGGCCGACTTGTAGGTGGGACGGCCGTCGATCGGCAGGTAACCCTTGGGCCCCGCCTTCGCGAGCAAACGGCGCTCGGCTTCGAGCACCGACGGGATCACCGGAGTTATGCCGGTTTCGTCCACGTATACGCCCACCGAGAGGTTGACCTTCGTGGGGCGGGGGTCCGCTTTGAAGGTCTCGGCGAGTCCGAGGATCGGATCGGCGGGAGCGGGCGTCAGGGATCGGACGGGCAGCGACACGGGTGTCTTCCTTGAGCTGACGGCTATGTGTGGTCCGAACGATACCGAAATCTGCCGGGTGGGGCGGCGAACCTGATCGAGGCCGTCAGTCGGGACGGGTGGAGCCCCGGCCGTTGTGCCGGGTCTCGAGCGACTTCCGAACCATCGAGGCCAACCTTTCGAGCGAGTAGGGCTTCTCCAGCATCGGCGCGTCCACGTCCGCGACGGTATCGCCGATCTGATCCGGACCGTATCCGGACGAGTACAGGATGGCGGTGTCGGGGTGGTGGCGATGGATCAGCGCGGCGAGTTCCGGCCCGGACATGCCGGGGATTACGACGTCGGTGAACAACAGGTCAAACGGGTGCTCTCGAGACGAGGCCAGCACGATCGCTTCGCTGCCGTTCATCGCGGGAGTGACGTCGTACCCGAGACGACGCAGGCACGCCAGCCCGAATGACGCCACGCCTGGGTCATCCTCGACGAACAGAATCGATTCGGTGCCGCCGATCGGCCCGCCGAGGCCGGACGCCGCGGGCACGACGCCCGACGCCGCGGGGAAGTGAAGCTCGAACGTCGCACCCTGGCCCGGCGGCGAACTAACGACCACGTGCCCGCCCGACTGGGCCACAAAACCATGGACCATGGCGAGGCCCAATCCCGTCCCCTTGCCCGGCGGTTTGGTTGTGAAGAATGGTTCGAAGACATGGTCGATCGAGCCTGCCGGGATCCCGGTGCCGGTGTCCGAGGCGACCAGCGCCACGTGAGCTTGGGGGTCGTCCTCGCCGGAGGCGACGCAGTTGGCGTATCGCCGCACGGCCAGAGTCAACTCGCCGCCCTGCGGCATGGCGTCGCGTGCGTTGGCGGTCAGGTTGAGTATCGCCTGCTCCAGGCTCGGCGGATCCACCTCCGCGAGCTCCGGTGACCTCTCCGACTCGATTCGCACATGGATCGTCTCGCCTACCAGGCTCCGGACCAGAGGCTCGACCCCGATGAGGAATTCGCGCAGGTCGACGAGTTGAGCATTCAGCGGCACCCGGCGGGAGAACGCCAGCAGTTGGCGAGTCAAGGTGGCGGCGTGCTCGGCTGCCGTCAGGATCGTTCGAGCATCCTCGCTCGGGTCCGGGCTGTCACCGGAGGCGATCAGGGACGCGAACCCGGCGATGGCGGTAAGGCTGTTGTTGAAGTCATGGGCCACGCCGCCGGCGAGCTGACCAACCGCCTCGAGGCGCTGAGACTCCACCAGGCGGGCGGCGATCGACTCGCGCTCGGTGAGATCCAGGAACTGGACCACGATCCCCACGATGTTGCCGTCGCCGTCGCGCTCGAGCGCATCGTGGACCTCGGCCCGGACTTCGGTGCCGTTCTTGTGAAGGAATGAGGTGCTTCGGGGGCCCGGAAGCTGGCCGTCCGCAGCCTGCGCGAGCCTCTCTCGGACGGCCGGGTGCAGGTTCTCAGGCACGATCTCCGTGATGCGGGACCCGATGACTTCTCCGGCGGCCCAGCCGAGAAGACGTTCGGATGCCGGGTTCCAGGAGTCCACGATCCCGTCACGATCCAGCGTGACCGTTGGTAGCGGGGAGTTCTCGACCGTGGTCCGCAGCCGCTCCAGCGCCGTGCTCGCGGTCCTCTCGGCCAATCGCGCAGCTTCGGCGGCGCCCTCCTTCTGCGCGACCGAAGCCCTCCAGTGCCCGGCCGCCCAGGCGAGGACCAGATAGCCCAGGAAAGTGCCCACGCCCAGCATCCCCACCGCGAACGGCACCGGCGCCACGTTGGGGATGGACGCGACCTCCGGGCTCGAACGAGCAAGCCACGCTCCGACCACGCCCGACAACCAGGAGCTCGCGAGCGCGATACGCATCGGCCAGCCGTCGAGGATCGACACCACGAGTATCGCGCCGAGGATGGGCACGGACACCGCAATGTCCAGGCCGAGCGGAAGCACGCCACCGGCGAGTATCGCGCCCGCATCTATCACAACCACGGCCGGAATCGCGAGCGTCCGCCACGATCCCCGTACACCTACGAAGACGAGAGCGCACGCGCAAGACGCCCCGATGATGATCGTCAGGAGGGGCGCCTTCTCACTGAGCGCGCTAGGGAGAAAGGCGAGCTGAAGCAGGCACGCGATGGGGATCGCGATCGCGACGGCCACCGCAAGCACCCGCGCGGCACGACGCGTTGCACGGTCGGGCACAGGCGCTGCCAGATTGCGGGACGCTTCCGGACTCGCGCTCACTGGGAGCTCGGGCCTCCAGATACTGTCGTGACGGACCCCGAACGCAGCATGACCGGCAGGGACCTCTCTGTCCAGACGCGGCGGGGACCTGGTGGATCGCGTCGCGCTACGTCCCACTCCCGGCCGCCGAGTTTCAGGCTTTTGTCAGCCAGTCATTCGACTATCTAAGTCGTGGGGCGCAGCGCATTCCCCTCCGCGTTGCGCCCCAGCCAACAGCCCCAACCACCGCACAGCCCCTCGCTCCCGGGACGGATTCGGGGACACGGCATCGAGGGCGCTGCGGGGGCCTCGGCTTGGGCTCCGATCTGCCGACTACTCCTCCGGAGGCCTTCCGGTAGGAGGTCGACCAGGATTCGATCGGAGGTCGACGTTTGACTGAGCAGATGCGCCGGAACGGACTCCCGTGCGACGCGCCCCTCGTCAATGTCGATGGCGCGGATGCCGATCGCACCCCCGCACGCATCGGACCCGGCACCGCCGCGACCCGATCGGTCGCCCTCGTGGTCACCGCGCCAACGGACCGAGTCTACGGCGACCAGTTCTTCTCGGAGCTGCTGCGCAGCATGAACGCGGCGTTGGCCGAGTACTCACTGCTGCCGGTGATGATCACGCCGCAGACTCCAGACGAGGTGACCGCAGCCCAGGAGTACCTGCTCGGCGGGCACGTAAGCGGGGTTATTCTGGTCAACCCGGACGGAAGCCACTCGCTGCCGGAACGGCTCAGGGATGCAGGCGTGTCTGTTGTCCTCCGCGGGACTCCGCCGCGCGGGATGGTGATCAGCTACGTGGACAGCGACAACCGTCACGGCGCCCAGCTCGCCGTTGAGCATCTGCTTTCCATCGGCCGAAGAAGGATCGCCGTCATCTCGGGCCTGCTCGACCAGGTGGACGCCATCGACCGCCGACTGGGTTATCGCGATGCATTGACCGCGGCGGGCATCCACCTGGACCCCACACTCGAGGAAGTGGCGGACTACCTTCCCGAGCGAGCGCACATGGCAATGGAGCGGCTCCTCCTGAATCATCCCGACGTGGACGCAGTCTTTGCGGCATCGGACTCCATGGCCGTGGCCGCGCTCGGCGTCCTGCGCCAGGCCAGGAAGCGGATTCCGGAAGACGTGGCGGTCATCGGCTTCGACGATTCCCGGACTGCCAGCGTCTCCGATCCGCCGCTGTCCAGCATCCGACAGCACATCGACAGGATCGGCCGCGAGACCGTCAACGTCATGCTTCACGAGATGGACGAGCCGGGTGGAACCCCGACGCAGGTGATATTCCCCACCGAACTCGTCATCCGACAGTCCACCGTGCCCGACTCCGGGACGGCCGGCCGCGACTGATCCCGCGAACGAGACGCGGCTGCCGGAACGTACGCGCCCGGAGATGTCACGATGTCTCGACTGTGCGAACGGCTCCGACACGACTATCCGCCGCGCGGCAGGGCGCTCATGCGAAGCGTCACGCCGCCGAGATCCTCCGTCTGTCCGCGGCCGCCGCGATCGTGCCCATCGCCGGCTGGATGTTCTGGGCCTTCATCCTTCACCTCGGCCCCAACGACTTCCACGACTACTGGCTTGCCGGCCGCCTCGTGTTGCAGGGCCACTCCCCTTACGACGCGCAGGCGCTTGCCGATCTCGCCACTCGCGAGCATCTGACGTTCCTGCTCGGCGGCGGGTATTCGTACCCGCTTCCCTTCGCGGTGGCGATGGTCCCGTTCGGGGCGCTGCCGTTCGAAGAATCGGTGGTCCTCTTCAACGCGCTGTCGATCGCGGCGTTCGGAGTGTCGGTTGCCGGCTGGATCGTTTGGGCTCATGGAGCCGATCCACTGCTCGGCCGCCGGCGTCTCCTTCTCGCCCTGGCCGCGGGGGTGTACCCGCCGGTCTACGGCACGGTGGCGATGGGCCAGGCGAACCTCATCCTGTTCCCGCTGCTGGCCCTCGGCACGGCCCTGGCACTCGACGGAAGCGGCCGCGGCCGGCAGGCGGCGGGGGGCGTCGTCCTGGGTGTCGCCGCCATCGTGAAGCTCTTCCCCGGCGCACTGGTGGTGCCGCTCATGCTCGGGCGGAGGTTCCGGGCGGCGGGCGGGATCCTGGCCGGCGCGGCCGGCGCGCTGGCTCTCGCCACAGCCCTTGCACCGTGGGCGGCCTCCGGGAGCGGCGGCCTGTCCTCGCTCTTCGACACGGATGCCTTCTACACGAACCAGTCGATCAACGGATTCGTGAGCCGGCTCGTGCTGGCCACGGACAGGTCCGTGGCGATCGTCCCGGGAGCGCTCGACCCGAGGGCGCTCATGCTCGGTCTCACCGCCGCTTTCGGTGTCGCGACCCTGTGGGTGCTCTGGGGCGCGCGCGATCGCCTGGGCACGCGGCGGGGTCTGGCGCTTGGTCTGGGCCTGGCGCTGGTAGCCGGCACGATCGGCGCCCCGAAGAACAGCTTCTGGAACGAATCGGCCACGCTCCTGTGCGCCGGACTGCTGCTGGCGGTGGAGGCGCCCGATCTGCACCCGGGACGGCTCGGCCGGATCGACCTCGCGCTCCTCGTGACGTGGTTCGGCTGCGCCGTGGCATGGGCCGCCGTTTGGGCCGTCGAGCCACCCGCCGCAGGACCACTCTCGGCCGTGGTGACGCTGGCCTGGTCGTCGTCGCTGTACGGGCTGCTGGCCTTGTGGATCCTCTTTGTCCGTCGGTTGTGGCGTGCCGCCGATCCCGCGGCCGCTCAGGAGTCCGCGACGATCTCGTAACCGAGACGGGCGCGCAGCCGGCCGAGCGCCGCAAGCACGGGCGTACCGAATGCCAGGACCACGAGCGCATCGCCGACGGCCCTGAACGCATCCCAGGCAACCGACGTCAGGGCGTAGTAGCGGACGTACCGCGAGAGCGTCTCCCCGGCCGACAGCCCCGGGATCCAGCCGATGTTCTCAACGCCGCGGTAGAAGGCCACCCAGCCGTAAATGTCGGTCAGGGCTCCGTAGGCGAAACCGGTCACGATGGCGACGGCCACCAGCACGCCGATGTCGACGCGATTTGGGAGCCAGCCGACCCGCGCCGGACGCACGCGTCGGACGACTTGCCCTGTAACGCCGGCCGCAACGCCCACCCAGCCGACGGCGAATGTCTCGTACGGCAGCCACGGACCCACGCCGCCCGTGACCAGGGCGGATACCAGCAGGGCGAACGACCCAACGAGGAAGCCGTAGCTTGGCCCGAACTCGTAACCCGCGGCAATAACCAGGAAGAAGATGGGGCTGAAGCCGCCTACGCCATTGACCATCGCCAGCCTCAAAGCCGCGTCCACGGCAGCGAGCGCGGCGAGCAGGGCCAGCCGGCCCGAGTCAAGACGTCGCGAGCCCGTCTCCATTGCCACCAGCATGGCAACGGCCCCGATCGTCATCGCCAGCGCCGGGGTCTCCGCCGGAAGCCCGGAACCCAGGAACGGCCACAGGAAGAGCGCCGCCCCGACCAGGGACGTAGCGAGGAGTCTCATCTCCGCCCTCGCGCGATGTCTCGGTCGAGCGCGCTCAGCGCTCCGCCGACCGTGACCGGACCGCCGGGGAACAGACGTCCGATCTGCGTCACCCACTCCGACCCGGCCGCGAACGCGACCTCCGGCGGACCCAGGTCCACGGCCCGGCCGTCCTTCAGGAGAACGACACGGTCCGCGACCTCGGCGGCAAGATCGATGTCGTGTGTGGCAATCACGACCGACGACGGCCGCGCGCTGAAGCGCCGAATGTAGGCGCCGAGCGATCGGCGGGCCGCGAGATCCATGCCGCGCGTGGGCTCGTCGAGCAACGCGAAATCGGGACGGCCGGCAAGCGTCGCCGCGATCGCCCCGCGCTGACGCTCACCCGACGAGAGGTCGCGCGGGTATCTGCCGGCGAGGTCCGCAAGGCCGAAATCGGCGAGGACTCCGTCCGCGGTGTCGGTGCCGGCTTCGGCGGCTGTGGTCACGCCAAGGCGGCGGACTGTGAGTTCCACCTCCGCCCTGAGCGTGGGGAGATGGAGCATCGAAGCGGGGTTCTGCGGCACGTAGCCGGCACGGCCTCCATGCCTCTGCACGGTGCCGGAGAGCGGCGGCAGCAGTCCGGCGAGCGTCCGGAGGAGCGTCGTCTTGCCCGATCCATTCGCTCCGACTATCGCGACGACCTCGCCCTGAGCGGCCGCGAACGAGAAGCCCTCCAGGACCGGATCCGCCGCGGGGCCGACGGTCAGGTCTCGCGCCTCCCAGGCAGGCTCGTCCCCGGTGCCACGCGGCACGGACCGGGCGGCGGGATGGCTGAGGTTTAGATCGCGCGAGACCGAGTTCGCCGCTTCCTCCACGGTCAGCGGTAGCGGCATCCATCCCGCCCGTATCGCGAGCTCCAGCAGCGGCGGGGGACTCGCGAGGCGCGCCGCCAGCTCGCGGACCGGACCCGGCCCCAGCGCACTGCCGTTCTCCATCAACAGCAACCGGTCGGCCGCGGGGAGCACCTGCTCGAGCCGGTGCTCCGCGAGCAGCACCGAGCGTCCTCGTGTCGCAAGGCTCAGGCACGCGGCCAGCACGGCATCCGCGCCTTCGCGATCCAGCTGCGACGTGGGCTCGTCGAGCGCCACGAGCTGCGGTCGGAGTGCCAGCACCGCGGCAAGCTGGACACGCTGCCGCTCGCCCCCGGACAGCGTTGCCAGGCGCCGAACGCGCAGCTTCTCGATGCCCAGCAGGTGCAGCGCCTCGTCGACGCGGTCGTGCATTTCGGGCCGGGCCATACCCGCGTTCTCGAGCCCGAAGGCGATCTCGCGCTCGACGGTGCCGTAGACCGACTGCGTCTCCACATCCTGGAAGACGAGACCCGCGTGCCGTGCGAGCCTCGGTATCGGTGTCCGAAACGCGTCGAGTCCGGCGACGATCGCCGAGCCGGATATGCGGCCACCGTGGAACTGCGGCACCAGCCCGTCGAATACGCGTAGCAACGTGGACTTGCCGCCGCCCGAGCCACCGGCGACGAGCGTGAGCCCGGGCTCGATCTCGAGGGTCACGTCGCGCAGGGCCGGCGAGGCCGCGTTCGGGTACCAGTAGGTGAGGTGCTCCAGGCGCGCGATCGGTCCGCTCATCTGACCGGCTCCCGAACCTGCGGCGCCGGCGGCGCGAAGGCGGGCAATGCCAGGGCAAGACAGGCCGCGACGAGGATCGGATTGACCTCCGGGAGCGCAAGCGTGGGGTACGGGTACCAGTCCACGGGAGCGCCGGCGAATCTCAGGACGATGAAGAGCGTCGCGGCGACCACCGAGGTGGCGCAGACGGCGACGTCCCACAGGCGCCATCGATGGCTTGCGAAGCTCGTCCTGGGTCCCGCCCCGAACCCGCGCGACTCCATCGCCTCGGCCAGCAGGACGGAGTCCTCGATCGCGGTCAGGACGACCGGCACCATCACCTCGTTCCACGACCGGATTCCTCGAGGGCGCCAGCCGCGCATTCGTTGCGCGTCGCGCACGGAAGCGAAAGTCCGGCCGAAACCGGAGACCAGGTTCATCGCCGTCGCAAGCGCGATGCCGGTGCGTTCCAGGGGACGGGGCAGGGCGTCCACGATGTCGTGCGACTCCAGGATCAGCGATAGGGGAGCGACGGCGACGAGCGCGGCCGTCAGCCCGAGCCCGACGGTCACCCCAAAGGCGACCGACTCCACGGTGACGGGGCCCCCGAACACGGGGATGGCATCCGGTATTCGGAAGAGGACGTCCGCCCCGGTGTGGCTCACCACCACATTGACGAGCACGGCGAACAGCGCCGAGAAGGCCACGGCGGCACCCAGCCTCCGCAGGCTCCGGCCTCGGGGCAGCCACGTCAGAAGGACGTCGAGCGCGGCCAGCGTCACGAGACCGCGGTACACCGGGTTGTCCGTCGAAAGCGCCGCCACGACGGCGGCCAGCGACCATACGATCCACGCGCGCCGGGCGAGGCCGGTGGCGCGATCGGCGGACGTGGTCTCGCTCACCGAGTTCGGCGGCGAGCGGTAAGGACCCGGATGATCAGGAGCCCTCCCAGGCCGCCGGCGGCGATCGCCGTGAGGACCAAGCCCGGGTCGGGACCGTGCCCCGAGTCCGACGCGGGCGTTGCCGCGGTCCGCGCCGCGGGATCGGGCGTGGTTTCGGCGGACGTTGCGCCGGACGTGGCGCCGTTGATCTCCACGGAACCCGAGTCCGCGGCCGCGATGGGCGAGCCCGAGCCGGAGTCCGCGGCCCCGGCCGTGGCGCCGGCCGTCGCGCCGGCCGCGGCACCGGTCGTGGCGCCGGCCGTGGCACCGGCCGTCGTGCCTGCGCCGTGAGTCGGAGTGGCCGCCCGCGTGGCCGCCGGAGTCGGCGCCGGAGTGGCCGCCGCGCACACACTCGCGGGCGTCGCGGGCGCGAGCACGGCCCCTGCCGCCGGTTCGTATCTGAAGCCCTCGGCGTCGCCGTCGGCAAGCGTCAGCGACGATATGCCCAACGCGGATAGCTGCCACGCGCCGCCGCCTCGCGACACGAACACGGCCCAGTAGTAGTCCTGGCCCGGGCAGCTGGAATAGCGTGCCGGTTCGCTATCGACCGCGCACACGGCGTTCCCGAACCCGCCGAAGACCTGGCCGGACCATGCGATCCCCGTTTGGTTGAGCGTCGCCTCGCCGGTGATCGTGGCCCCGTCGAAGTCCACGCAGCGTTTGAGGACCGAGCCGTCGCCGTGCTGGATTACCACGGCCGCATGGTTCGGCCCCGCGGCGGCGCAACTCGAGACTGCCGGAGAGGCCGGCGCGAGTGAAACGAGCCCGGCCATGAACGACGCCAGTCCAAGTGCTAATCCCAATCGGAGGAACCTGGTCATCGGCGCTGCTCCCAGGGCCGCTCAACGTAGAGCCACCCGGCGCCGGCCACCACGGCCAGGCCGCCGAGGGCGGCGGCGAGGTAGATCAACGCCACGGGGACTCCACCGTCGGAGCCGGGCGACTTGGGTTGGTCTCCGGGCGCGCTCGGCGCCGGGGACGAGTGGTTCGTGATCCCGGCGACTGCTTGCGTGGCGGACTGCGTTGGGCTCGCGGTCGGCTGGGCCGTGGGAGCCGGCGTGGGGCCGGGCGTATCGGTCGGCTCCGGCGCGGACGTCGCAACGGCGACCTGCTTGGTCGTGGGCTTGGTCGTGGGCTTCGGCGTCGGCTTCTTCGTCGGCGTGGGCGTTGGCGTTCGCGTCGCCGTCGCTGTTGGCGTCGGCGTCGGCGTCGGTGTCGGCGTCGCGGTTGGGGTCGGCGTCGTCGTGGGGCTTGGAGCGGGGCAGGCCGTCGTCGGGACCGCTCGGCCGGCTGTGAACGTGACCGCCGCCGCGTATGGCTTGCGCATCAGCGCTGCCGGAACCTGGCTCGTGGTGAAGGCGCTTTCGCCGGAACCCGGGTACTCGAAACCGCCGTCCGGCCCCTGCATCGATCGAAGGTGAGTGAACACCGTGCCGCCGGTCGCCGTCCAGCCCGCCGATTCGGGGTTCTGACCCGCGGCGACCATGGCCTCCAGGACGGACGCGTCCGAGTCGGGGTCGCTGGCGGGCGGCCCGTACGTCGACGAGTTCTGGTACGGAAAACCGCCGTCGGCGAGCTGCTGAGTGTGGAGGTAGGCGAGGCCCGCGGCGTCGGCCGTGTGGACGCCCGCCGAGTCGAGCGCAATGAGCGCTATCGCCGTCGAGTTCGTGTCGCCGTTACCGGCGGTCGCGGGTGTCGTGCCGTAGCTCCAGCTGCCGTCCGAACCTTGAAGTGCGGCAAGCCTGGCCGTTGCCGCCGCCGGCACGGAGCCGCCGGAAGCGGTCACCGCCAGGATCGCGAACGCCTGGCTGAAGGTGGCTCCGTCGCCGTAGGAACCGGTGGCCGAGCCGTATACCGCGGCGAGTCGCGCCGACAGATCGCGTCCCGAGAATGCGGCCGGATCGCTCCCTGCCGCCACGACGGCCAGGATCGTCTTGCCGGTCTTGGCCGCGTCTCCTGTAGCGCCGTCGGACGCCGTGGCGAGGTACGAGAGCGCGCCAGTGCCGCCGGCGCAGCCCTTCAACGTGGACGGGTCATAGCCGGCCGCCGCCGCGCCGATCACGAAATCGGCAGTCTCGCCAATCGAGCCGTCGATCGACCCGTTGGTGCCCTGGGCGGCGAGCAGGTACTCGAGCGCGGCTGTGGCACGCTGCGAATCGGTGCCCGCAAGTGCGAGGTTCGAGGGGGAAGCCGCGGCCTGCGCAATAGGCCACGTGAGGAGTGCCGCCAGTATCGCGCTGGCGACGACGAGTCTTCGCATTGTTCCTCCGGCGGCATAGCCCGCCTGCCGGAAGGGACCTCGCCGCCGGAGGCCGCCCAACCGATCCGCGCAGGTGGGTGACTGAGCCATTGGCTGGCCAATGGCCTTCGCCGTTCGGTCAGGTCTCCTGGCTCGCGAATGTGAGTCATCGGCGTTGGCGATAACTACGCTGGCTGGTCGCCTTCCCGGGTTTCCCCAGTGGCTGAGCATCGGGCGTGTGCCCAATGGCTCGGGACCAGCCGCTCCTCGCTTACAGTTGCGCGACAGCGCCGGTTTTGCACCGGCTTCCCTGAATCGAGCGGCTTTATTCGATTGACGTGCTGAGCGTACCTCGCCGGCGGCGCGCGTGCCAGAGGCTTGGTGCACGGCCCGGCTCGGCGCGGCCGCCAATCCCGGCAGCGTGGCGCGGCCAGAAATCCGTGACCGTCCGACGGCGCCGGTCGGTTCGTCGCCGGGCCGCGGGCGGCATCTCGGCACTGGTACTCGTCGCGATTGCCTCGCTCGCGAGTAGCGCGCGCCCTGCCGCCGGCAGGCTTACTAACAGTTCTCAACGCGTTAGCTGGCGGGCGCGATCCAGTCCCGTGGCCTGCGCCGCTGCGCCGCGTCTGACCTCGCCGGGAGCCGCCACTCTTTGCTACGGACTCAAGAGACGGCGGTATTTACTGATACTTCCACGATCTGCTATGAGTCATCGTAGGTAGTGCGATTCGATTCCTCCCGCACTAACGTGAGCCGGCCCGGGTCCGGGCACAGGAGGAGCAGCCAATGTTGGCAATGTCGCTGAACCTCACGAACTGCGGAGCCTGGAACGGCCGGCTCGGGCAGATCCTCGTATATGCGTCCGGCGAAGCCTGCCTTGAAAACGTGGGGGCCAAGTAACCGCACATCTCCGTCACCGCGAAGAGCGGCCGCGCCCCGCATGGCCCGGCCGCTCTTCGATTCCGGGGCAGGAGCCGGGAAAGTGGGGGCGCCTTTGCGGCCCGCGGCGCAGGCCGGCCGCTCACCGGGTGAGCATATGCGACAGAACGGTGCGGGCCGGCAGGCGGCAGGTTGCTTCTGTCCGAATCGGGACACAGCATCAACGCCGACTCAGCGTCCCAGGTCGATTCTGTGCGTCTGGATGGGCAGGTCTAGCCGACGGACCGTCATCTCTGACCCCGAGTCATCGCGGATGCTCACGGGATGAGCATCGAGCCGGCCCGCGGCGCCGAGACTTCTCGCTAGAGCGACACGCGCAGAATCACGGCCAGCTCTTCGTCGGTGAGCACTATCGGGTTCGTCTTCATGCTGCTGCCGCGGCTGTCCAGGATGATCCCGTGGATCATCGACTCGCGGATCCCGAACGACGAAAGCCACGGGACCACCAGGGTTGCGCGCCAGTTGTCCAGCAGCGAGACCAGCGCCGCGCGTGCCTCGACGTCCGACATCGCGCTCGCGGCCGCGCCCGCGGCTCCGGTCGCGCCCGCGGCTCCGGATGCGCCACCCGTACCGCCGGCGGCAAGCACACGCCCTACATCCGCGTAGCGGCGGAGCGCCGGGCTCTCCGGGGCTCGCGACTCCAGCGCCCGGATGTTCACACGCGTGGTCGCCGCGAGTACGGATCCGCATGCGGCACCGTGTGGGATCGGGAACTGCGCGCCGAGGGGCGATGCCAGTCCGTGTACCGCACCCAGCCCCGCGTTGGCCAGGCAGATGCCCGAGCACAGGGCCGCGTAGGCCATCCGCTCGCGGGCAATCGCGACCGGGCTGGATGGGGCGCCCGCGCCGTCGTGCCCGGTGTCCGCGCCGTCGTGCCCCGTGCCCGCGCCCCCAGCGCCCGCGCCCCCGGGCCCGGAGAAAGCCTCTTCGTACCAGGCCAGGAGACCGTCGCGGGCGGCGGCCAGGCCAGAAAGGGCCAGGGCGTCCGTGATCGGGTTGGCGCGGAGCGAGACGTACGACTCGATGAGCTGCGTGACAGCGTCCATGCCGTTGCTGGAAATGAGGTCCGGCGGGCAGCCCGCGAGCAGGTCTGGATCCACGATGGCCACCGCCGCAACCAGAGCTTCGTCGCGGAACGACTTCTTGAACGCACCCTCGCCGTGGGTCGACAGGACGGCGTTCTTGGTCGCCTCGCTGCCGGTGCCGGCGGTGGTTGGTACGGCGACGAACGGAACCGACGGACCCCGATATGGCAACTGCGGTCCCACGCCCTCGAGATGGTCCATCACCGAGTTGCCGGGGATGAGCAGCCCGGCGACCGCCTTGGCCGTGTCCAGGACGCTGCCGCCGCCGATGCCCACCACCACATCGACCGGCGCCACGGCACTCCCCGCCGAGCCACCTCGGACCCCGGCCACGATCTCGTCGATCTGCGCCGGCGACGGCTCCCCGTCGACCTCCGCGACGACGAGGTCCACGCCCGCGGCGAATAGGGCCGTACCGATGCGCGCCCAGTCTGGAGTGGCGGTGAATCCGCGGCCGCGAACAATGACGAGCGCCCGGGGCCCGTAACTCAGGACGATTTCGGGCAACTCCCCGGACTTGCCGGCCCCGAACATGATTCGAGGCAGGCGCGCCAGCGCAAACGCAGACCGCCCCGACGACGGATCCGCCACGGCTCCCGCGTCCATGGCCAGGCTGGTCTGGGGCGGTCCTTTCAAATCCATCGTCATTCCGGAAAGAGCCCGTCGTACCGGACGCCACGCCGTGGCTCCGCCATCCAGCCGGCTACCGTGTCGCGCCAGACGAGGTAGTGCGGGGTGTCCTTGTGCGCCCTGGCCGCGGCCTCGCCGGCATACGCCTCGTATGCAACGAACTGCGTGGCGTCCTCGGGCGATTGCAGGATGTCGAAGCGCAGGTTGCCCGGCTCGCGGATCGAGGCCTCATGGTTGATCCGGGTCGCGTCGATGAAGTCGGCCACGTGCTCGGGCTTGACGTGGACATAGACGACTGTGACGAACATCGGACGGCCCTCCTGGCAGGGATCGCAGGATCCGCGACCACCGCCGCAATCATCGCCCATCGGCCGGTAGGTCGGCGCGGCCACACCGCGGTCCGAGACACGCAGGCTCGGGGCGCGCAACGCGATGGGCCTTTACTTGGACACATGCCAAGACCGACAATGCGGACCGAGCCCATCCAGAGGCCGATGCCAGGCGCTGGACCAGAAGCGCCATCAGCGATAGCGAGGTCCACGTTGCGCCGCTTGTTCGTACTTGCGCTCGGCAGCGCCCTCCTGGCTTCCGCTTGCGGCACCTCGAGCTTCTGGCCAGGTGCGAGCTCCGCCGCGTCACAGGCCGTGACGGGAAGCTCCACCACGCCGTCGTCGAAGCCTTCGCCCGTCGCCACCAAGACGAAGGCGGCGCCGACTCTAGCGGCGCCGACTCCAACCGAAGTCGCGAGCTCCGCGGACGTGACCGCGGGATGGAGCACATTCGCTCCGGCCGGGGCGGGGTTCTCGGTCCTGATGCCCGGTGAGCCGGTGCTCAAGACGAGCAACTCCACCGACGCGACGACTTCGCTCTGGACGTACGAAGACGGCGCGGACCTCGCCTATTTCGTTGCCGAGGCGAAGTACACGAAAGGATCGCTCAGCGGGCAGCCGGCGGCCACGGTCTACACCAACGCGCTGGCCGGGATGGCCAAGAGCGGGACCGGGATGACGATCTCCGCGCAGGGAGACGTCACGGTGAGCGGCCACGCGGGCAAGTCGTTCACGCTTACCTCTACCGGCGCCACCGCAAAGGGATACCTGTTCGTCGTGGGCGACAACCTGTACATGGTGTATGCGTACTGGGCGCCGGCCGTGGACGGCTCACCCGATATGGACGCGTTCCTCGCGAGCTTCGCGTTCGCGGCCTGACCGCTACATCCTTACCGCGGGGCCTAGACGCCGGACGCCGAGTGCCGCGGCGTCCGAATCGCACCATCATCGCCAGGGAGCAGGTCATGACGCCGGAACAGCACGCCTCGATCGCTCGGAAGCTCATCGACGAAGTCGCCGCGCTCGTGCCTGAGTACCTCGCTGACCCGATCGACTTCGGCATGTCGAACGGCAACGGCGCCGTGATCGTGATAGATCCCTCCGGCGGCATTGCCGGCCGGATGTTCGGCACGGACCGCGACGCCACCAGGGCCACGTTCGGCAACGCGACCCGGAAGGCTATACAGGTTCGCGTGACCGGCTACGCCACGGGCCGTTTCGAGGAGCTCGTCTTCTCGGGCCGACTTGATCCGCACCAGTTCGGGATAGAGCATCCGGACTTCATCGGCTGGACGGGCGGGGTGCCGGTGCTGACCGAAGACGGCGAGCTGATGGCAGCCGCGTTCTCCGGTTTCCGTGGAACGAGCGATGTGGCCATCATCGAACGCGCGGCCGCAAAGCTGGGGCTTCGGGTCAAGAAGGACTGACGGGCCCTCGCGTCGCTAGTCCTTTGCCCGCCGGCCGTCCAGCGTCAGCTCGAACCAGATCGCACGCCGCGGATCGAGCAGGTTCTCCAGGATCCGCCTTATCGACTCGCGATAGGCGGGCCAGACGGCCAGATCGAGCGCCTCTTCCGGAGTAACCCAGCGCATGGCGTTGTGCTCATGGGAGATCCGCGGTTCACGGTTGGGCTGCACACGAACCGCGAACACCGCCCCGCTGACGATGGCCCCGACGGACGGTTCGTGGAACTGGTTGACCTGATCCAGGTCGTACAGCGCGACGATCTCGTGCGGCCCAAAGCCCGTCTCTTCGACCAGCTCGCGGAGCGCGCCGGCGGTGACGGACTCCCCGTCCTCGAGACTGCCCGAAACGCACTGCCAAAGGCCTGGGAGGATCCGGCCAGGCGAACGGCGCAGCATCAGGATCTCGATCGGCGCGGGCACGGCGCTTTCGGTGCCGGTCGGGCGCTCCCTGAAGATCCAGACGTCCACGAGGTCGGGGCGGAACGGGCTCACTTGCGGTCACCTCACGAGCAAGCGGACGAGGGCGCGGGTCGAGCGCGAACGGGCCGGTTCGGCTAGATCCGCTCGAAACGGTCCACCGGAAGCACGAAGACCACGGCGCCGCCCACTTCCACTTCGAGGGGATATGGCATGAAGAACTCACCCGGCTCCATGATCGGTGGAATCGGGCTCACAGTCTGAGTTCGCGAGTGGCAGTTGGCCCGGACCAGGGCGACCGCGTCCTCCACTTTGTCGTCCTCGACGCCCACGAGAACGGTGGCATTGGACTGCTTGAGGAAGCCTCCCGAACTGTGCAGCCACGTGGCTCGGTATTCGTGAGCCAGCAGGGCGTCGATCAGGACGCGGGCGTCCTCGTTGTGTACGACGGCGACGATCAGTTTCACCGACCGAGTATATGCGGACTTCCGGGCGCGGCGGCGTATCAAGGTGACGATTCAGTCAGGCGGCTTCGCGCACGTCCGCGCCAGATTGCGGGCCCTATCGCCGGATGCGGTTTCGAGCCCTACAATCGCGCCGAGGGACATTCCGAGCATCAGGAGGAACTGTGTCGGGGGATCGGCAGCGAATCGAACGGACAGACGGTCAGCTTCTCGCGGCTGCGGCGGCGGCCGTTGCTCGGGGCGACGACCTCGACGATCAGCTCGCGCAGTTGCTCGGGCTGGCAGCCGACAGTCTCGGCGCCGAGATCGGGGCCGCATACATCCTCGACGCGGATCACGACGAGCTCGAGCTGGCGATCACCCTGCGCGTCGGAGACGAGGACGCGGCCGGAAGCTCGTCCGTCGGGGACGCGTCCAAGAGCCACGACCCGCTTGCGGACGTGATCCGATCGCGACACCCGCTGGAAGTGGACGACGCCGCCCACATCGCGATCCTGCGATCGGCCAGGACGGCCCTCGCGCTGCCGCTCGTGGTCCGCCGCGACGGGATCGAAGTCGCGCTGGGTGTGATGGCGCTCGGCTTTGCCGGCCCATTGCCGTCGCATGAGGCCCTCGTGGCCGCCGAACCGCTTGCCGACCTCGCCGCGGTCGCGGTGGAACGTGCCCTGGCCCTGTCCCTCGGTTCCGAGCGCGCCGAGTGGTTCGACCGGCTGGCGCATACGGACCCGCTTACGGGGCTCGCCAATCGACGGACGTTGGATCAGATGCTCGAACTCGAGGTTGCTCGAGCCGGCAGGCAGGGAGTGCCGCTGAGCGTCACCATCCTCGAGCTGGACGGCTTCTCCGAGATCCAGAAGGCCGGCGGGAACACGGCCGGCGACGAAGCCTTGCGCCGCGTCGCTCAGCTCCTGGCCGAATCGGTACGGCTCGTGGATGCGGTCGCCCGCTACGGAAATGAACAATTCATCATCCTGGCGCCGGGTCCGGACGGGCTGATCGTTGCCGAGCGACTCGTTCGTGGGATTGCCGCGCTGCCGCCCGTGGAGGGCAAGTCGATCTCGGTTTCGGCCGGGATCGCGAGCTTCCCGCTGGACGGTCGCACCCCGGAAGAGCTGCTCGCAGCGGCCGACTCGGCCATGAACAGCGCACGCGAAGCCGGCGGCGGCAGGGTGGCGGCGGCCCCCGCGACTGAGTAGCCGCAAGGACCCAAGGACACGGGCAAGGCGCCGCGGGTTTGGCGGCCTAGAGCGGAATGGCTCCGCTGACGACGGACGGCCCTGTGGGTTTGGTCACCTTGTCGTTCGCTTCTTTGGTGATGTTCACCCAGAGGCTGGCCGAGTTGGGCACGCTGCCGGCGTCGAGGAGGACGGCACCGGGGCCGGCGATACGGAACGACGTGAGTTTGGTCAGAACGCCGTTGTCCGAGGTGACCCAGACCACGTACGTCTCGTCGCCGTGAGTCTGCTCGAAACCGTTCAGCTGGAACAGCAGGTGTCCGGTGGGGAACAGGGCGATCTTCCCGCTGACGGGACCGGAGACCGGCAGGACGTGCGTGCCCGGCTTGTCCACATAGAGATTCCACTGGGCGCTGGGATCGGCGGTTTGACCGGGTATCACGAAGGCGACGCCGCCCACTATCAGCGCAAGCGCCGCAGCCGCGGCCGACAGGCTGTAGATGAACGCCTTGCGGCGCCGAGCGATGCGTTGGGCCGCGAGCGAAACGACGTTCCGGGGCCCGGCCGTCACCGGCTGGACTGCCGCGGGGACCGCGACCGCCACGGGTTCGGCGGCACGACGCTCGATGACCTTGCCGACACGCCGGCTTGCCTGGAGGTCCGCCCTGGCAGCCGCGATTACCGATTCGCGCAGCCACTCGGGCGGCTCGACCGGCTCTACGGTGACGGCCAGGTACGGCACCACGCCGCCCAGCTCGTCGATCTCCGGATGGCCCTTGGCGCACGTGTCCAGGTGATCCTGAACGGCAATCAGTTCGTCCGTGTCGAGTGCGCCGAGCACGAAGCCCGAGGCAAGCTCGCGGACCTTCTCACAGGTCATTTTGGTGGCCATCTCAGGCCATACCTTTCTTGCTGTTGGAGGGCGACGGCGTATGCGCCGCTTCGCCCAGTCCAACGAGCTCTTCGCGCAGGGCAACGAGTCCGAGTCGCATTCGACTCTTGACCGTACCGAGAGGCGCACTGGTCTTGTCTGCGATTTCACGCTGGGTGAGCCCGTCGAAGTAGGCGAGTTCGATGGCCTCGCGCTGATTGGCGGGGAGTTTCGCAATGGCGCGGCGAACCTGTTCGGCGTCGAGACGCCCGGAGACTTCGGGCCAGATGTCCGGCAGCGTGAGAGCCGACGGAAGAACCTCCTCCGACTCGTCAGCGAGGGCAACCCCGTTACGCTGCCGCCGGATCGCGTCTATGGCCCGATGACGGACGATTGCGAGAAGCCACCCTCGGACGCTGCCCTTCGTCTCCGCATAGCGGGCGGCATTGCGCCACGCGCCCAGGAACGAGTCCTGGACGACGTCTTCCGCCAGCCCTGATTCGGTGGTGATCCGCAAGGCAAGTGCGTACGCCATCGCGTGATAGCGGTCGTATAGGGTTTCGAGTCCGCCGATTTCGCCGGCGGCCACTTGCCGCATTAGTTCAGCCTCCGCATGTCCCTCCGACGATTCGTCGGGAGTGACCGGCGGCTGGGGCGCTACCACCGAGTCCCTCACTTGTTCCTACGCACGGAGGCGCCGTCCGGTTCACTAAAGTCCAACATTCGCCCATCAGCTGATGCGTTGAGGTTGCTCGCAGGCAACAGGTCGCCGTGAGGAAGCGCGCCGCCTTGGGGCGTGAGTCCATTGACGTCCAGTCGGGCCCGGACGGTTTCGAAGATTGATCGTTCGATCGATTGGGGACTCATGAGCCCATCCAGCACTACGAAACGCACCGGCTCGGCGGCCGCCAGGGCAAGGAATCCCTCGCGGACGCGCTCGTGAAATTCCAGATCCACGTGCAGTTCGAACCTGGTGATCTCGTCGCCCCCCTGCTTCCGGCGGAGTCCCTCGTCCACGGGCAAGTCTATGAGGATCGTGAGGTCCGGCGCGAGGTCACCCACCGCGAATTGTGCCAGCCGCCGCAGACCGTCGAGTGGTTGACCGGCGCCGTATCCCTGGTAGGCCAGGGTGGAGTCGCCGAACCGGTCGCAGATCACGATTTCGCCTCTGGCGAGCGCCGGCTCGATCACCTCGGCCGCGAGCTGCGCGCGGGCCGCGTTGAAGAGCAAGGCGTCCGCGGCCGGCACCGGCGAGTGCTGGTGGAGCAGGATGTCGCGCACGCTCTCGCCCATGCGTGTGCCACCGGGCTCACGCGTAAGGACGCAGCGATAGCCGGCCGCGTTCAACCGGCCTGCGAGCCGCTGCCCCTGGGTCGACTTGCCCGAACCCTCCGGTCCCTCGAGGGTCAGGAAGAAGCCGCTTCCGCGGCGGCCGTCGAGGTGCATGTGTCGAGTCTAGCCCAGCCGGGGCCGGGTCAAGTGGCGTCGCGGCGTCTGAGCCTGCGCGGCATAAGAGGGTTGGTCGAGCAGCCGGGCCCGGGCCGCACGCCGCGACAGTGGAGTAGCCCGGCAGTCCTGGGACCCCCTGGGCCGATTGGGCCGGTTCGCGCGCCGCTCGGCTGGGTATCCTTGCTACCGAGCGTGCGATCGACCGCACGTCTCCCACGGTATGCCCCGGGAGGCAGCGTTGAGCAAGTTCGGGGGATTCACGGCGTTCTCGGCCGAGGCCGCGCTGTGGGTCGCAGGCGCAGCCCTGATCGCCGGTGCCGTCGGTGCGCACTGGAGCATGCCGAACGTGGACGTCGCAGGGCTCGTGGCCGCGTCCACTTCGCCCGGTGCGTCGGTCAGCCACGCCCCGACCTCGCCGACTCCCAAGGCCAAGCCGACGCCGTCGCCGTCACCGCTGCCTCCTCTGGATGCGTACTTGAAGCTCGTCGTCCGGAGCGACTTCCAGTTCGAGGCCACGAGCAAGGAGACCGTGTCCTTCAACGGCAAAGCTGTCATCTCCGGAACCGAGTCGGGCATCGAATCCGCCCACGGCGACGATTGTTCGAGCGTCCAGAACTACACCGGCGGCTCGTACGCCAAGCTCCAGGTCGTCATGATCGGTTCCGATGAGTACAAGAAGACCGACAACGCGGCGTGGACGAAGACGGCCCGCGGAAACCTGACTTGCGACCCGATCTTCCTTCTCAGGTATACCGGCCTTGCGGACAAGGGAACCGACACGAAGAACGGCGTGAAGACGCACCGGCTGGAGGTCAGCGACGCCGTCCAGTACTCCTCCTATTACGAGAAGCACGTCGAAGGGCTGGCAGGGACGCTGGCCCAGAGTACGCTCAAGATCTGGGTCAAGGACGACGGGACGCCCGTCGCGGTCGAGACGGTGCTTTCGTACACCCCCACCGTGAACGGCGTGGCTCGCCCGACTGTCATAAACACGAGCTACGCCTTCACCAAGTTCTCCGGCGTCACGATCACGGCACCCATCAAGTAGGACGCGAGCCGGACTCCCACCAGGCCGGACAAACCGGTGCTACGGGTAGAAGCGCACCCGGCGGTACGGTTCGCGGCCGCGTGACCTCGAAATGATGTTTGCCCGTTCGGCCATCTGATGCTGCAGGCGCCTGATGTACGGGTTCTGCGGCGACAGCTCCACCGGCTGCGATTGGCGGATGACAACGCCGATGGCCTCTTCAGCTTCGCGCAGTGCCGCTTCGCGTGGGTCTATCTCGAGCGAGAAGATCGAAGTCAGGCTCGCCTGCATCTGGACGATCGTGTTGCTCTTCAGCACGTAGATCGGAAGGCCCTTGTCCTCGGCGTCGCGAAGAGCCGGGGTCTTCTGGCGATACTCGCTCTTCAGCGTCATCACCACGTCGGCCTCGTCCGAGTCGCGGGCGATGATCACGGGCAGCTGCAGCTCGCGGATGGCCAGTTCGAGCCGCTTGCGGCTGATGCCGTGCGGGAAGACGCGGAGTGTGGGCAGGATCGACTCGCCATCACGGATCCGAAGGACGGGGCCGCCGTCGGCGTCTAGTTCGGAATCCTCGGCCTCGTCGGATTCCTCGCCTTCGACGCGCATCCGGAAGACATCCGCAACGGATTCATCATCCTCGGCCTCCTCGAGTTCGATCTCGGCAGCGAGATCCTCGTCGTCTTCCGGCTCGTCATCATCCACGGCGAGCGCCGTCTGCGACGGCTCCTCTTCCTCGACGGCGTCGGCCCGGTAAGCGTTTAGGGCACGCGTCGCCTGCTTGGCCCAGGCCGCCTGCCGCTCGAGTTCGCGCAGGTCCCGCGCCCGCGGCTCGGGAACGGGCAGCGCAGGCCGCTCGATCGGGCCGCGATCAGCCAGCTCATCGGGACGGAGCGAGCCCGGGACGGCATCTCGTGACGGAATGCCCGGCCGAGCCGGCGCTCCGGGATGCATGGCGAATCGCTCGCCTGGGAGCGTCCGGCCTGCTGAGTTCGGCCCGCCCGAGGGCCAAGCTTGGCCAGGCGCTCCGGTCCCGCCGGCGCCGCCCGAGTTCGGGCCTCCGGTCGCGCCGCCTGAGCTGCCGTCGCCTCGCGCTCGGCGCGCGACGTCGCGTACTTCTCGCGCGCCGCGAGCCGGCGCCCGCCAGCCGCCACCGCCGCCGGGCCGGTATCCGGATCGCACGCCGCGGTCGGCTTCGCGCAGGTCGCTTGGGGCGTGATACGAGCCGGCGCCGCGCCAACCAGGCTCTGTCCGCCAGCCCGAACCGGCTCCCACGAGACCCGCGAAGCGGTCGCTGCCGAAACGGTCGCTGGTGAGCGCCTCGCGTGGCGACGGCTTTGGCCGCGACTGCGAACGGTGAACTCCGCCCTCGTCGCGCCAACGCAGCTCGCCCGAGACCTCCTCGCCGCGCAGCATCGCGTCCACGGTCTCGGCCACGTCCGCGTGGACCACGACCTTCTCGCGGTCGAGGATCTCCACGATGACATCGAATGTCGGCGGGGCCTTGCGTTCGAGAACGCTCTTCTGCGAGCGTCGTCGCCGCGCTTCCTCGTCGCCCAACGTGACGGTCTGGATACCCCCGATGAGGTCCGTGAGCGTGGGGTTGAGCATCAGGTTGTCCAGGTTGTTGCCGTGGGCCGTGCCGATCAGCTGGACGCCGCGCTCGGCGATCGTCCGGGCGGCGACCGCCTCCAGCTCCGTCCCGATCTCGTCGATCACGATGACCTGCGGCATGTGGTTCTCGACGGCCTCGAT
>PMBG01000109.1:10302-13677 GCA_003153755.1 Chloroflexota bacterium | reverse complement strand
ATAGCGGCGAGTTCTCGTTCCTTCGCAAGCCGCTCACGCCGCGCCGCCCGCCAGTTCCGGAGCCATAAGCGGCTGCTGCCGACGGCGCCCACGAAAGCCGGCCCGAACAGCGCCACGAGAATGATGGGCACGAGCACCAGCTGCTCAGTGCGCAACGGACCAAGTACCGAAGCGTCACGCCATGTGAACGCACCCGCCAACCGGATGATCCCCCACAGGCCCACGAGCGTCAGGTACCGGCGGCCGCCGGTGAGGAGCATCCAATCGCGCCTCGGCGCCAGCCCCGGGCGTACGATTGCCCGCCACCGTCGAAGCCTCAGCCGCAGGAGCCCAGGCAGCACGAAAACCGCGATCGCGAGCGCGAGAACTGCCAGCCCCTCGATCGCCTGCGACGGAAGCGCCGGGTAGCTCGCGTTGGCGCTCTCCCACGGCCCCGCCCCGACGTAGCTCGTGGCATACGAGGCGTCCGAGTAACTCCCCTGCCCTGCCCCGCCGAGAACCATCGCAAGCTTCCCAAGGCCGAGTCCAAACAGAACCGGCAGGGCGGAAGCCCCGAGCCAGCGCCTTACGGGAGCCGCCAGCAATCGGGCCACGGCCATTGCCGTAATCGTTCCGAGCACCACCGCCAGGGTGAGTGACAAGCCGCCCTGACCGGGATCGAAGAGTGCGGCGGGGAAAGCCCGGTAATAGTCGAGGTGGACCAGCGCATACCCGGCGCGACCACCCACTACAGCTCCCGGAACGGCTCCGAAGGCCACCAGGATCAAGTCGTCTCGACGAAGCCGCGGCAGCGTCGTTTCGCCGTCGGCGGCGATGGTGGCCGCGCGACCGGCTGCGATTGCCGTGAGCACCATCACAAGGAATACCACCGCGGCGATTGCCAGCGTCTCGAGGCGAATCTGAGTCCCAAGGATCGTCGTGGTGGGATCGAAATCGAGGCGGAGGAAGGAAGTCACCAACCGAGTGTACCGGGAGTGGCGTCGACGGGTAGTGCCCGTTGGCGTCCACGTCGGAGGTGATGGGCCACGTCGCTCGGCGCCCGTGCCGTTCACCGGGAATCCTGCGGCCGGATTGGCGACCAGGGCCCGATCGACTCGCCGCCGCATTACTGTCGGGTGGCCGACAGATGCGATGTAAACCTCGCGCTGCGCCAACGGCCACGGGAGCCGTTGAATCTAGCCAGGTCGTGGGATTGCCAAGGTTCTCAATGCGATGAGCCCGGGCGGCCCTCGGCCAGCGCCCGATGTGCGAACGCCGCTCCGAGGGGGATCGGACGGGCGAATCGCGCTGGTCCCGGAGCCCGGGGGGCCGGGACCGGCGCAACTGAATAGCTGATTGGCCCAGGAGAGCCCCGGCTGGACGGGACCGCCGGGGCTTTCCTATTGCCCGGTCCCGTCGGCGCCGCCGAGTTGGAAGAAGAAAAGACCCGGTCCCTTGAGGGGGCCGGGTCTTTTCGGTCTTGCCATACGCGAGAACGGGGAGCTACGCCT
Organism: Chloroflexota bacterium; assembly: GCA_003153755.1. Lineage (GTDB taxonomy): Bacteria > Chloroflexota > Limnocylindria > Limnocylindrales > CSP1-4 > Fen-1039. The sequence goes on along the minus strand of PMBG01000109.1, from coordinate 12,187 downwards.
GAGCGTTCCGCATCGTCTCAACGAGTGATCGCACCGATTCCGAGGAAGTCCGCAGGGCTGTCTGCTCGGCATCGGTGAGCTTGACTTCGATTATCCGCTCGACGCCGCTCGCACCCAGAACGACCGGTACGCCCACCACCAGACCGTCGATCTTGTATTCGCCCTGGAGCAAGACCGCGCACGGCAGTACGCGCTTCCTGTCGTTGAGGATCGAGTCGACCATGCTCACCGCCGACGACGCCGGCGCGTAGAAGGCGCTCCCCGACTTGAGCAGTCCGACTATCTCCGCGCCGCCGTTCCGCGTGCGGTCCGCGAGGGCGTCGATGCGTTCGGCGGAAAGCAGCTCCGGAAGCGGGATGCCCGCCACCGTCGACAGCCGCGGCAGCGGGACCATCGTGTCACCGTGGCCACCCAGAACAAACGCGGACACGTCCACGACGGACACGCCGAGTTCCCGAGCGATGAATACTCGGAACCGAGCGCTATCGAGGACGCCGGCCATACCTATCACACGCTCGCGAGGGAAACCGGTGGTCTCCAGGGCGACGTGGACCATGGCGTCGAGCGGATTCGTCACGACGATGATGAACGCGTCCGGTGATTGCCCGGCCGCCTGTCCGACCACGGCGCGGACGATCCCCATGTTCTTGATGAGAAGATCGTCGCGTGTCATACCCGGCTGGCGCGCGAGGCCTGCCGTGACAACGATCACGTCCGAGCCGGCGGTGTCCGAATAGTCGTTCGTCCCCACGACCGTGTGGTCGTGGTAGTGGAGCGGCGCCGCCTCGGCCAGGTCGAGCGCCTTGCCCTGTGGCAAACCCTCGACTACGTCGATCAGGACCACATCGGCGAGATTGGACTCGACGATGCGCTGCGCCGTAGTTGCGCCGACGTTGCCGGCGCCGATGACTGTGACCTTCCGTCGACCGACCGCCATCTGATCCTCTCTCGTGCGAGACGCCGCCGGCACAGCCGACGGTCGGAGTTTTGTCACCGGCGAAGCTCAAACCGGCACAGGCAGGATCGTAACCGGTTCGCGACGGATCGGCAGCAGGCAGCGGTCGACGCGGTAGGACCCGGCGATGCGCCGAGCCGGGTAGATCCCGTCGGCAACGTCCAGTTCCCGTTAACGCACGAGGCCGGCCTTTGCGGCCGGCCCAGTGTGTCGATGGGATAGATCGCTACCGGGCTGTGACTCCGTTCTTCAGCGCAGACAGCTGCCTGGCAAGGGCCGGCGGGAGCTTGTCGCCGAACCGCGCATAGTGCTCTTCGATCGCTTCCGCTTCGGCCACCCAGGCCGCCGGATCGACCGCGAGCAGCGCCGCCATGTCGGCATCGGTCACGTCGGCGCCGGCGATATTCAGCGCTCCCGGGGCGGGCAGGAAGCCGATCGGCGTCTCGACCGCGTCGTCCTCGCCGGAGCAACGGCCGAAGATCCACTCGATGACCCGGCTGTTGTCTCCGTAGCCGGGCCACATGAACTTGCCGGCCTCATTCTTGCGGAACCAGTTGACCAGGTAGATGCGCGGCAGCCGAGCCCCTGCCTTCTGGCCGATTTCCAGCCAATGGGCCCAGTAGTCGGNNGGCAGCATGGCGAACGGATCGAAGCGAAGCTTCCCGATCGTGCCGAAAGCGGCGGCAGTCATCTCCGAGCTCATGATCGACCCCAGGAACACGCCGTGCTCCCAGTCGAAGCCTTCACGGACGAGCGGAACTGTGGTTGCGCGGCGGCCGCCGAACATGATCGCGTCGATCGGAACACCCGCCGGGTCCTCCCATGCGGGGTCGATTGCCGGGTCCTGGCCGGCCGGCGCCGTGAAGCGCGCATTGGCGTGGGCGGCCGGGGTCGTCGACTCTGGAGTCCAGTCCCTGCCGGTCCAGTCGA
>PMBG01000109.1:0-10287 GCA_003153755.1 Chloroflexota bacterium | reverse complement strand
GCGTTCGTGAGCATGCTCGTGCCCGGTGCGACGCCGAAGAAACCCGCTTCGGGGTTGATGGCGTGCAGCCGGCCGTCATCGCCGAACTTCATCCAGCAGATGTCGTCACCGATCGTCTCGACCTTCCAACCCGGGATTGTCGGTTCGAGCATCGCCAGGTTGGTCTTGCCGCACGCCGACGGAAAGGCACCGGTCACGTGCTTCACCCGGCCGTCCGGCGCAGTGACCTTGATGATCAGCATGTGCTCGGCCAGNNAGCCAGCCCTCGTCGCGGGCGATCGCCGACGCGATGCGAAGGGCGAAGCACTTCTTGCCGAGCAGCGCGTTCCCGCCATAGCCGGAGCCGTATGACCAGATCTCGCGGGTCTCCGGGTAGTGGACGATGTACTTGGTCTCTGGGTCGCACGGCCAGGCCACATCCCTCTGGCCGGGCGCCAGCGGGGCACCGACGGTGTGGACGGCGGGTACGAAGTCGCCCGTCTTGACGATCTCATCGAGGGCTGCGGTGCCCATGCGCGTCATGATCCGCATGTTGACCACGACGTACGCGGAGTCCGTGATCTCGAGTCCCAAACGGCCGATCGGCGAACCGACCGGACCCATGGAGAATGGGATGACGTACATCGTGCGGCCGCGCATCGATCCCTTGAACAGGCCGCCGAGAAGCTCGCGCATCTCGGAAGGGTCTCGCCAGTTGTTCGTAGGGCCTGCGTCTTCCGCTTTCTCCGAGCAGATGAAGGTCCGGTCCTCGACTCGGGCGACGTCCGACGGATCCGATCGGGCGAGGAAGCTGTTGGGCCTGATGTCCGGATTGAGACGGGTGAACGTGCCGGCTTCAACGAGATGCTGGGTCAGCCGGTCGTTCTCTTCCTGCGAACCGTCGCACCAGTGAATCGAGTCCGGAGTCGTAAGGGCCGCGATCTCGCCCACCCATCTGGCGACTGCGTGATCCGCGGGCACGCTCTGCGGAAGCCCTTCAACTCTGGAGCCGACGCTAGGCACGATTTCTCCTCGCTTTGACTGGGGCAACTGCCAGGCCGCTGGGCCAGGCTATGGGGACTCATTCAGGCGCCGGCGACGTCTCGGCATTTCTGTCTAGAGTCGCGACGAATTCCTGGACGGCTGAATTGTACCCGGTGCCCGGGCATCCGCGAAACGCCGAGCGGCCTGTGCCCGCCTCATTCCGGCCCGGACCAACCGGGCGGCATGGCCCCCGCGGTCCGGGACCCAGGGTGCCGCGAGCAGCCAGTGCCGGCGGCCGCACCGCGGCGATAAGCGGGAGATGAGCCCGGGACAAGCGGCCGTCGCTACCTTGCCGGCGAAGGAGGTCAAGCGCGATGGATGCTCGGCAGTGGACACCGGTACAGGATTGGCCCAGCCCAATGGAGGGCCAGAGACTCGCGGCTCAGCAGGACATGGCAATGGCACGTTCGCCGCTTGGGCGCCGCGCGGAGACCGCCGTTCCCGCTCGCGACGACAGGCGCAGTGCCGTCGGAGTGTGCGGCACGCGCCCGGAAACCAGGGTGAGGAGCAGGCCCGGCCGGCGGTGGTGATCCGGCACGGGTACCTGGCAGTCGGAGGCCCACACGCACTCCCCCTGCCGGGAAGCCTGGTCCGAATCAGGACGTCGGCGTTGGCCTCGTGCGCTTGCGCTTCGGGGCCGGCGCCTCGGGGGCGGGCTCTGTGACGACGGACGGCGGCTCCGGCGGCGCTTCGGGTGTGGCCGTGTCGGGTGTGGCCGTTTCGGGTATGGCCGTGTCGGGCTCATCCATGACGGATCCGCCGGACGGCTGCTCGGGATGGTTTCGCACCCACCAGTGACGGATCAGGATCGCGACTATCGCCGCGCCGGCGGCCCCGGCTCCAACGAGCTGCGCCATCGGGATGCCCAAGAAGGTCCAGTCCCAGCCGCTCCGGTATGTCTCCAGGTAGCCGCGCTCGAGGCCGTACCAGACGAAGTAGAGCAATCCGACGTCGCCGGCGATCAACAGGCGGCCCTTCGAGGTGAAGGTGCGCCACAGGTACAGCATCACGAAGATGCCAATCAGGCTCAGGATGGACTCGTACAGGAATAGCGGCACGAAATGGGCGTTCAACGGCGCGGTGAACGCCGGATCGATGCCCGAGGCCGGGCAGTAGTACGGGCTGACCCGGTTCTGGCACTCGATAGCGATGCCCCAGGGCAGGTTGGTGGGCGGGCCGTACAGCTCCTGGTTCATGAAGTTGCCCCACCGGCCCACGACCTGGGCGAGCAGGATGCAGGGCGCGAGAATGTCGCCCCAGCGCCAGAACGACAGGTGGTGTCGGCGGGTGATCCAGATCACGGCAAGCATTCCCGTGAAGAGCCCGCCGTAGATGCCCAATCCGCTGTAGGGCGGCTGGATGATCTTTATCAGGTTGTTCTGGTAGTACGCCCACTGGTCGATCACGTGGTAGGCACGCCCGCCCACGAGCGCCGCGGCCGCCATGATGATCAGGCTGTCGACGATGATGTCGGTCCGCTCGCCGCGTCGGCGAGCCAGGTAGAACGCGAGCCAGGTGCCCGCAACGATCGCGGCCACGTAGCCGATCCCATACCAACGAATCTCGAGACCGCCGATTGAGAGGAAGATTGGATTGGGCGTGAAGTCAATCATGGTCGCGATAGTGTACCGGGCGGCACGATCCGGCTCGCACTGGACGCGCCGTCCGTATACTGGCCGGGACGTCTCGCCCGAACCGGCGCCACTCCGGTTCCCCGAATGGCGTCCAATTGCGGATCACATCTGCCGACGAGGGCTCCNNGAGACGCCGGGGGGGCCGGTTGACGACACCGAGGCCTCGCTGCTCTCGACGATGCTCGCTGAGGAAGGCATCACCCTGGATGAGGCCGCGATCAGCCGCGTGCTCGAACTCCACGGCGCCTATGTGGACGGCGTCATCGCAAAGGAGCTCCGCGCCCGGGAGGCCGCTCGGGACGAGTCGGCTCGAAAGGCTGACGTCGCGGAGACGGCCGGCGAAGCCACGCCCTAGGCCCTCCGATCGTGGCTAGGCCACGGTCCCCACGTGCAGGGCTACTCCGCCAAGCGCGAGCCGCTTGAAGGTCACGTCGCGCAGGCCCGCACGACGCATGACCTCGGCGATCTCCTGCGCGTCCGGGAATCCCTTGAGTGAGTTGGGCAGATACGAGTAGGCCGCCCGGCGCCGGAACAGGGCCCCCATCACAGGTGCCGCGATGCGGAACGCCCCTGTGTACAGGTGCCCCCACCACCTTGGTCGCGGCTGCGAGAGCTCGAGGCACACGACCCGTCCCCCACTCCGGACCGCCCTGGACAACTCGCGAAACCCGTCTTCGTAGCTCGCCAGATTCCTCAACCCAAAACCGATCGTGGCGGCGTCGAACGATCCATCCGCAACCGGCAGTGCCAGCGCGTTGCCCAGCACGAACTCGACCCCGTTCAATTCCCCGAAGGCACGCTTCGCGTGCTCGATCATGGCCGGGGAGAGATCGACGCCGGTGACCTTGCCCTCAGGCCCTACGGCACCCGCAAGCGCGGCCGTGAGCTTGCCCGTTCCGCACGCTACGTCCAGGCCGCGACCTCCACGTCCGAGGCCCGTGGCCCGCACAGCCGCCCTGCGCCAGCGGCCGTCCAGACCGGCCGTCATGAGAGTGTTCATCCGGTCGTAGACGGGGGCGATGGAGTCGAACATCGACGTGACCCGTGGCTCGGGCACATCGTTGCCCACGCGGCTGGCCCGTTTCGAGCGGCCTCCGGTCACTTCCGGATTCGCGGAACCGGTCACGCGCCGTTGGAACTCGCAGGCGGCTCAGTCTCCCGCACGAGCCGGAGAGGACGCCGCTCGAACGCGCTCGAAAAGACCATCTGGGTCTCGGTGGTGAAGACGTGCCCAACCTGCTGGATCCGATGCAGGACCCGTTCCAGGTGGCGTGTGTCGGTCGCGCGCACCTTCAGTAGATAGTCGGCCTCGCCGGCCAGGTGATGGCACTCTTCGATCTCATCGATGCTCACGAAGTCGCCGGTCATATCCGTGGCGATCGTGCCCGGAACCTGCTTGATGAATATGTAGGCGAGCACCCCATAGCCCAGCATCGTGGGGTCCACGATCGCCGCGTAGCTCTTGATCACGCCCCGCGCTTCGAGCTTCTTTACACGCTCGTGAGCCGATGGGCCGCTCATCCCGACAGCTACCCCGACCTCGGCATAGGACTCGCGTCCGTCGCGCTGGAGCAGCTCGAGGATTCGAGCGTCCGTCTCGTCGATCCGTTCGAATGCGCCCATCCGTTCCTTGCCCTCGCCAGAGAAGACCGAGACGCTGTCCCGCGGCTCGCTTTCAGCCTAGCCGATCCCCGCGGAATGCACATTTGCGGCCGGTCTCAGCACCGGCGACCGGCACCTGCCCAGGCGGCTGGAACCTCGCCCGGCGACCAGTCACAAGGCCATTCTCCGCTCTACCAGCGGTAGCCGCGACCCTTCGCCTTGGTCCCAAGCGTGGCCGCAGGCAAGTGCGCTTCCAGGCAGATCACTCCCTTGGGTCCCACGACCGCGTCGTGCCTGATGTGGGCCGGAAGGTCCAACCGCTCGCCTGGGGTCAACATGAATCCCACGCCGAAGCCGGTCAGACCGAAAGTGATCGAGCCCTGGACCGCGACGACAACCTTGTCGTACTCATGCGTGTGCTCTGCATAGCGATATCCCGCATCGTTTGACCAGGACGAGATCTCCATGCCCTGAGCGCGCAGACGCTCCTCGAGGCTCGCTCGATCGACGGGGCTCATTTCGACTCCGATCGCTGACGGGGTGCGGCACGGCGGCGGGCGGTTACGGAGCCGTCGTGCGCTCCACTCTCATTGGGCTTCCGATCCGGTCCGGGCATGTCCGCCTGGATCTTCTCCAGGGCTGCCCGTTCCGAATATGGAGGAAGATCTGGGGAGGTTTCGCGCCAGGCGAGGTCGGCGGCCTCATCGCGAGCATCGCTTCTCGTAGCCACAACGGCAAAGATGGCCAGCCCAACCACGAGCCCAACGAGGGCAGCCCACTCCCACTCCGCGTGCAGCCAGTACCACAGGAAGGTCGCGAAGGGAGCTCCGACGACGAATCCGGCGATCACGCCTCTGACGCGCTGCAAGCTTCCTCCTTCGGATCGTTCGATGGGCTCGGCGCTGGACTCCAAGCCTGGAGCCGCCGGCACCATCGTAACGCTACACTCGCGCGGAGCGCATTGGGCATCCGTGCACCTGCGTCGGTTGCGCCACGCTCGGCGCTTGAGACTCGCTGCTGGCGGAAGATGAAAGCCCTGAGGCACCTAGGCGCGGCCGAGGTCGCGGCGGCAATGCCGCCACTGGACGAGCGGCTGGCCCTCGCCGACCTGACGATGCGGTCCCTCGGTCGGGACGCCGAACTGCCGGCAAAGATCGGTGTGCATCCCAGGCAGCCCGGATCGCTGGCGCACGCGATGCCGGCCCTTCTCCGCGGCACCGCCGCCGACGGCTCCGACGATCTCGTGGGGGCCAAGTGGATCACAGGCTTTCCGGCAAATCCGGTCGGCGGATTGCCCGCCTATCACGGCCTGGTTCTGCTCAACGACCCGCGTACGGGCGAGCCGGTGGCGGTGATGGATGCGGGAACGATCACTGCCGAGCGGACAGCAGCGATCAGCGGCGCGGCCATCCGCTGCATCATGAGCCGGCGATCCGGGACGGCGACCGGAACGCCTGTTGTGGCGCTCCTGGGCGCCGGGGTGCAGGCGAGGAGCCACCTTGCGGTGATCGGTGCCGTGTTATCCGGCGCGGTGATCAGGCTCACGGATTTGGATGCAGGGCGCGCAGCCAACCTGGCCGCCGCGGCTCCCGAGACGCCGGGAATTGCCACGGCCGTGGCCGTCCGGTCGGTACGCGATGCGGTTGACGGCGCGGACATCATCGTCTCGATGACGTCGTTCGGCTCCACACGGCAGACGCTGAATTCGGAATGGCTCGACCCGGACGCCCTGTTCGTTGCGGTCGACTACGACATGCAGGCCCCGGCCGGTCTCGCGCGCGACTCCCTGTTCGTGGTCGACGAGCGCGACCAGTTCCTCGCCACGCGGTCGGGGTCCGTGTTCGCGGGATACCCTGACCCGGACTCCACGATCGGCGAACTGCTCCGCGGCGACGCCACCCTCGAGGCTACCTCGCGCGCGGCTGCCGGCGGCCGCGTGCTCGTGTCGCATCTTGGCGTCGGACTGGCCGACGTGGTGTTCGGGGCGGCCATTCTGGCTCGCGCGGAACTCCTTGGACTCGGCCGGCTCCTGCCAAGGTAGGTCTCTGCCGGGCGGCGCGGCCGCTCCAGTGAACGTATTGTTCCTGCCACGTGTCATAGGTACGGGCGCAGACGAGCGCAGGACACGGAGGCATCCTATGGGGGAGACGGCGTTGTCGGCATTGAGAAGACTTCGAGGGAGCGGCGATAATTCCGCGACTGCCACGGCCGATACCTGGCGAAGCGACCGCATCGAAGCCTTCGCCTTGCTCGACGATGCGCGCCTGCTGCAGAGCTACCGGCTCGCCACCCTTATCCTGCGCGACCGGTACGAGGCCGAGGACGCCACTCAGGAGGCGGTCGAGAAGGCCTGGCAGGCCTGGCGGACGCTGCGCGACCGAGACCGCTTCGACGCCTGGTTCGATCGGATCCTTGTCAACGCCTGTCGCAATCGATTGCGACACCGTCGGGTCATTCGTATTGTCCCCCTCGACGACGCCGGATCGCTCGAGTCACACGACTCGCACGGTTCGACAGTGGCACGGCTTTCGCTCGAGCCCGCGTTCTCCGGGCTGACACGCGACCAACGGGTCGTCGTCGTGCTCCGGTTCTGGCGAGACCTGTCGATCGAGGAGATCTCCGAGCGCCTCGCAATTCCCGCCGGCACAGTCAAGTCCAGGCTCCACTATGCGCTCCGGGCGCTTCAAGCCGCGCTCGAGTCAACCCGGGAGACCAACCGATGACGGACAAGCATGCGGACACCGAGAGGGCCATTCGCGACTGGCTGTCCGCGGAGGCGCCAGTAACAGCGCCGGCGTCGATTCGGAAGTCGCTGGAAAACGCGGCGTCGCGGCCGCCGGCCTCGCATGGCCGACTGGGTTGGCTCAGCGCGGGGCGCGTCCGACCGGCCTTCCGGTTCGCCGCCGTCATGGCACTCATAGCGGTCGTGGCAGCGGGCGCCTACATTCACCAGCTCGATCGAACGAGCCCGGCGGCAAGCCAGAGCCCTTCGGCCCGGCCCACCGCCCACGATTCGGTGGCAAGTCCGTCAAGTTCGGCCGCGTCGAGCCTCCCGTCCGGGTGGCGATTGAAGAGCGGCGCCTTTCCCCGGATGGTCGCGCCGGCCTATTCAGGCTTCGGGCAGACGGTGTTCCAGCTCCCCGGCTCGGGCGGGTTGATGGCGTTCGTGCCTTCAACCGACGGAGTTGCCCGGGGCGGAACCTCCGGGATCGTGCTGACCGCGTTCGGAACGGCCGGCCCTACGTCACCGGCGTCGTGGACGACGCACGCCTTCTCGTCGGTCGACGGGCTGAATTGGAAGGAGACGGCGGCGCTCCCGAGTGACATGGCCACGGTTCGCGACGTCACGTACTCGGAGGGAACGATCGTCGCCGTGGGCTGGACCGGCGTGACTCCCAATGAAACGGCCGTGGCGTGGACGTGGGCTGACCTCGGCCCCTGGCGCGCGACGAAGCTGCCCGCCCAGGACAAAGCCCTCTCCGGCGCATACGACATCGCCGGAGGCCCTGGCGGTTTTCTGGCCTTCGGATCGGACGGGTCCTCGAGCCGATTCTGGATCTCACCCGACGGGATCAAATGGAACGTGTTCGCCACCCCTGATTTGCCGGGAGAACTGCTGATCGACCGCATATACGGCAACGGGTATGGCTGGGAGATCGTGGGCAGTCTCCAGGATCGATCGGCCACCTGGCAGTCGAACCGTGACGGAAGCGTCTGGACGCAGACCTGGACCGGGCCCGCGATGGGCAGCCTCGGGACGGACCTGGAGGGCTATGCATTGGGCCGGATTCTCCAGGCGCCGGACCTCAACTACGTGTCCTTCGGCGGCGCCTACATGGCGCCGGGAGGCAATGCCGCGCTCCCATCCGACACGCTGATCTGGACGAGCACCGACGCACTCAAATGGACCGAGTCGGCCCGGGTGCCCTCGCCGGGATGGATCCAGGGTTTCGCCTCCACGGCCCACGGATATGTGGCGGCCGGGCAGAAGGTCGTAGGCCTCGACGGAATGCAGGCGTACGGGCCGCTCGGCGTCTGGACCTCCGGCGACACGACGAGCTGGACCTCGCTGCCGGGCATCGAATCGATGCAGAAGGTCCAGGTGCTGTCGGTAGTGGGCAGCCCGTATCAGATCGTGGTCGCGTTCACCGACGAGCAAGGCAATCTGCAATTGCTCGTGAGCGGAACGTAGCGTCTCCGGCGCTAGCGGTTGACCAGGAGCGGGCCCTCGGGCACCTCGATGAAGACCCGGCCCCCGTCGAGCACCACGTCGTAGACCGCCAGCGGTAGTTCGGCCGGCGGATCGCTCACCTCGCCGTCGATCAGCGAGAAACGCGACAGGTGAAGCATGCAGGTGACCGAATCGCCCATGAGCGTTCCCCTGTCGAGCTCGAAGTACTCGTGCGAGCACACGCCTTGAGTGGCGTGGTAGGCGCCGTTGAGGTTCGCCACCAGGACCAGTTCGTCCTCTGCCTCACACAACTTCATCGTGCCGGGCGGCACCTCATCGGCGGCGCACAGATCGAGTCGATGGAAGCCGGGCTGCGTGGAGGCCATCAGGCCACGGATGCTGTCGCGAGCGGAATGGCCGCCGTTCCGGATTCCCACTTGGCGTCGAGCAACTCGCGCAGACGATCCCGCGCGGACTCCAGCGGAACGCGGGCCACGACAGGTTCCAGGTACCCGAGGACGATGAACTTGCGGGCCTCTTCCGGATCGAGGCCGCGGCTCTCCAGGTAGAACAGCTGCGTTTCGTCGATTGGACCTACGGAGCTGGCATGGGCAACCCGCCGGCAGTCCGGCTGATCGATCTCGAGACTCGGGATCGCGACCGAACGCGCCTGCCGGGAAAGCAGCATCCCGAACTCCCCTAGATAGCTGTCCGTCCCGTGAGCGGTGATATCGATGGTGGCGAGGCCCTTCATGTACGCCCGCGAGCGATCGGCCAGCGCGCCCTTGGAGAGCAGGTTGCCGGTGGTGTCGCGGCCGATGTGGCGCGTATACGAAGTCAGGTCGAACAGCTGATCGGCCGAGCCGAACACGATCTCGGCCTGCTCGACCGACGAACCGTCGCCTTCGAGCCTGTTGTCGATGCGGCTCCGGACCACCCTGCTGCCGAGCTGCGCCAGCGCCCAACGGACGGTTGCATGCCGCGACAGAACGGCCGACCTGTGCTGGAACGCCACCTGACGGAGCGAGAGATCCTGCAGACCGGCGAAGGAGAGGGTTGAGCCCTCGCCCACCTTGACTTCGGTCGTGCCGGCGTAGAAGGCCTGCGCCTCCGTGTCGGCGTGCGGCGTCGCGAACTGCTCCTCGAGTACGGAAACCTCCGCGTTGGCACCGACCAGGATGACGGTGCGGGCGAGCAGCGCGGCTCCGGGAGCGCCCACGTTCCATCGCAGGACGACCGGTTTCTCCAGGCGCACGCCGTCCGGGACATGGAGCAGGAGGCCGTCGGACCAGAGGGCGCGCGTCATCTGGGCAAGCTTGTCGTTCTCCGGCAGCGCGCAGCCGCCTTCGAGAAGCTCGCGGAACAGGTTCGGGTCGCGGCTCGCCGTCTGCGAAAGCGTTTCGAGAACTACGCCCGCGGTCTGGGCCTCCTCGGAGAGCACGAGCGCAGCGACGCGGTCTTCGCCGATCTCCGCGTACGCCGCCGCTCCGTCCGGGAGAAGCGACGCGTCGGTAGCTGCGTGGCCGGCCAGGGGCGTGACGGGATGGACGTCGGCGAGGTGGGCATTCCGAAGGTCGACGTATGTCGTGTAGAGCGCATTGGTCTCGATCGGCAGTGCGGCGAACGCACGCAACGCCTCGAGCCGATCGGCGAGCAGCCAATCCGGCTCCCCGGCGGCGCGGCTCACCGCGCGGACCGTGGCCTCGTCGACGAACGTGATCGTCAGGTCTGAAGGTGCCTGGCGGGAGACCGCAGGCTTTTGGGCGGCGGCGGCGGTCATCGTGTGGCCGTAGCGCGAGTCGACTTGCGGAATGCGGTCACGTGTGACCGTCTCGCGATCTGGGTCTGCGGAATGGC
>PMBG01000135.1 GCA_003153755.1 Chloroflexota bacterium | reverse complement strand
ATGGTCTTGTAGACGTGCTCTTCGAGAGCGTCGGCGAGTAGTCCGTCCCGGTCCTTCGCCTTGGTCCACGGCGCCCGCGCCTGGAGCTCGTCCGCGGTCATCGTCCGGACCGCCGCGAAACCCTTGGCGATGGCGTCGCCGTGGCCACGGTGCGAGCTGGTGACGTGGTCGTCGGCGCGAAGTGCGCCGCAGGCACCAACGGACGTGGCTTCCTGTCCGATCGAGACGTGCGTGGGGCCGCGGTAGTCGTAGCCCGGCAGGGGATCGTAGCCGCCCGAGCGCAGCCGGACGATCATCTCTTCGAGCTCGCGGATGGCCAGCATGTCGTCGAGGAGGTCGAGGGCAGCAGCGCCGGTGAGACGTCCCGCCGCGATCTCCGACCCGGCGTCCCCGGCAAAGTCGAAGCCGTGGATCGAGCCCAGCGACTCGACGAACGGCGCGAAGTCGGGTCTGGTGTCGCTCTTGTAGGCAGGCTGCGTGGCCAACGTCTTCACCTCTGGATTGGATCCTGCGGTCGTCTTCATGCTGCTCTCTTGTTCCTATTCATATGGCGAGGAGCAGCCGGGCCGCGTCCTCATCGGTGATCAGTTGATGGATGAGCCCGCTNNTGATCTGGGGTAATGGCAATCAATCGGCCGGGCAAACCGCCCGCACATATCTCGTGACCGCTCGAATCCAGGACGTTGGCGCACACGTCCGCCACGGCGCCCGCCGCGTCGAGCGACGCCGCCAGTTCCTCCGGCAACGCCGAGCGGACGGTCGATCCGCTGGCCGTCCAAGCCCCGATCCCCACGACAGCCTTCGTGAGTTTGTCGAACATGGCGATTGTCTTGTGGACGTGAGGGTCGCTACGGAGCGCGGCCGCCATCTCGGGACTGTCGACGAGCAGGGGAACCGGGAGCGGGTACACGGGCCCGCCCGCGCAATCGGCCACGCGCCGCACAACTTCCATTGAGTTGACGTCCAGTTCAAGCGTAGGGACGCTGCCCACGATCTGAACCACCGCGCAGGCCGGCAGCCTCAACAGGTGTCCGGCCATCGAGTGGAGTGTCCGTCCCCACGACAGTCCGAGGACGTCGTGCGCCTCGAGCGTCTGCGTGAGCAACTCTGCACAGGCTCGGCCGAGTTGCTCTCTCTTGAACTCGTCGGGCCCATCCATGGTCCTGACGACCAAAGTGCCCCTGAGCCCATAGCGCCCGGCGAGCTCGGTCGACATCTCGATGTCGATCTCCGGCGGCGCCCCGATCTCGATCCGCACGATCCCGTCGCGGCGGGCGTCGTCGAGCAGGCGTGCGACCTTGAAACGGGAGATCCCCAGTTCCTGGGCGATCTCGCTCTTGCTCGCGCCGTCGAGGAAGTAGCGGCGCGCGGCGATCACAGTTGTGACCACATGGAGGCGCGCGGCATGTCCTTCCGATCGGACCAACGGGTTCATGAGCTCCTGCGTTTGCACCCACCCGACGGGCCGAAAGGTCCGGGGGACCGCCCCACAGGCGGCGCTCGGGCATGCTAACATTCTCTCATCTGAGCGGCAAGCGCTCAAATGAGCAGTGAGGTGCTTGCCGAACGGAGCCTTGACCGGCCGCGATAGGCAGCCATTTGGGTCAGTCGGCGGAGCTTCTGGGGACGCCGCTGATTTCGCCGGCTCGCTTGATAGCCGGGTCACGGGCACGTAGTATAGGAACTAGCGGTAACTAACCGAAAAGATCCGAAACACATCGCCTGCGACCCAAAACAGGCTCGTCCCTCGTGGTCGCGCTTGAAGCCAGGTAGCGCGCCAGGCGGCATCGGTCGAAGGGAAGCATGGACGACAGCGATCGCCTGAGAAGCGACACGAATGTGGGATCGGGCAGACCGATCGTGAACACGCACGTCCATCTGCCGCCCAACTTCTCCGCCTTTGAGACCGCCGAGCAGGCCGTCCGGGTTGGTGCCGCAGAAGGAGTCGCGGCTGTAGGCACGTCCAACTACCACGACTTCCGGGTCTACGTCCGGTTTGCCGCAGCGGCCGCCGCAGCGAACATCGTGCCGCTCTTTGGGGTGGAGATCATCACCCTGATCGATGACCTGCCGGGCGAGGGCATGCTCATCAACGATCCGACCAACCTCAACCGCATGTACCTGTGTGGTAAGGCCATCACCCGCTTGGACCCGCCGATACCAGCCGCGGCGCACCGAATGGCAGCGATCCGATACGCCAGCGAAGACCGCATGCGGGAGATGACCGCTCGCATCGCGGCGCGGTTCGCGCAGGCTGGATTGGACGGCAACCTGACGGACAACCGGATCGCGGCGCTGGTCGCCGAACGTGCCGGTGTCCCGGTTGAGTGGGTCTCGTTGCAGGAACGCCATGTCGCCCAGGCCTTCCAGGAGGTCCTATTCCGAGAGGTCGCCCCGGACGATCGGGCCGCGATGCTCGGCCGGCTCTTCGGCACGCCCACGACCGCCGGCACGACCGATGCCGTTGCCGTCCAGGAGGCCATCCGATCGAACCTGATGAAGGCCGGCAAGCCCGCATTCGTGGCCGAGGCGGCGGTCTCGTTCGCCGACGCGTACCGGCTCATCCTCGATCTGGGCGGCATTCCCTGCTATCCCATCCTCGCCGACGGCGCGTCGCCGATCTGTCCTTTCGAGGATCCGCCGGAGGCCCTGGCCCAGAGTCTGCTGGGCCGCGGTGTCTATTGCGCGGAGTTGATCCCCGGCCGCAACCGCCCGGAGGTCGTCGATCGCTACGTGGCCGCGCTCCGCGGCGTCGGCATCGTGGTCACCGCGGGCACCGAGCACAACACTCAGCGCATGATCCCACTCGAGCCCAAGGCTCTCGGCGGCGAACCGCTTTCGGAGACCGCCCGCGAGGCCTTCTGGGAAGGTACTTGCGTGGTGGCAGCACACCAGAAGCTGTCCGCGGCCGGCGAGCCCGGTTACGTCNNCGGGGGTCCAAGCATGAATACCGAGTCGACACCTCAACGACTGCCCATCGCGGCGAGCCTTCTGAGCGATCTGGTCGCGCTCTCGCGCCGGTTCGGTGAGGATCCCGAGTTCGCGCGAGGCGGCGGTGGGAACAGCTCGGTCAAGGCCGACGGCATCCTCTACATCAAGCCGAGCGGGACTTCGCTCGCGGAACTGACCGCGGAGTCGGTGATAGCCCTCGATGTCGGGCCGCTGATGGAGCTGCTGAACGCGCCGTCCGATCGCCCCGTTGCCGGCGGTACCGACGAGGTCATGGAGGTGGCCCTGGCCGCTCGCGTGAGCGTTCGCGACGACCGCCGTCCGTCCGTGGAATGTCTGTTCCACTCTCTCCTGCCGGAGCGGTTCATCCTGCACACGCACCCGACGACGGTGAATGCGGTTACCTGCGCCGAGCGCGGAGCGGAGGTCACCGAGAAGCTCTTCGGCTCGAGCGTCCTGTGGATCCCATATACGGATCCGGGGCTGCCGCTGGCGCGACTGATCCGCGACACGCGGCGGCGCCATGAGGAAGCCACGGGCAAAGCCGCTCCAAGGACGCTGTTCCTTCAGAACCACGGCCTCGTCGTAGCCGGCGACACGCCGGCCGAGATAGAAGAAACCTCCACCCGGCTGGTCGCGACAATCCAGACCTACCTGGCAAGCCTGCCGCCCATTTCGTGGGGCGATATCGAGAGGCTCACGGGTACTGAGGCCGGGTCCGCCGTGAACGCCACCGGACCCACGCTGCGGGCCTTGCTGGCGAGCGGCGACCGTCTCAAGGTCGCCACTTTCGACGACTCGCCGCTTGCGATCTCCTTTGCGAGTTCGGTGATCGGGCGGGAACTTGCCCTCGTCGGCCCACTGACGCCGGATCAGATCGTATACACGGGCTCATTCCCACTCCTCGTGGAGGCGCCCAAGGATGCGACGCCGGAGATACTCGTCGACACGCTGACCGCCGCGATCGCCAAACGGTCCGAGACCGAGGCCGGGCCACCGGTAATCGTCGTCGTGGCCGGTCTGGGGATATTTGCGGTCGGTGATTCCTATGCCCAGGCCGACACAGCGCGGCAGGTCTATCTCGACGCCGCTGGCGTGTCCGTCGACGCGCACCGATTGGGCGGCGTCCGCCCTCTCTCCGATGTCGAGCGAGGCTTCATCGAACGCTGGGAGGCCGAGGCNNGCCGACATCGTTGCCCAGGGCGGCCACGTCGTGCTGGCGGACATCAACGCCGAACTAGCGAACCGCGAGGCCGGCGTGCTGGCCACGGAGTTCGGCCCCGGACGAGCCGTGGGCGTGGCTCTCGACGTCACCGACGATGCGTCCGTGGCCACCTGCTTCGAAGAGATCGTGCGCCGCTACGGCGGGTTCGACGTGCTGGTTTCGAACGCCGGCATTCTCCGCGCCGGTGGCGTGACTACTCAGCCGGTAGCGGAGTTCGACGCCGTCACCCGCGTCAACTACCGCGGCTACTTCCTTTGTGTCAGATACGCCGCCCCGATCCTCGCCCGCCAGCATCGGGCCCGACCCGACTACTGGGGCGACATCGTCGAAATCAACTCGAAGTCGGGTCTGGCCGGGTCCAGCCGCAACAGCGCCTACGCCGGCAGCAAGTTCGGTGGTATCGGCCTGACGCAGTCGTTCGCACTGGAACTGGTCGGCGACGGCATAAAGGTCAACGCCATCTGCCCCGGCAACTTCCTCGACGGGCCGCTCTGGTCCGATCCAAACAACGGACTCTTCGTGCAGTACCTTCGCGAGGGCAAGGTGCCCGGCGCGAAGACAATCGAGGACGTACGTCGCGTCTACGAAGCGAAGGTGCCGATGGGTCGAGGCTGCACGCCGGCCGACGTCCTGGAGGCCCTCTACTATGTCGTCGCCCAGAAGTACGAAACCGGCCAGGCCGTACCCGTCACCGGCGGCCAGGTGATGCTGCGATAGTGAGGAACAGAAGCTTGAACGGACCCGGCCCGGACGCGCCGCGCATTCCCGCCACCCAACACGCGATCCAGATCGTCGACGCCGGGCGAACGGTTCACAACCGNNTCTGCTTCTCCGACACGAAGCTCCTGCACGCCTTCACAAGCCATCCACGCAAGAGCGAGGTCCTCTCGGGGCTTGCTCCCGAAGTGCTGGCCGAGATTCCTTCCTATGCCCCGGGCACGCTCCCCGTAGTCCCGGGCCACGAGCCTGTGGGGCGTATCGTCGTCGTTGGCGACAAGGTCCGGCGCCATAGAGTCGGCGAGCGGTGTCTGATCCAGACCGACTATCGCCACCTTCCCACGGCCGCCGCGAACGCGGCCTTCGGTTACAACTTCGACGGCGGTCTGCAGGAGTACGTCCTGCTCGACGAGCGGATGATCATCGAGCCCGGAACCGAGGAGCGGTTCCTCATTCCCGTGGCCGAGGAGGCGGGCGCATCGGCGGTTGCGCTCGTTGAGCCGTGGGCCTGCGTCGAAGCCTCGTACGTTTACGTGGAGCGCCGCGAGCCACTTCGCGAAGGGCGGCTGCTCGTGGTTGCGGACGCCGGCCGACGGCTGGACGGTATCGGCGCCCTGATGGAGAAGGCCGAATCTCGCGCGGTCACGACGCTCGTGGCCGACAGCGGCCAACGTGGGGCGTTTGCGGCGTTGGCCGCGAACGGCTTCGTGATGACTTCGGCGCAGTCGGTCGCCGACCTCCCGCGCGCCGGTTTCGACGACATCGTCTACTTCGGTTCCGACGCGGACACGATCGAAGCGCTGCAGGACTGCCTGGCGTTCAAAGGGCTGATCAATATCGTGACGGGCGGCGCCGCCATTGGGCGTACCGTGGCGGTCGACCTCGGCCGTGTCCACTACGACCTCACTCGGTGGGTTGGGACAACCGGCACATCGGCGACAGATGGCTACGCCACGATCCCCGCCGACGGCGAAGTCCGTTCCCGCGACCGCATGGGCGTCATCGGCGCCGCAGGCCCGATGGGCCTGATGCATGTTGTTCGGGCCGCCTCGGCAGGCTTGGCGGACCTCGCCATCGCCGGCATCGATATCGACGATTCGCGCCTCGCCCATCTGGAGCAAGCGGCCGGGCCGATCGCGCGATCGCGCGGCGTCGAGCTGGCGGTCGTGAACTCTCGGACTGCCGACGTTGCACCCGGCTTCACATATGTCGCGTTGATGGTTCCCGCACCGGTGCTCGTCGGTCAGGCGGTCACGCTGGCCGGGTGGGGCTGTCGAATCAACATCTTCGCCGGCTTTGCCACCGGAACTCGCGCCCAGATCGATATGGACCGCTACATCGGGCTCCACTGCTACCTCCTGGGCACAAGCGGCTCGGGAATCCCCGACATGAAAGCCGTCCTGCGCAAGGTGGAGAGCGGCGAGTTGGACACGAACATTTCGCTCGACGCTGTCTCGGGCTTCGAGGGAGTGGCGGACGCGCTCGCGGCCGTTGAGGCGCGCACGGCTTCCGGGAAGATCATGGTCTACCCGACGTTGCCCGACCTCGGACTCGTCCGGCTCTCCGAACTCGGCGAACGCTACCCGACGGTCGCGGCGAAACTCGACGACGGTCGCTGGACGAAGGCGGCCGAAGTGGAGTTGTTGCGTGTGGCCGGTGGGGCGGAAACGGCCGAATGAAGGCCCTTCGGCTCTTCGGCCCCGGCGATCTGCGTCTCGTCGACGAGGCGCCGCCGGTTGCCGGACCGGGCGAAGAACTCGTCCGCGTGACGGCCGTGGGATTGTGCGGTTCTGACCTGCACTGGTACACCGAGTCCGGCATCGGGGATGTCCGGCTGAGCAAACCGATAGTCCTGGGCCACGAAGCGGCAGGTGTCATCGAGTCCGGACCGCGCGCCGGCCTGCGGGTCGCTATCGATCCCGCCATTCCCTGCGAGAAGTGCGAGCAGTGCCGCGCCGGGCACGCCCATTTCTGTACCGCTCTCCGCTTCGCCGGCGACGGCGTTACCGACGGGACGCTGCGGGAAATGGTGGCCTGGCCGGCCGAGAGTCTGATTCCTGTGCCGGACGCCCTCAGCGATGCGGACGTCGCACTGCTCGAGCCGCTCGGCGTCGCGCTGCATGCCATCCGTCTCGGCGGGATCCGGCCGGGCGACCGGGTCGGCGTCTTCGGTTGCGGCCCGATCGGACTCTTCCTGATTCAACTGGCTCGNNGAGGCCGCGCGCCTAGCCGGTGCAACCGCCACCGCGCTGGTTGCCGGCGGTTCCGAGCGTGCGGAGCTTCGCGCCGCCACCGACGGGCACGGCGTTGACGTGGCCTTCGAAGCGGCCGGCGTAGACGACTCGGTCGAGACCTCGGTTCAGTTGGCTGCTCCCGGTGGCACGGTGGTCATCGTCGGCATTCCGTCCGAGGATCACACGACCTTCACGGCGTCCACCGCCCGTCGCAAGGGCCTTACGATCAAGCTCTCGCGCCGTATGAACCGCGTCTATCCGGAGGCTATCCGGCTGGCCGAGTCGGGCTACGCAGACGTTCGATCGGTCGTCACTGCCGCGTATCCGCTCACGGAGCACGCAGCGGCCTTCGCCACTGCCGCCGCTCGCGAGGGGCTCAAGGTCGTCGTCAACCCCTCGGAACCGCCGACCGAGTAGTTGCGTTCCACCAGCAGAACCCGCGCAGAACCACCCGGGCGCTGTGCCGCGCCTCGGCCGTTCCCGCGCCACAGGCCGTCCCGCCGCGCCCATTCTCCGGGACAATTTGCGGTGAAGCCCGCCCGTCATTAGAATTGGAAAAACCCCCGGAGGAGAAGCGCGCGATGGCGAAGTATGTCTTTGTGACCGGAGGGGTCACCTCCTCACTGGGGAAGGGAATCACCGCCGCCAGCGTCGGTCGGCTCCTCAAGGCCCGCGGCCTTGCCGTCTCCGTTCTCAAGCTCGATCCATATATCAACGTGGACCCCGGGACCATGTCGCCGTACCA
>PMBG01000073.1 GCA_003153755.1 Chloroflexota bacterium | reverse complement strand
GCCCGATCATGGCTACCCTTTCCCGCCATGAGCCGTGACCACTTCAACATTGTCGACTGCGACGCCACGCTCGACGAGGCGCCCGAACTTGCCGAGACGGTCATCGCATGGATGATCTCCGAGGCGATCGTGGTAGCGCCCGATTCGGACATTCCGGGTTGGCCCAAGCACTACCCCGGCGGCCCGAGACTGGGTGAGTGGGCCGTCGCGCGCGAGTCGGCAGGCGACGTCACGCTCCAGGCCGAGGGCGTCGACGTGGAGGTCGGCCGGCAGGTCTTCTTCAACATGAGCGCGGACGGCTGGCCCGATGCGATCTGCCCGAAGGGCCACCGGCAGCCGCTCTTGAAGGGCGACTTCGACATCGTGTCCGAGTGGTACGCCGCGAGCGGACCCGCCCGAGTGCGGTGCCTCACCTGCGAGAGCGCCTACCCGGCCACCGAGTGGTCGTTCGAGCCGGACTTCGCGCTCGGCAACCTGGGCTTCACGTTCTGGGGCGTGCCGCCGCTCGGTCCGGGGCTCGTCGAGAGGATCGCCGAGCTTCTGGCGCCCCATCGCGTGGTCGCCGTCGCCGGCACCCTGTAGCCGTTCCGGCCGGGGACCGGGTGCGACGAGGCCGGATTCCAGGGACATCTGTCACCATCTGGGTATGAGTCAGAACACCGCCCCGGGTGCCCCTGCCCGCCATTCGCTAGCCGACCTCCCCGAACCGGCCGCCTTACTGTTCGATCTGGACGGCACTCTCGTTGACACCGTCCACGTCCGAGTGGCCGGCTGGGTGGAGGCGTTTCGCCGGTTCGGCATTCCCGTGGACCGCAAGCGCCTGCCGCTCTATATGGGTTCGGACGGGCGGTGGCTGGCTCGCGAGCTGTCCGCAGCCGCGGGCACGGAGCTTGATTGGGCTGCGAGCGACGAAATCGACAGGCTCGCGGGAGCGCTCTTCGACGAGCGGAACGTGGCCCCGCGGCCGCTTCCCGGTGCCACGGAGCTTCTGACCGCGCTCGAGAGCGGCGGGCCGGCCCATTGCATCGCCACGGCCAGCCAGGCCGGGCAAGTTGCTGTGAGTGTCACCGCGTTGAGATTGCCCGCCCCGCCGCGGATCGTGGACGCCAGCCACGTGGAGAACGCCAAGCCCGAACCGGACCTGCTGCTCGCGGCGGCCGCGCAACTTGGAGTGGCTCCGGAGAGTTGCTGGTACGTGGGCGATTCGATGTGGGACATGATGGCCAGCGTCCGGGCCGGGATGACGGGCATCGGCGTCACGAGCGGAGCCACGGACGAAGCCACTCTCCGCGAGGCCGGGGCCGCGGTCGTGATCGACGGACTGCCGGAGCTCCACGCGGAGCTGGCCCGGCGCGGGCTGTTCGGCTAGCTCTTGAGCGACGGGTCGTTGATGAGGCCCATGAACAGGATGGCACCCGAGGTGGCGTCCCTGATGAAGTACAGGAACGGTTTGTTGACCTGAAGGGTCGTCAGCGGATAGTCGGGTCCCGGGCCCCCGGTCGCCTTGCCGATCACGACCGTGGCGGCCGCGGCTGTGGTCCCTTCCTCGACCACGTCGATGTTGGCCTGGTGGATCACCCTGGCGATCGCCAGGTGTTCATCCTTCGTGATTCCCGAGAAATCCGCCGTATCGCTGAATGCGGACGTCATGCCCATCGCCTTGAGCGTGTCGGCGAGGTCCAACCTGGTCTCGGCGGAGAAGCGCGGCAGCGCGAGAGTCACGATGTATTGCTCCTCGCCGCGCACGATGCTCTCGAACTTCGAAGCCGTAAGCCCGGTCACGAATGACTTCATGTTGTCCGGCACGACGATGAGCATGGACAGCGAGCCCTGGCCGCCGAATCCCAGGTCGACCGCGCGATAGCCACTGCCTGCCGAGTACGGGAGGATTGTCTCGATCGCCATCGTGGGAACGGAGACCTTGGCGCCCGCGTCTGTCGTGAACGGCAGGGGCTTGGTTTCCTTCGGGTCGAACGCGTGCGTCCAGGCGCCCTTGAAGTAGATCGCGTTGGCGAGGGCGATGCGGGTGCGGGTAGTCAGATCGCCCGACTGCAGGATCTCGGGGATCCGGCCGTTCGTGTTGTCGCTGACCCACTTGTTGATCACTTTGCGTGCGGCCTCGGGATCCTTCTTGAAATCGAGCAGACCCATCCCGGCCCCGTACGCGGAACTGAGGGAGTCGAGGAACGCGGGTTCCAGATTCATGCCCGGCTGCGAGAAGACCTGATCCCCAAGGGTGAGGATCTGGTCGAGTGTCCTGCCGGTGTGGTCGGGCGTCGCCTGCGGGTCTTCGGAGTAGAAGTTCGTGTCGTCGTAGAAGGTTTGCGACAGGAGGCTTTTGAGGAGCGCCTGGATCTCAGGGGCTTGACCGGGTGCGCCGAAGGAGTGGAGGACCTCGTCCATCTCAGTCGCGGTGATGCCGCGGGCGCCCGGTCGGAGCATGCCCAGCGCGAGGGCGATGCTCGTAGGCGAGGCGCACAGGTTTCCGCGGGAGTCCATCCGGCGCAGCAGATCCAGCCCAAAGTCGTTGATCGCGCCGGACACCGAGTCGGCGCTGGCTGCCGGACTCGCAGGCTTCGCCAGGCCCATCGCGATTGCGAATTCCTGACCGGGTGCCGGCGTCAGTACGGGTGCGGGTGGAACGGTCTGGGTTGCCGAAGGACTTGCCGACCCGACCGCCGGCGACGCGGTCCCCGGCGCCGGGCTGGGCGACTGCGATTGCGACTGCGACGGCGTGACTGCCGCGCCGCCGCACGCGGCCACCAGCATGGCGACCGCAATGATTGTGGTTATGCCGCTGAAGGTGGCCGGACCCCGTCCCGGTCGTGCGGCTGAAGGGCGAGACCACAGGCGCTGCGCGCCACGTGCGGTCATTTGCGTCCGCTCCCTTCCCGACCTGAATCCTCGCATCCGAGGAAACGGCTGTAAGACGTCAGGGTAGAGGAGCTGCGCTGGCGCGGGTGTATGTTTCCCGACAGGCCCTGCTCGATCTTGTGACCGCGGCTAGCGCGATCCGGCGAGCGCGACCGGTCTTCGCCCGGCAGACAGTGCTCGTTCCACCGGGGTGCCCGCCGCCCGGTCGAAGACCTCGCGGTACCTGGCGCCGACTTCCCACCAGACCATGCCGCGGCCGTGGGCATACGCGAGAGCGCTCATCTCTGTTCGCATCGCGTTGTCGAGCAGCAACTCCGTCACGGCGCCGGCGAGTGCCTTTGGCGAGTCCGGCGGGACCAGCACTCCGCGGCCGTTCGCGAGCAACTCGGTGGCGTAGACGGACGGCGTGGAGACGACCGGTCGGCCCGCGCCCATTGCATATGCAAGTGTGCCGGAGACGGTCTGAGCGAGATCGCGGCCGGGGGCCACGATCACATCGGCGGCCTCGAGCCACGTGCCGAGTTCGACACGCCCAACGAACCTGTCGACGAACTTGACGTTTTCGCCCATGCCCAGGGCGGCGACTCGGGCCTCGAGAGTGGCCCGGTAGTCCTGGGACGCGCCGTCCGCGGACTCGGGGCTGCTCACTCCCAGGATCACGTAGCGCGCTGTGGGAACCGCGCTCACCACCTGCGGCATTGCTTCGATTGCGGTCTCGAAGCCCTTGCCCGGTGCCAGCAGTCCGAAGCTCAGGATGACCGTCTTCCCCTGGAGCCCAAGGCGCGGTTTGATCGTGTCCGAATCGACGAGCGGGAGGGCCGAGACGCCGTGGGGGATTAGTTCCACCCGGCTTGGGTCAACGCCGTAGTCGCGAGTCAGGAGATCCACCGCCGCGGCGGACATAGCCACCGACGTCTGGGCGCATTCCACAAGTTCGGTCACGATCCGGCGCTGGGCAGCCGTTGCATCGGCGCGCACCGAATGAAGGGTGGCAACGAACGGGACATTCAGGGCCCTGATGAAGTCGAGGACGTAACTGCCGTCCTCGCCGCCCCAGATCTCGGGCTCGAACTGGACGGAGACAACGTTGACTCCGCAGTCGTTGAGGGCCTGAGCTACGTAGGGATAGTCCGCGGCGACATCGCGGCGGATGCGATGTCTGACTTCGGCCGGATACGGACCGGGCTCGTTCGCCGGGTGCAGTGCCACGATCTCGCGCTCGCCGACCGTGGTGGCCAGGTCGTATGTGAACGTGGCGATGCCGCACTGGCGCGGCGCGTATGTGGAGACGAAAGCGGTCCGTGAGATGAGGTTGCTCCTGTCAGATGGACCGCCACAAGGCGATCGCGGCCCAGAATGCTCCGCGCCCCGATATCGATGCCCATGAGCGCGCTATACGCCGATCGGTTCGAGTTGGGGTAGCAACGCGGAGCGCCGCCGAAGCTCCGGTAACCAATCTACGGTACTCGCTTTGGGCCGTTTTCACAAACGCGCGACGGTAGCCGGTGCGCGCCCGCCCCTCCCGATTTGACCAATTCGCCTCGCGGCCCCATCGTGGGTGGCCGCCGACAGCGCCGGGTCACCGTTCAGTCGCTCGCTGCGCATGGCAGATTGGACGGCCCTCGTGGCCCGTAAACCATTTCTCACAGCCGATGCGCTCATCGTGGTGAGCACGGACGGCTACTTCGACGTGTTCGCTCCGGCAGTTCGCCCGCCCAATGCGAAGCCTCTCTATCGAGGCGCCATCGCCGAGCTCGGCAATACCGTTCGCGGCGGCGATGACCGGCTCACAGTGCGACCCGACTCGCCGACTCTCGATGCGGCCGTCGCGGTCTGGTCCAGGGCTCACGGTGCCGCCGCGGTCCGCGGCGAAATGGGCGCCGGACGAGACGGCGCAAAGGTCGCCTAGCTCCCGCCGTTCCGGCGCGCGCCGCGTGCCGGCCGATCCCACAGTCAGACACACCCAACGGAAGGGATGCCCACAATGGCCGAAATTGCCGCGAACGCACCCGCGCGTGCGGAAGCCCCGACGAGCAGCAAGTCCACCTATCGTGCCACCCCGATCGTTGCCGTCGACAGCCGCAACAACGGCGGGTCCGGCGTGCAGCGCAGCCATCTCCGCGATCGCAAGCGCTGGCTGAAGGACCGAACTCGCGCCGGGCGAAGCTGGGCCCAGCGCAAGGCCGCCAGCAACACGTATTGCCCCGCCAAGCGGGTCTAGCCGGACCTACCGATGAGTAATCGAAACGGCGCGGAGGCGGCCAACTCATCCCCTCCGGGGTCTCGCCCGGCCGAGCGTGTCCAAACGCCGGCGGACGAAGCGCTGAACGACGACATTCACGCTCTTCTTCGCGAGGCGGCCGACCAGCGGGAAGCCCGTACGCTCGCCCAGGTTGCCCAGGACAGGAGCGCTGCGCGGCAGCAGTTCGAATCGATCCTCGAGCTATCCCGCGAGCGGCACGCCACCCGAAGGTAATTCGAACCGGGCGAGCCCATCGATGCGGCTGGTGCGCTGGCGGTCCCGTCTGACGGTCGGAAGGACGGCGGAGTTCGTATGCGCGCGAGCCGGGCCCATGATGCCCGCAAGATCCGCTCGCCGAGCCGATCCTCAGCCAGATCGAGGGCTCCCCATGTTGACGTCACGCTCCGTCTTTGCCAGGACGGTTGCGCCTATTGCCGTGGTTCTCATGATCGCAGCGTGCTCTTCGGGCACGGCCACCGCTCCCGTGGGGGTCTCCTCTGCGCCNNGGGCTTCAGGGCGGTCATAAGACCTTCTCGATGGCCGGTTTCGAGGCTCAGCGCTACTGCGGGCCCGCGACAGGGACGGTGACCGTGGCCGGAGTGACTACTACCGTCACGAGCGGCTGGTGCGAGACGAACGCGGCGGGATTTGCCGTCACCATCGGGACCCAGCTCTTCGGCAGTCCGTCCGCATCACTCGAACCGGACCTGTTCCTGGTTCTCGTCAATCCCACCACGGGCGCCGGCCCGATCAGCGGAGTGGCCGGCCACAAGCACTGGCTGCTGACCACCGCACCGGTCACGTTCGGCGCCGGAAAGCAGAGCGGGACGTTCGCCGGTACGGCGATCGTGGGCGGGCAGGTCTCCGGAAGCTTCACCTGCGCCTGATCCGGCGCCGGTCTACGGTGCGTCTACCGGTACAGTTGCGTATATGTAAGTCGCAAGCTTGTCATTTCCTCTCGCGCCACTGATGTTGCCTGCATCCGCTACCCCGGCGGGCATTCCAGATGGTGGAGGAGTGGAATAGTGGCTCGACGTGGTGGAATCGGTCTCATTCTCGGTTTGATCCTGACGCTTGCGGCCGCCTTCGCGACTGTTGGGGGCGTGGCTGCGGCGGTAACCATTACCCCTACCCCGACCGTGACGGTGGCACCGACCATCAATCCATGCGTGATCCGTGTGATTCTGGGACTACAGCCTGCCGCGGCGGTAGCGACGGCCACGGCCACGGCCTGCCCAAGCCCATCGGACACTCCCGCACCCACGGTTCTTCCGTGCGGCGTCAAGGTGATCCAGTCGGTGGACGCGAAGCCCGCGGCGCCCGCGGATCCCGCGACGTCCGATCCTACGGCCACGGCCTGCCCAAGCCCGTCGGGCACTCCGGTACCCACGGTTCTTCCGTGCGGCGTCAAGGTGATCCAGTCGGTGGACGCACGGCCCGCGGCGCCCGCGGATCCCGCGACGTCCGATCCTACGGCCACTGCCTGCCCAAGCCCGTCGGGCACTCCGGTACCCACGGTTGATCCGTGCGCTATAAGGGACATCGTGTCGGTGGACGCGCAGCCCGCGGCGCCCGCGCCGACGGCCACGCCGTGCTCGAGCCCGTTCGAATCGTTCCAGGGAGAGACGGCTACGCCGGCGAGTTCGGCCACTCCTCCTCCCACGGCCACGGGCGGCAGCTCATCGGGCGAGGGATCGCCCATGCTGCCGATGCTGCTCCTCAGCGTGCTCTTCGGCGTCCTCGGGCTGATGGCCGTCGGACAGCAGCGCGGGAAGATCCGCCGCTAGCACAGCGGCCGCGAACTCGACCAATCCACGGGCGGCTCCATCAAGGGGCCGCCCGTTTCGATTCAGGGCCGGCCGTGACCCCGGCCCTGGCTCTGGCGCTCGCGCTCAAGCTCGTCCAGACGCGCATCCGAGATCCCGAAGTGGTGGGCGATCTCGTGGCGGACCGTGTCGGCGACGCCGCGCGCGAGTGAGTCCGGATCCCGGTAGATCTGCAGGTGCGAGTTGCGATAGATGGTGATCTTGCTCGCGGCCGCTACCTCCTCGGCCCCGTAGGCGGTCATGGGCACGCCCTGGTAGAGCCCGAACAGGCCGGGCGCGCCGATTGACGCGAGCAGTTCCGGCGATGGGTCATCCTCGATGGCGATCGCCACGCGTCCCAGCCGCGCGCGGAAGGACTCCGGCAGCGAGTCCAGCGCGGCCAGAACCATCGACTCGAACGGATCGTCCGCGTCGTCGGAGTCGGCGTCTGCCGCCGCGTCGGTCGCCCCGTCGGCGCCGTCCTGGTGACTGCCGTGGTCCATCGCCATTTCGTGAGCCCTCAGCTGGTGACGGCCGATGCTATCAGTGCCCGGCGGCCGTGTCGCGCCGGTAAAGTGGACCGCACGCATGTCCGCCTACCGACACGACATGCCGATATCGCGCTCGACAATGGCGCGGGGGCAAGGGACGGGGACGCGCTCGAGGAGTGGCAGGTATGGCAGACGGGGACGGCGACAATGCGGGCCTCGAGAGGCAACTCCACGAGCTGAAGCGCCGCGTCTCGGAGCTCGAGGTCCGGATCTCCAACATGGAGGCGCGACCGGCGCCGAATGCCCGTCCCGAACCGGCGCAACCGGCACAACCGCATGTGCCGCTGGCCCCGTGGGAGGCGGGGTGGTTCCAGCAAGACCAGCAGCAGCGGCAGGCCCAGCAGCAGTTGCAAGCCCAGCAGCAGTGGCAAGTCCAGCAGCAGTGGCTGGCCGAGCAGCAGGCCAGGCGGCAGGCGCAGCAGCAGCAGGCCCAGCAGCAGTGGGCCAAGCCCGTTCAGCAGCAGCCCTCGCAGCCCCGGCCCGTATACGCCGGCGAGTCTCAGGGAGTTCGTAAGGACGCCACGCAACCGATCCTCAGAACCGCTACGGCGCCTCAACGCCCGCCCGTGAAGAACCCGTCGCTGTCCGAAGAGTTCGGAAATACGCTCGCGTCCCTTCGAGACCTCGAGTCGCGCATGACCGGCCGACTTCTTGCCTGGGCTGGAGCCGCGGCCGTCGTGCTCGGGACCGTGTTCTTCCTGAGTCTCGCGTTCAGCCGCGGCTGGATCGGGCCGGAAGGCCGGGTTGCCCTGGGGCTTATCGGCGGCGCCGCGTGCGCGGGAGCCGGAGCGTGGATGTTCGGGCGCAAGGAGGAGTCGCTGGGCCACGTCCTCGTTGCCTCGGGTCTCGGCATCATCTCCCTGTCTCTGTTCGCGGGGACGCGCTACTACGACCTGTACGCGCCGGAGTGGGCCCTCGCCGGCTCGTTCCTGGCCGCCGTGGCCGTCGCGGCGATTGCCGTGCGGGTGAACTCGGAGGCCGTGGCGATCTATGGGCTGCTGGCTATAGCCGCCGCGCCGCCGGTCATGGGTGCCGGCGCCAACACCGTGACGATCGCCTTCCTGGCCGTGACCGTCCTGGGCGCGACTCTGATTGCACTCGTGAAATCCTGGCGCTGGCTGCCGCCCACGATCTTCCTTCTGACGATGCCACAGCTCGTCTTCTGGCTGATCGGCAAACCCGACGCACCGACAGCCGTGGCCGCGATAGCCGCGTACTGGCTTCTCCATGCTCTGGCGGCGTCGGCCGACGAACTTCGACCGACCAAGGACGCGGTGGAGGGTCGCTCCGACTCGCTCTTCCTCGCCAACTCGATCGTGGCCATCGGCGGCGGCCTCTATGTGCTGTCCGGCGGTCATGCCGAGTGGCAGGGCGCGTTCATGGTAGGCGCGGCCGTGGCCCACCTCGCATTCGGCGCCTATTTCGTCCTGCGTCGCGGCGAGCTCGATTCGTTCGGAGTGTTCATCAACGCGATCGCGGCCGCATGCGTCGCCATCGCGATCGAGCGCCAGTTCAGCGGGGCGGCCGTCGTCATCGGCTGGTCGATCGAAGGGGTCGTCTTCGCGGCGATCTTCGGGCGCCGGCGCAACATCTATGCTGGCAGCGCCGCGGCGATCCTGTGCGGGCTGTCGCTAGTCCACTTCTGCGTCTACGAGTACGCGTTCCTGGATTGGTCGCTCAAGGGTCGGGCAGGCGCCGGGCAGATACCGTTCGATAACCCCGCCGGATTGGCCCTTGCCGGCTTGCTGATCACAGGTTTCCTTGCCGGCTGGATGTCCAAGCGCAGCGACGTCCGCCTGGTGCTCCTGATGGTGGGATCCGTTCTGTCGGCCTACTCGCTCCCGTTCGAGCTTTCGGGGCCGGCCCTCATCACCGCCTGGGCGATCCTGGGTGCGGCGCTCGTCGGCGTCTGGCGATCACGGCCGGTGGACTACGTGGGCTGGACGGCCGTCGCGATGGGATCGCTGGCGGTGGCCCATCTGGGCTTGTACGAATACCCGGTCGACAGGTGGTTCCTGGGTGGCGCCACCGGGCCGGGTGTGCTCCCGTTTGCAGACTCGGCTGGTCTGGCGCTGGGCTGTCTGCTTGCCGCGGGCGCACTCGCCGCGTGGCTGTCGAGGAATCGCGACGTCCGGTTCGGTCTGCTGATCGCCGGTTCGCTCGTGCTGGGCTACACCCTCCCGTTCGAACTCTCGGGACCGTCGCTCGTGGCGGGTTGGGTCGCCGAGGCGGTCGCGCTGACCGCGGTCTGGGGCTTCCGCCGGCACCCGGGCGTCGCGGTCGCCGCCGCCACGATGGGCGCCTTCGCCCTGGCGCAATTCGCCGGCTACGAGTATGTGTGGTCCGGGTGGACCACCGCGGGCAGCGTGAGCCACGCGTCGATCGCGTTCGTCGATTCGGCCGGGGTTGCTCTCGGATGCCTGCTGGTTGGGCTTGCGCTTGCGGCCACGGTCTCGCAGAACCACGACGTCAGGTGCGGGCTCACGACCGCAGGCCTGTTCCTGGTTGCCTACTCGCTTCCATTCGAGCTTTCGGGGATCGCTCTTGTAGCCGGCTGGGCCGCGCTGCTGCCCGTCGCCATCGCGGCCGAGCGTCTGCTCGACCTTCTGCCGGGAGTACCCGAGTCCAGGGCCGAACTCCGCCGCGTGCCGATGCTCGACATGAACGAGGCGCACTGGCCGGATTCGCCACTGCTGGCCGCCTGGGCCGGAGCGGTTCTCGCGATCATGCACCTGCTCGCGTACGATCTGCCGCTTTCGTCGGCGGCGTCCATAGTGGTGCCGGCCACGCCCTTCGTGGACCTCGCGACAGCGTCGGCGGCCGTGGCGGCGGTGGCATTCCTGGCAGCCGCCGCGCTTACGGCGCGTCCGGACATCCGCGCCGGAGCGATCATCACGGCGGCCGCCATTGCCGCATACGCCGCAACATTCGAGCTCGCGCTGCCTTATGCCGTGGTCGTGTGGTGCGGGCTCGCGATCGCGCTTGGCGGATGGGCCATCTGGATGCGATACGCCCGTTGGGCTTACGTATCGGCCGCGGCCGCACTGGTAGCCGCTGCCGCCATTGCCGTCCTCGCGCAGATCGATCCGGTTTGGCGCCTGGGCGTGCAGGGCAGCGTTCCTTTGACCGGGCCGTGGTTCGACGTGAACGCCACGGTCGCGATCGGTGCGGGTACGGTGGCCGTGACTGCCGGCGCGCGCTTCCTTCCGCTGGACAAGCACGTCAGATCGGCGCTGACTCTCGCGGTGGGCATTGCGCTCGTCTATCTCGCTTCAACCCTGGTCGTCGGCTTCTTCCAGGGTCAGGTGGGCGGTCGAACGGCCCTCGAGGAACTCCAGAAGCAGGCACAGGTCTCGGTCTCGATCCTGTGGGGGCTCATCGGCATGGCCGTGTTCCTGGCCGGCCTCGTGGGCTGGCGGCAGGGCATCCGCGAAGCGGGGCTGGGCCTCCTCATCCTGGCCACGGCAAAGGTGTTCCTGTTCGACCTGAGCTACCTGGACGTGGCCTACCGCGTCCTGTCGCTTGTTGGACTGGGTATCCTTCTGCTCCTGGGTGCGTACGCGTACCAGACGCTTCGTCCTCGCCGGCCCGCAGCGGAGGACGCACCGGACGAGGCCGCGGCGGAGTAGGGGACGGCGCGCGCGCCTCAAGTTTCACCAGGCGCTCGCGCGCTTCTCGGCGGCTCCTTCCGCGGCCACTCTGTGACACAACCAGCACCGGGACGTCGATTTCGACCCCGCGCGGTCGTCGTCCTGGTGAGTGGCGGCGACAGCCGTCCGTTGAGCCGAAAGTCGGGAGACATCCAATGCGCTACATGCTGCTCATCTACGGCGACGAGAGCCAGATCCCGCAAACCCCGGACGGCGTGGCGCCTGAGATCTCCGCGCCGTGGCTCGAGTACACCGACTGGTTGCTGAGCAGGGGAATGCACGAGTCGGGCGAACGCCTGGCGCTGTCGTCCTCGGCGACTTCGGTCCGTGTCCGTGACGCAGACCGCCTCATCACCGACGGCCCGTTCGCGGAAACCAAGGAGGTGCTGGGCGGCTACTACATCGTCGAGTGCGCAAACCTCGACGAGGCGCTCGAGGCGGCCGGGCGATGTCCGGGCGCAATGTACGGCACGGTTGAGGTCCGCCCGATCCTGGGGATGCCGATGCCGTCCGCGGCGGGGTCCGGCAAGTCGGCGGGATGACGGCGCCCGGCGGCACGAACGCGGTCCGCGCCGATGCCGCGGCACTCGCCGACGCCGGTGTTGATGCCACGCTCCGCGCGGATGCCGCGGCCGCCGTCGAGCGCGCGTATCGCGACGCGTACGGCAGCGTGCTGGCGACACTCATCCGGTTCCTCGGTGGGGACTTCGACGCGGCCGAGGAGGCTCTCGCGGACGTGTTCGCCACGGCCCTCGAGACCTGGCCGCGGGACGGCATCCCGGCGCGCCCGGCCGCCTGGCTGACAACAGCCGCGCGCAATCGAGCCCTCGATGAGATCCGGAGGGACAGGCGGCACGCGGAGAAGCTCACGGCGCTGGAGCGGGAACTCGCAATCACGGAGGCAGCCCCGATGCACGTCAGGACCGGTGGCGGTCTCGAGGACGACAGGCTTCGTCTCATCTTCACATGCTGCCACCCGGCCCTGCCGCCGGACGCCCGAGTGGCGTTGACGCTGCGGACGCTGGGCGGGTTGACGACGCCGGAGATCGCCCGTGCCTTCCTCGTCCCCGAGGCCACACTCGCGCAGCGCCTGGTTCGCGCGAAGAGGAAGATCCGCGATGCCGCGATCCCGTACCGGGTGCCCGAATCCGAGGAGCTTCCGGATCGCCTGGACAGCGTCCTGGCGACGCTGTACCTCGTGTTCAACGAGGGCTACCTGGCTACGTCCGGCGACACTCCGGTCCGGCACGAACTCTGCGCCGAGGCCATCCGGCTGGCGGCGCTCCTGGCGGAGCTGATGCCGCTGCGGCCCGAGGCGCACGGTCTGCTCGCGCTCCTGCTGCTGGCCGACTCAAGGCGCCACGCCCGAACGAGGGCAGACGGCTCCATCGCGCTGCTCGACGAACAGGACCGGACGCTTTGGGATCGCGACGAGATCGAGCTGGGCCTGGCGGCCCTGGACCGCGGCTTCGCGGCCGCATCGGTACGGTCCTACGCGTCTGTTGGGCGATACCTGCTGCAGGCGGCGATAGCCGCGGAGCATGCCCGAACCCGGGACGGCAGAGCCACGGACTGGCGGGCGATCGCCGCGTTGTACGAGGCTCTGGCGCGGATCGATCCGTCGCCCGTGGTGGAACTCAACCGGGCGGTCGCGGTGGCGCAGGCGGACGGACCGGCGGCGGGCCTGGCGTTGCTCGACGAGCTGACGGCGCGCGGCGAACTGGCCGGCTATCACCTTCTGCCGGCGGCACGGGCGGACATGCTGCGCCGCCTGGGACGGCGATCCGAAGCGGCCGCGGCTTACGGAGCGGCCCTCGTGCTCGCGGAGAACGATGCCGAGCGGCGCTTCCTTGAGCGGCGTCTGGCGGAGATGCCGGCCCAGGGCTGACGCAGCGCCGGGGCTGGCGCAGGCTCGGCGCCCGGGTCGACTCAGCGCCTGGAGAAGTACTCCGTCATCGGGTCGAAGTAGCTTTCCTGCCAGCCGCCCTGCTCGTAGCCAACCTGGCCGTCCGGGACGTTGAAGTGCAGGAGGGTCAGCAGGCAGCCGCCTTCGACCGGTTCCAGGAGCACCGTGATTTCGGAGTCCGGGTCCGAGTCGGCGAACTCCGAGGTGCGCCACGTCTGCACGATCCGCTGCCCAGGCTCAAGCGAAACTGTACGGCCGGCGATGTATCCATCCCACGCCGTGAACGCCCCTCCCTCGCGCGGGTCCACCGTGGCAGTGGCGCCCGTCATGGCCGTGTGGCCCTCGCTGCTCATCCAGGCCCGATAGACCGTAACCGGCTGTGCCGGAAGGATCACCGAGAGTTGGTAGTCGTAGGCCATGGGGCCTCTCCGCTGGAGTCACCGGTCCGGGCGGACACGCATGCTGCATCGTCCGCCCGAACCGGGTTCGTGTCTACATCAGACCTACGACGTGGCCTTCCGGATCGGAGAAGAGCGCGATCGTGGTGTTGGGGGCGACTTCGGTGAGCGGCATGATCACTTTCCCGCCGAGCTTCTCGACACGCTTGAGGGTCGCCTCCGCGTCGTCGGCGTGAACGTAGAAGGTCACGTGGCCGGCGCCGCCGTCTGGGCTCTTGCCGATGCCGGCGCTGATGCCGCTTTCCTCCTGGCGCATCCCGTAGCCCTCGGGGTTGTTCGTGTCCAGCGCCCAGCCGAACGCCTCCGAATAGAACTTCTGGAGCTTGGCCGCGTTCTTGCCGACGACCTCGACGTGAGTGACATGCGTTGCCATTCTTGGATCTCCTCGCCGTGTGTGGAACGACCGCTCCGCGGGTCGTCTGCCCAAACGACGAGCCGGGCATTCCCGGATCGACAACGCCGGCTCCGAATTCGACGCCGGGGGCCAAGTTCGGCGCTTTGGACCGGCTGCCGCAACGCGAGGCCCACGGGGACGTTCCAGGCCGACCCGACGCCTGTCCGGCATCGGACTGACCCCGCCGAGCCGCCGTACCAGACTGGTCGGGCGTCCCATCGGCCCAGCCGGTAGATGCCGGCGGCCTGTCCAGCGCCAGGGGAGGAGACGGCAATGGATCAGAATCTGTTCATCAATACCGCGAACGGGAACCTGGGTCTCAACGGGACGGCAGTGATCGATACGGCAAACGACCCCGGCCTGTTCACGATGCGTTCCACCGGGACCGGACCCATCAGCTTTGGAGACAAGGTCACGCTTGGGATCGGGCTTCAGCATCTCGAGGTGGATCCGGCGACTTCCCGCCTGCAGGCCGTACCGAGCTTCCACGTCGTGCCGCAATTCCCCACCAACCCCGTCCAGCCGCTCCCCGGTCAGCAGCTGCCCGGGCAGGGCCTTGGCCACGGGCACGTTCCGCCGCCCACGCCTGTGCCCGTAAAGTCCACGAGCACGTTCATCCTGGAGCCTGTCCCCGGTAGCGCCCCGGCCGCCTTCGCCGCAGGGACCGAGTTCGAACTCCTCTCCGACTACGGGTGCCTGCGCTGCCGCAACGGGTTCGTGGAGGCCCGGGGCGCCGTGGACACGGATGCTCCGGCGAGATTGCGCGCCAAGTTCGCGTAGGCGAAGCGGCGGGCCGGCGTCTGTCGGCCCGCCGACGCACTCGGCTCTGCCCCGCGGGTCATACTCGATCGGCGTCCGAGAACCCGGCGAGGGGAGAAGTCATGACAGCGAAATCTGGCACGGCGTCCCGCTTGCCCTCCGTGATCATGGCGATCGCGCTTGTCACGCTGGTCGCGGTGGCGGGTTGCAGCGCGGCACCTTCGAGCCCCACCCCAAGCTCGAGCGCGGGTCGCCCGACCCTCACCTCTTGAACTACCAGACCAAGTTCTACAGCGCGGCCAAGTTCAGCAGGTAGCCACAGCCAGAATCGCGGCGCGACTGTCGCTCATATCCGACGATGACGCCGCGAGAGAACCCCGCAGCGTCATCGTCTTGTTGGCCGCGTCGGCGGAGCCTTACGAGATCAGGCGACGCCGGCGCATGACGAGGGCGAGCAGGCCGGCGAAGAGCGCGATCATACCGATCGGCAGGAGCCAGATCGAGCCGCCGGACTCGTCCGAGGAAGACCCGATGCCGGTACTGGTAGGCGGAGGCGTGGCGGATCCGGTCGGAGCCGGCGTGGCGGCGCTGGTCGGACCCGGCGTGGCGGCGCTGGTCGGACCCGGCGTGGCGGCTACGGTCGGAGCCGGCGTCGCGGCGGCGGCTACCACATCAACTGTGGCCGTACCGTCGCCGCAGAACGTCAGTTCGTCCGAGTAGTCGATACAGGCGTTGGCGCCTGCCAGGCCCGAGGTTCCGATAGCCGCCAAGGCCGGGGCGGCCGTCCCGGTGACGGTGAACGTCATGATGTCGCCCGTGGCCGAGGAAGGAATGAGATTGACGAATCCGTTCCCGAAGTTCACGAGTGTGCAGTCGGCCGGGACGATCTTGCTCGCTGTGTCTAGGCAAGTGAGGCCGGTGGGGGTGAACCAGGTGGGTATGAGTCCCAGGAAGGCACCGTAGTGAATCGGCTCCACTCCGTTGGCGTACGTCATCGTGGCGGTGAGAGTCAGGGCCGTGCTGGCGCCCCCGACGATCTGGGTCTTGTCCCAATGGACCTGAGTTCCCACGTTGTCGACGTACGTTCTGAAGCCGAAGTCAAAGAGGCTGACGAATCCAATCCACCCTGACCCTGGGTTAGCCCACGCCGCGCCGCCGGCGTAGACGTCGGCGCCGCCGAGCACCGCGGCAGTGCCGGGATCGTAGACGATGGCGTACATCGTCCCGGCCACGACGGTCGGCTCCGATGTGAATGAGAAGTGAGCCCAGATCGGGCTAGAGGAGGACACCCCGGTCACGGTCCCGGATCCGCTCGCACGCACGATGCCGTCCGGCACCATTTGGCCCGCTACGTTGTGCACGTTCTGCAGGGATACGGCGACTAAGGTGGACCCATTGATGGCCAGGCTCAGGTCGACGCTGGTCAACAGGCCGCCCCTGCCGGCCGTGAAGGTCTGAGCCATAAGGCTACCGCCCGAGCTGACCCCACCCGTTGGGGAAGACTGATCCAGGTTACTCGTGGGGTTTATGGCCAGGGCCGACGCCGGCGCGAGGCCCAGCATCAACAGACCCACACCCAGGGCAAGCGCGCCACGTTTCATGGTTGAGGTCTCCAACGTTCGATGCTCACAGCATCGGTCTCGGCGGCAGCCGTCTGGGAGAGCGCGTCCTGCCGTGGTCGTGACGTGCCCGATTCCGCGACGGGGTCGCAGACCGAGGGCTACCCCAAATGCGTAGCTACTCGGCATCGCCTCCGGACTCGGCAAGTACCAATTCCAAGGCCGGAGGGGCGCTCCTGAGATAACGCGGAGCCTTGCCACACGCAAACACATACCAAACCACTCGTCAATCTTCCGCGTGACACCAGATCACCTGGCGCATCGAGTAGGTCGGCGCGCACACACCCCCGGGCTGGTCGGCGTGGGCTCTTACGGCGTCACACTTCCCGCGGAATGGAGTCTCCAGACAGGCGGGATATGCCAGACTGGGGATCTTCACGCCGGACCGGAGGGGAACGCTGTGATCGGACGTTTTGGGTCGCGGAGAGCGCTCGCGATACTGGGAGCCTTCGCCCTCGTGTTGATCGTGGTTGTGGGGCTTGCCCTCGGCCCACTCCACTCCGCCGGAGCCCCTGCGCAGAGCTCACCGCCGCCCTCCCAGGCCGCCGGCTCTCCCACGGCCGCGGCAACCCCAACCCCGTCGATGGCGGCGCTGTCGCCCAGCCTTGTCGAACCGCCCACAGACGACACCTCGACCAGGACTGCGGCAGTTCTCGCTTCGGTCGACTGCCCCGCGGTGAGCGGCTTCGACAACCCGACGGCCGTTTCGGGCGATCTCCTTTACGTGGCGTGCGCTTCCGGGCGCGCAGTCCTGGCCATCAATCTATCGACCGACACGATCTCGAAGATCCAGCCGCTCTCGCGCCCGCCGACCACTTGCCAGACGGCCTGTCCACCGCTCATGCCGGACGGCCTCGTCGTGGACGGCGGAATGTGGGTCCATTGGACCGATGGATACCTCCAGCGGCTCGACATGGACACAGGCCAAACGACCACCGACGCGCAGGGGGTCAAGCTCGTGGGAGACGCCTTCGGGATCGTGTGGGTTCAGGCCAAGCCCGACGAGGTCTGGGAAATCAAGCCCCAGGGTCCGCTTCCCGCGGTCAAGGCCACGGCCGGGACATGGGATCGCTTCTTTATTGCCTGCGGCGAGATCTGGGACTCCTGGTCCGGCAAGAACGGCACCACCGTGCTCGCGCGCGTCGATCGCGTTTCCGGCGCCACCACCAAGCCGGAGCTCACAGTGCCCGCCACTATCAAGACCTTCGAACTGGTGGAGCTGGACTCGGCCTGCTGGCTGGCCGGACTGTCCACGGCCGGAACCTCCAATCCCTGGCACGTCGCCCGCATGTCCTTCACGGGCGCCTCGGCCTGTTTCTCCCCCGCGTGGGTCAGCGCGGACCGAGTCCCGTTCGCGCTCGATGACACCGATTGGTTCTGGGATGGCGACTCCCTGGTGCAGCTGGACATGAGCAATGCTCAGAAGATCGGCCGGCATTGGACCATGCCCACGCCGCACGGCAAGGTCGTGGCAGCCAAGGGACAGGTCTGGGCGCAGATCGGCAGCCTGTTGCAGAGGGTGGACATCCCGCTCGATCCAATTCCCAGCAAAGCGGACCTTCCCCCGTTCGTGTGCGGTTAGCCCCGG
Source organism: Chloroflexota bacterium (assembly GCA_003153755.1). Classification (GTDB taxonomy): domain Bacteria; phylum Chloroflexota; class Limnocylindria; order Limnocylindrales; family CSP1-4; genus Fen-1039. Next base: position 9,826 of record PMBG01000073.1, on the reverse strand, counting down.
CCTTCGGCTCAGCCAGGACGATCGGCGAGGCGCCGACTTGCGACCGTGACTGTCCGATTGGCGACTCTCGCTGCCGCCCCATGGTCCGATACTGGAAACCATGCGGACGTACGTGACGCCAGGCCGGAAGCGCCGATCCATCGCGGTCGCGGCCACGTTCCTGTGCATCGCGCTGACCGGCTGCTCCCCGGCAGAGTCAACGCCGAGCGCGGTTCCCGCAAGCCCGTTGGTCATCGTGTCCGGCATGCCGACTGAGACGGCGGACACTCCCACCTCGGGGTTGTCTGGCGGCCTGGCGACTCTGCCGCCAACGGTTCCGTATCACGGCAAGACCATCTACGAACCTCCTGCGGGATCCAGCGCGCAGCTGATAGGTATAGGTCCGGACGACACCCTCTACGTCTTGCTCGCCCGGTCCCTGGTCGGTTCCGATGTGGCGGCCTCCGTGATCGCGCTCGGCCCGGATGGTTCGGTGCGGCCCGGGTGGCCGACCGCCGGCGTCCCCATCAGCGGCTACCCCACCAGTTACAAGGTCAATTCGAATGGCACGGTCTTTGTCGCCAGCGGCGACAACCCCTACGGCGGCACAACCGATCCATTGAGCCAGCTCATCGTCACGGCGATCGGCCCAGGGGGGAAGGTCCTGCCGGGTTGGCCATACCGGACACCGGCGGCGCGGCAGGGCAGGGACCCCAACCTGCTCCAGCCGGGACCTGATGACTCCGTCTGCTTCCTCGGCTGGAAGCCCGGCGTCACCGAGCTCGGATCGGACGTACCGATGGTCGTGTACTGCCTGGGCGCGAACGGCGCTCTGCTGCCGGGCTGGCCATATTCGAGCGATGCGCCCCTTTGGAACCTGGCAGTTGGCCCCGATGGGTCTGTCTACGTTGGCCAGAAGACCTCATCCAAGATCTCAGCGACCTGGTATTACGTCTACCCGTACCAGGTCCTGGCGATCGGCCACGACGGCCGCCTCCGGACGGGCTGGACGCCCTGGGTACCGGCCAGCCACGTCGGGATAACGGTGATCATGCCAACCAGCGACGGGCGAGTCCGCATTCTTCTGGGCGGTGATGGGGGCAATGCGGACCTGGCTTTGGTCGACTCAACGGGCAAGACCGTGGATGACCACGCGGAGCTTGCCTCGATAGTGACTTCTCCCAACTACAAGGACGCGGTCGCTCTGAGCGACGGCAGCCTGTTCGTGTCGCTGACCGAGCAGACCGGGCAGGGTGATTTCGTCAACGCGTATGAGCCGGACGGGTCGCAGATGGTCGGCTGGCCTCAGCCGATCGGCGGCTGGGGCGACATCGCGGTGTCGCCTCGAGGTGACGTCTGGGCCGAATGGGTCGCGTACGGCCCGGCCGGTTCCAGCGGCGGAAGCTTCGTCGCCCTATTCGACAGGAGCGGAAAGCTGCAGCCCGGCTACCCGATGGCCTCCGACCGCCTGTCGGCGTCCGGGATGGCCTTCGGGCTCGGCGTGACCTCGGATGGAACCGCGTACGCGACCGCTAACACGGCCCTCGGCTCGAAGATCGTGGCGTTCCGTCGCTGAGGGGCAGGCGGTGGCCGACTACGATTGGAGCAGTTTGGCGGCTACAAGAGCGAGGTTGGCACAGGAGTGATCCTCCCCAAGATCCGCGACCCGCGGTTCATCACCGTGCGTCGCGGCGGCACCCTCCAGGACGACGATCATCACCTTCTCGCGATGTGGGCGGCCGCGTGCGCGGAACACGTGCTGCACCACTTCGAGTCGGCGCAGCCCACTGACCCGCGGCCCCGCCGGGCGATCGACCTGGGGCGCGCCTGGGCGCGAGGTGAGGTCACGTGGTGGGAGGCCCGCACGGCGGCCGGCCATGCCAACGCCGCGGCACGAGATCTGAGCGGGGCCGCCCGGGATGCCGCCTACGCTGCCGGCCAGGCGGCGGCGGTGGGGCATGTGGCGGCCCACGAACTAGGTGCCGCGGCCTACGCCATCAGGGCCGAGCGTGCGGCCGCGGCGCAAGACGAGGCGCGTGCGCGCGGTGAGGAGGCCGGCCGCGCGGAGTGCCGCTGGCAGCGCGCCCAGCTCCCAGACGAGATCCGAGAACTCGTGCTCGACGACCAGCGGCTGCGCAACGAGCTGTGCTGGTTCGCCTTCGACTGCTGACGCGGCGCGACTCGCGGCGCGGACCTGAGCGGCTGCATGGATGCCGATGGTCCAGCTCGATTGTCGCCCGCATGTGGTTAATACCGACTCGACCAGTGCGGGTCGTCCAAATAGATTCGCTTCGCGGAGTTCCAAACGGAATTTCCAGCGCGTGAGGGAGGAATCCATGAGGGGTACCAGGGCCAGACTGCGCCTGCTGGCCGGATCCATCGTTCTTGTGGTCGGGACGTTCAGCGGACTGACAGCCGGGACCACAGCTGCCGGCACCTATCAGACGCCGTCGAGCCCCAAGCCATCGGAGGCGTATGTCTCCACCACCGGCTCCATTCAATCGAAAGGCCTCTGGCAGTGCTCCGACAACGCCTGGGAAGATAGCCTGACGGAGTGCGCCTGGGCTCAGTACACCGGCAGCTACCTCCTGTACGGCACGAACAAGCCCAACGGCACGACCTACTGGAACGTCTATGACGTCTGGTCATCGGGCTACATCTGGTACGGAGCCCAGTACGGCTACAACAATTGGGCCGGATTCCTCGGTGCCATGCACACCACCGCGACGTTCTACTACCCAAACGGGAGCTCGTTCGCGAGCATCAAGCTGAGCCCGGGCCTCTGCGGGCAGCCGCCGGGCATGTATCCGAGCACGGACCTGTTCCTCCAGTTGTGCGACAACCAGTGGGAGGGCCCGTGGCTCGCGGTCACTTTGCCAACCAAGACTTACCCGAGTGGCCAGGGTCCCTTCTACGTTTGCTACAGCACAAGCTTCGACAACACTCTCATGTACGACAACAGCTTCGGGTGGACCGGGTGCCAGTGGATGTACTCCACGCCGACTCCCGTCGCGACGCCGACGCCGACGCCTACGCCGACNNCCGACGCCTACGCCGACGCCTACGCCAACTCCCACTCGCACGCCGACACCGACGCCAACTCCCACTCGCACGCCGACGCCTACGCCGACGCGGACGCCTACGCCAACTCCCACTCGCACGCCGACGCCTACGCAGGCGCCAACAGCGACGCCGGCACCAAGCACGGGGACCTGTTCCTTCACTGCGAATACCAACGCGCCGATCTACCAGGCCTCCGGCTCCAGCGGCTACGCCCTGTACGGGTACGCGTCGCCCGGCACACAGATCTGGGTCTCACGGTCCAGCCAGCAGAAGAGTCAGACCTGGTTCCTACCGGTCTTGTCCGGGCCTTACAGCGGAAAGCTGATCGCGATGTATCAGGTCAATCTCTGGGCTGGTTCCGACTGGACCGGGGTCTGCTACTAGTCCTGCATAGAAGTGAGCCCCTCCCGCCGTTACGGTGGGAGGGGCTTTCTTGTTGTAGATCACGGATGGTGGCCTTTGCGCCGACGGGCTTGACCGACCGCGTCTATCCGCGATTATCAGCGTGTGGATGTCATGATCGAGTCGCCACTGCCGCCCGACCTGTGCCGGAGCCGTATCGAGGGATCGTTTGACGGTCATCTCGGATCGATGGCGCCTGGGCCGGGTAGGAAGCGGTTGCTGGGCCGTATCGATGGCGATCGGATCCGCGTCGCGCTTACTCCTGGCTGGAGGGGTTGGATGACGCCGATCCTAGTTGGTCGGGTTGTGGCGACATCCTCCGGCAGTGCAGTCACCGGGCATGTTCGAGGCGGTCAAGACAGTCTGCGCGGACTCAAGTGGCTCATGACAGGCTTCGTCGTCCTCGTCTGGTTGCCGCTCACGATCGCCGCCACTGTCGTGGAGTTCGCGACGCAGCCGGGCATCGTCTTCCTGCCACTGTGGGGCCTGGCATGCCTGTTGCTCTGGAGGCGCTCGTTCCGGGCACAAGCCGAGCAACAAGACGCACTTGCCGGGGAGATGGTCGGACGCTTGACCGCAACGGTCGAGGGCCGTCTTGCCGACGCCGACCTCTCACTCGCCTCGGCCGGGCGCCCGTAGGAAACGAGGCCACGACGCCTCGGCCTCCTACTCGCCTTTGAGGAATCGGACGACTCTGGCGAAGGCGCTCTCGCTCGCGGCGTGGGACTCACGCAGCGAAGCGAGCTCTGCCGCGTCGACGACCCGAGAGGCTTGCGGGTCGAAGCAGACAAGTTCGTGCTTCGCGGCGGTTCTGGCGATGAACTCGATAACCGCCGGCGACAGGCCCCAACGCAGGTTCATGTACACGATCGAACCCTGCGGGGTGATCGGCGGTGAGGTCCAGATGCTGCCGGGCAGCATGCCAAGGATGCCGTCCGAGTACCTGCCCGTGATCTCGCGTACGCACTTCCGCAACGTCGGATCTGTTGCCCGGGTGACGCCGGCGTCGAAGTCTCGTTCGGCCTGAGCCATCAGCCGACGGAAGGTGGCTAGGGCCTCGTTGTCGTCGGAAGGCTGCTCGCCGACCCAGATCGCAAGATCGAAACTCATCTGGACCTCAGGCTACCGCGAGCGGTTCGATGCATTGCCTCAGGGTAGCGACGAGCCGAACCACGCGCTAACCTCGGTGATGCGGCTCCAATGTGATCCCCGCGCCCGCATCTTGAGGTCATGAGGACTTGGACATCGGGCTCTGGTCGTCGAACGAACCCGTAGATGCTGTTGCCGCCGCCTGGACGTACGAGGCCTACAAGTCTTTGGCCGTCGATGCTCCGCCGGATCCCGCCATCGGCTCGTTCGTCGCAGGGCTCGCCGCCCTCTTCCCCGGGATGGAGATTCGCGAGCGCGTCAGGCCGCGATCCATGTCGCCGGACATGCCCACCGGGCCTGTGAGGGTCTGGGTCTACGAGCGGAAATTCGTCCTTGTCGAGGTTTGGTCCGATATCGGTCCCTTGTTAGACGAGATGGCCAATCTCGCCCTGACGGCCGGGCTCGTTGGCTATGCGCCGCAATTCAGGCTCGCCCTTGGCGACGAGGCGACCTGGACGCAGCTGCGAGAGTGCTGGGAGGAATGGAGTGCGCGGCAGGAGGCCCTCCAGACCGATGAGCAATCCGTTCCATCGACATACGACCGGCTCAAGTGGCATACGGAGGCTGAGACGTTCCCGCCTTCGGCCGGGCCCGAGCAAGGCTTCGTGCACATGGGCATGTATCTGACCTGGATCGTCTTGCACGATCTGCACGACCCGGAGGGTTTGCCGCGGAAGGCCGTCGCCGATATCAAAGCCCGGAGGGTGACGGCTTGCTCACTTCAGAAGAGGCTGGCCGGGGACTTGGGCCGGCTCCGGTTCTCGCTCGTTGGCGCTCGCTTCTCGGACTTCTACTACAACGGAGACGAAGGCTACCTGGCCGACTACTCGGAGATATTCGGCGACGCGGCCGACAACTACGCGGTCCCGGACTCCTGGGAGTCCTACGCCAGGGTCGAGCCGGTGATCGCCAGGCGCTACGCTGCGTGGCTGGCGAGAGGCCCGACAGCTAGCTAGGCCGGCGGCACCAACGCCGTCAGCGCAACCCGGCGAAGAAGGTCCCAATGTCCGCGACGAGCAAGTCCGGCGCCTGGTGGGCGGCGTAGTGGCCCGCGGTGTCGTACTCGTGCCAGGACACGATGTTCGCGTGGCGCCGTTCGGCGAAGCGGCGGACGGCGTGGGTGTCGTCGCGGAATTGGGCCAGGGCGAGCGGGACGGTCGTCGGTTCGGCCGGTAGCTCCGCGTTCGCGTCCTCGTAGTAGATGCGCATGGCCGACGCCACCGTGCCCGTCAGCCAGTGGATCATCACGTTGGTGAGGACGTAGTCCGCGTCCAGGCCGCCGCGGTAGATGACCTCGTGCCAGCCGAGCAGCCCCACCGGCGAGTCCGCGAGCGCGTGCGCGATCGACTGCGGCTGCTGCGCCTGCACGTGGTGGTAGGCGTCCATGTTCCGGTGGAACCAGGCCTGGCCGTCGATCGCGGCGCGTTCGGCGGGGACGGCGGGGTCGAGTTCGGCCTCCTCTTGCGGCGGCCCGAATATCTGCGTGACATGCACGCCCACGACCGAATCCGGCGCCAGCCGGCCGACTTCGGACGAGATGACCGAACCCCAATCGTTGCCTGCGGCGCCGTAGCGCTCATACCCGAGGCGGCGCATCAGCTCAACCCAGGCGCGGGCGATGCGGACCGGCCCCCAGCCGCGATCCGTGGTGGGCCCGGAGAACCCGAACCCCGGCAGCGACGGCACCACGAGATGGAAGGCCGTGTGCGGGTCGGCGCCGTGCGCGCGCGGGTCCGTGAGCGGCCCGATGACGTCGAGGAACTCCGCGATGGACCCCGGCCAGCCGTGCGTGAGAATGAGCGGCAGGGCGCCCGGCTCGGGCGAGCGGACATGGAGGAAGTGGATCCGCTGCCCGTCGATGTCGGTGGTGAACTGCGGGTAAGCGTTGAGGGGCCGCTCCCAGACGCGCCAGTCGTAGCCGGTGCGCCAGTACTCCACGAGCGGCCGAAGGACGGAGAGCGGCACGCCGTAATCCCAGCCGGCGTCGGGGATCTCCTGCGCGAAGCGCGTGCGGCTCAGCCGCTCGGCGAGATCGTCGAGATCAGCCTGAGGAACGGCGATGCGGTAGGGATCCATAGGCGGAGCCGCTACTATCGCCTTCCGACCGATCGAAGAAGCAAGCCGGGGCGCGGACGCCGGGTCCGACCGTGCCACCAAGACGACAACCGACCCAGCGACTCCCGGTGGCTACTCATCGATGTCGCTGAAGATGCTGTCAACTGGCGTCGCTTCGACCATTCGTCCTCGGTCTCGCCAATCGTCGTCGAAATCCGGCTCGCCCGGATAGTCTTCCTCCAACTCCTTCTGGATCTCATCCAGCGCCGCGAGAGCTGAGTCGATCGCCGCCTGTCCCTCCTTGTCCTCCTCGAACAGCTCTGCCAGGTCCGCCAGAGTCGTCCGAGCTGCAGAAAGGTACTCCTCGGGTGCATCGTCGTCGTTGATGCTGTAGTTGTCCTGCAGCCACTCAGCGTGCGTCGCCAACATCGGCAGCAACTCCTCTGCGACGCGAGCCTTGAGCATGGCTATGTCCGGATCTGTCAGCAGAAGCCATCCCAGCCGACCGTCGATAATTGTGCCGTCGAATTGCTCGATCAGATCGTCAGTGAGGACCGAGGTCAGCTTTCGCCTGACTGGGTCGGGAAGCACACCTGCTTCATTCAGTCGGACCGCCACCCTCACGTGCAGGCCGCGCTCGATCTCCGCGACCAGGCGTGGGTGGTGCTCCACGTAACGTCCCAAGAAGGTGTCGTCGCAACGAGAGATGAGGAATGAGTCGATGTCTTGGTCGCTCAGATCCTTCGAGGTACCGTCCAACCGGGACATCAGTAGATCGAAGTACCGGTCCGGGACCACGAGCGCGCCGCGCAGGCCCCTGTCCCCGCAAGTGACTTCCTTGAGCAAGGCCGACAGGGGTGCACCCGAAATGTAGATTACGAGCAACTCGCGATCTGCCGCAACGATGCGGGAGTACGCGTCCGAGATTGAGGGATGCTTCAGGATCCAGCGGGAGGACTTCTGGCCCGTTGAGTCGACCTCGATGGTGGTTACCAGACTGCCACGCAGCGAGTTGAGCCCACGGAGTACGCCCGACTGCGAGCTGCCAAGAAGGCGCAGAGCCTCTGTCTGCTCGTCTGTGAAGGCGAGGGGAGAAGGGAGGAAGCCTCTCGACATGAAGATCAGTGCTATCGCGGCTCGGTCATCGGCCGGTAGCTCCCTGATGACGTCCATGTGGTGCCGCACGGGATTGCTGAAGAATTCCTGGACCGTGGAACGCGACAGGTAGAGTCGCTTCGTGAATCGAGGGTTTGCGAACTGGCGGACGACTTCTGGGAGGAAGACGTCGACGTCACAGATGTCATCCAGGAAGGGCTTGACCTCGCGACGGAAGTCAATGGACTGGCCGCCAGTCTTGAGGTGGTTGTACAGAATCTGCTTTCTGTCGGCTGCGGTGAGGTCGTGAACATCGACGACTACTTGATGGTCCTCAAGAGCCGCCAACTCGCGAAGCTTCAGGGTGAGGCGAGCCTCGTGCCAAATGTAGTCACGGCTGGTCAGCACGAACTTGGCACCCAGCCTCAGGGCGGCACCAACGCGAGGAAGAGTGCGGTTCCACTCATCGACCAGATGATCTTGGTACTGCGTTGTGCCGAAGGCGTCGTCAATCCAGAAGAACTGCTTCGCCGTATGTGGGTTCCAATGGTCAGCGAAACTGGTCGGTGAGTCCGCCTTGATGGTTGAGCAATCCCAGCTGTCGAGGGCCGCGACGGATAGCGCTGAGGCGATCATCGTCTTGCCGACTCCGGGCGCACCCAAGAGAAGTACAAATCCGTGGGCAGAGAGTGCCTCTATTGCGTCGTGGTACGGCTTTGTCACAACGAATCGGCCCAGATCCTCTTGCATCGCTGCGAGCAACGATCGGGTCTGCTCATACGCGCGCTCATCGAGAATCTCGCCTAGGTCACCCAGTCCGTAGACCCGGGGAACGACCGCCCGAAGGCGAGGACTCTCTCTGAGGTACGTGTCGATCTGAGAGGAATCGAGCACGATGAACCAGCGGGCACCCGCGCCCTTCGCTTTCTCACCCATCGAGGCCCACACATCCGCAGAGACGGTACTGTTGGTCATCAGCACGTATCCGTCGCATAGTCGGCGCCGAACGAGTCGCCGGATCTTGGGCAACTCGGGATCGATGTCAGCCGAGGTGAGTCTCGGCGTGCGAGCGGCGAACTTGCATTGGACGACGAACTCGCCCTCGAACGCCTCCTCCGCCGTTCGCGTCCACCGACCGCTGAAGGCGGCGTCCCGCCCGCCATCCTTGTTCTTGGGAAAGACCGTGACCGTCTGACCCAAGACTTCTCGGAGGACGGTGCCGCATAAGTCCTGAAAGGCGCTCCATCCCAAGGAAGACAGATCGAACGTGAGAGCCGAAGGGGCCTGGACCTTTGATGGAGTCAGCGGCGACATGTCCGAGCTAGTCTCACCTTTGATGCTGCCTTTGGGGCCGAGTCGCCCCAGTGGTGGAGACACGAACTGGGGTGTCTAGCTGCACCCGCTCGTGCTGCCGCAGTTCAGGCACTTGTAGCAGCTGCCGTTGCGAACCATGATCGAGCCGCAGTCGGCGCAGCTGGGGGCATCCGCTTGGGCGGCGAACGTGACCTGGCCCTTGCCGATACCCAGGCTTCCCAGCGTGAGTTTCGGCTTGCCGTTCGCGGCGCCGTTGCCGTTGCTCGGCGCCGCACCGGCGGTGGGCGCCTGGCTCTCGTTTGCAAGGGGCGCTGATCCCGCTCCGGCCTCCGGAGCTGCCACGGCCGTCCCGGCACCAACCGGTGAAGCTGGGCTTGCGGCGCTGCCGCCGGTGCTCCCTATGTTCCCGGCGCTACCGATTCCGGCCCCGGAGCCGAAGCCGAGGGTCAGGGGCTGCACCGAGCTTTCGCTGGCCCCGGACCGATCAACCAAACCCAGTTTCGCTCGGTCGTCCGGAGGCAGGAAGCGCGAGCCCATCCAGCGGAAGATGTAGTCGATTATCGACTTGGCGATGGGGATTTCCGGGTTGCTCGTGAAGCCGGACGGCTCGAAGCGCACGTGCGCGAACTTGAAGACGAGGTCGTGCAGCGGCACGCCGTACTGGAGGGCCACGCTGACGGTGGTCGCGAAGGTGTCCATCAGGCCCGAGATCGTGGAGCCTTCCTCCGCCATCTTGAGGAAGATCTCGCCGGGCTGGCCATCCGGGTAC
>PMBG01000071.1 GCA_003153755.1 Chloroflexota bacterium | reverse complement strand
TGCGCTTCGACGTCCCGCTCTGGATCAACGTTCACGACGCCGCCGCGGCCGCGGCCCTGGACGACCCGCGGTTCCTGCCGGTCGCCGAGTCGGAGCTTGGCGCCATCGAGGTGGAAGTCTCCGTGCTCGAGCCGCCGGTGGAGCTGATCGACCCGGCCGGTTTCGAGGTGGGCCGGCACGGCATCGTCGTGGAGAGAGGCATGGGCCGGGCATTGCTTCTCCCCCAGGTGGCCGCCGAAATGGGTTGGGACGCGGAGCAGATGCTCGACGCGGTCTGCCGCAAGGCCGGGCTCTCGGGTAGCGCCTGGCGGGACAAGGGAACGCGGCTCTTCGTCTTCGAGTCGGTCTGTTTCGGCGAGAGGGAGCCGGCCGCCTCGTCGGACCCACCTCCCACGAACTAGGGGCATTTGCTCGCCGGCGTCTCAATCTCGACCGAGCCGCTTCAGGTTTATTTCAGGCTCTGCTACGACCATGCCCTCAAGTTCGATGCCGTCCCCAATCCAGCGAAGGCGGCATCCAGGAGGTACGCATGGCTCCCCAAACGCGGCGGCGAACGACCAGCCGGTTCATCGCCCCGATCTTCTCTCTCCTCTTCGTCGGGGTCGTCGCTGCGGCCTGCGGTGCCTCGACCGGCATGTCCACGACCCTTGGGCTCAGGGCGAGTGCGGCTGCGGCAGCGGTCGCGAACGCCACCCCTTCGGGCGCGGCCAACGTGCCGGCAAATCTCCAGCTGGCCACGCCGACGCCGACGCCCGCACCAGTGACGGCCGTGAGCGGCGCGGCAGGCGCGCTCCAGGACCAGATGGTCAACGTCATCCAGGCAGTCAAGCCTGAGGTCGTCCAGATCGAGACCAGCCAGGGTCTCGGCTCCGGCATCATCTACGACTCCAAGGGCGACATCGTCACCAACGCACACGTCGTGGGAACCTCCACGACGTTCACGGTGACGCTGTCCAACGGTCATTCCTACCCCGGGACGCTCGTCGGCACCTACGCTCCGGATGACATCGCGGTCATCAAGGTCAGCACGACCGGCCTCACGGCGGCGACCTTCGGCGACTCGTCCGCCCTGTCGGTCGGCGACTTCGTCCTGGCCATCGGCAATCCCCTCGGCTTGCAGTCGAGCGTTACCGAGGGAATCGTCAGTGCCCTGGGGCGGCAGGTCGGCGAGCCCAACGGCAACACCCTCCCGGACGTCATCCAGACCAGCGCGGCGATCAACCCCGGCAACAGCGGCGGCGCCCTGGTGGACCTCCAGGGTGAGGTCGTGGGCATTCCGACTCTTGCCGCCACCGACTCTCAGCTCGGAGGCAGCGCGCCCGGGATCGGCTTCGCGATCTCGAGCAACCGGGCCAAGGTGATAGCGGATCAGCTCATCTCCGGCGGCAAGGTAACCAACTCGGGTCGCTCGTACATGGGCGTCACGCTGAGCGATGCCACCAACGGCGCCCTGATCGTCAAGACCGTGGCCGGCGCCCCGGCCGCGACCGCGGGCATCGTCGCGGGTGACGTCATCGTCGCCGTCGACGGCACGCCGACCCCGGACAGCCAGACCCTCGTCGACCTCATGGTCACGCATCACCCGGGAGACGTCGTGAAGATGAGTGTTGAGCACCAGGACGGCACCAAGGCGACGATCAGCCTGACGCTCGGCCAGCTACCCGGCTGAGACCAGCTCGTATAAGACTCGTATCAAGCAGAGAGGCGGCCGGGAGACCGGTCGCCTCTCAGTCTGTTCAGGCCACGTCCCGCCGCCGCATCCCCAGCCCGCCCAGGAGCACCCCGCCCACGGCGAGCACCAGGCAGGCCACGATCCCGACGAAGTCCCATTTCCCAATCATGGGCTGCCCCATGTGCGCCGTGAGGGCGAGCTGGTGGAACCAGTCGGGCAGCTTGAGCGGCGGCGCGAGCAGGTCGATCAGGTAGGTCACGAGCACCACTACGGCAGCGATCTCGGCGGCGAGCGACGTCCGCCAGACTCCACCGATCGCGACGCCGATGCCCACGATGGCGGCCGCGTAGATGCCGAGATAGGTGGATCCCAGGATCGCGTCACCGGGCGAAACGCCACCTGAAGCGGCCCCGATCGCGATACCAGCCGCGAACATCGCCGTCATGAGCGCGACCGAGAGCATCGCGGCGACCCCGCCGGCCAGCACCCACTTCGCCCGTGCGGTCGGTGTCGCGAGGACCATCTCGAGCCGGCCGTCGGTCTCATCCGAGGCCCACTTGGACACGAATGTGGCAGCGGCGAGCCCGGCGGCGATGAGGAACAGCTGTGCGTAGAGCTGGAGCCAGCCGCCCGCCGTCGCCAGATCTTCTGAAGGGAAGATCGTCCTGAACGTGTTGATGAGGCTCGAGTCTTGCCTGATCTGGTCCGCGAAGCTTCGGACCAGTGACGCCAGGATCACTCCCCACAGGCCCAACCCGATGCCCCAGGCCAGGGCTCGCGGCAGCTGATCGCCGAAGGCGCGGCTGGTCGAGCCACGGACGCCAAGAACGAACCCCGGCAGGCTTGGCAGCGAGAGCCCGGCCGTGACGCCCAGGTCGCGGCGAGTGAACAACTCCACGCCGATTGCCAGGAGCAGCACCGCTACCACGCCCACGAGGGCCAGTCCGGGCCAGTCGTACTCGCCCGCCAGGGCAACGTGGTTCACAGTCCAGTGGAACGGGCTGATGGTGGCCAGCCATCCCAACCCCTGCAGGCCGCTTGCCATCCAGAGCAGCATCATGACGGCGGCCGAAACGCCGGCGGCGCCCGATCTTCCCAGGACGGGCCCGAGGGCAAAGGCGAGGCCGCCGAAGAAGAGCGCGATGAAGCCGACCCAGAGCGAGAACCCGAGCGCCGACAGCGGGGCGATGTGGTCGCCCAGCTTCGCGTCGCCGAAGGCGTTCGAGCTGAGAATCGTCATGATGGCCAGGACCGCCATCGCCAGCACCAGCATGGTCACGTGCGCGGCAAGCTTCTCGAGAGCGATGCGGCGCTTGCCAAACGGCGCCGCGGCGACGATGTCGAGGCTTCCCTTTCCGGCCTCGCCGGCCAGAGTCCCGGACAGAGCCATGATCGACCACAGGGCCGTTCCCAGGGCGAACAGGGCCCCGTACTTCCAGCTCATGTAGCCGCCGAGCGTGCCGAGCTTCTCCGGCTTTCCGAAGAGATTCACCATGGCGGCCGGCATCGCGCCGATGAGCTTGTCGATCTCCAGCCGTGATGCCTCTGTCGGGAACACCGTTCCGATGGCGGCGCCCATTACGAGCGCCATCCCGCCGAGCAGGCCCGCCGCGATGATGAACGTGAGCCGGGAATCCCGGACCGTCTTGCCGTAGATGGAACCGAATCCGTAGAAACGGCTCCGCAGCGAGATCCCGGCGGATCCGGCCAGTGCGGGTGCTTGGGCGGCCATCACTTCACCTCCGCCGGGGCCGACTCGCTGCGCCCGTACTGGGCCAGGAACGTCTCTTCCAGGCTGGGCTCGCGGCTGAGGAAGTCCGTTACGCCAAGTTTCGCGGCCGCCTGTACCACGCCCGTGATCGGCCCCAGCACGCGGAGGCGGATGAGGTGATCTGTCACCTCGACGTCGCTCACGCCGGTGAGCTTCTCGAACTCGCCGGCCGGCGGCTCTCCGGCAAATCGCATCTCGACCTGGTGATGCGCCAGGTCTCGGAGCGCGTCGACGCGATCCAGGCGGACGATTCGGCCCTCGCGGATGATCGCGACGCGGTCGCAGCTCTTCTCGACCTCGCTCAGGATGTGGCTGGATAGAAAGACGGTGGCCCCGTCCTTGACGTGCTCGCGAACTGTGTTGAAGAAGGTCTGCTGGACGAGCGGGTCCAGTCCGGAGGTGGGCTCGTCGAGCATCAGCAGTTCGGGCTTGTGCTGGAGCGCGGCCACGAGCCCCACCTTCTGCTTGTTGCCCTTCGAGTACTCGCGGAAGCGGCGGCTCGTGTCGAGCTCGAACCGTTCGATCAGCTGGGCCTGGTAGGCACGGTCGACACCGCCGCGGAGATTGCCGAAGTACTCGAGCGTCTGCTTGCCGGTCAACCGGTCGTAGAGCGCGAACTCACCCGGCAGGTATCCGATCCGCCTGTGGATCGCGGAAGGGTCCGCCGTGGATTCGATGTCGAACACGAACGCCTTGCCCGACGTCGGCCGAATGAGGTCGAGCAGGATGCGGATCGTGGTGGTCTTGCCGGCGCCGTTGGGACCGAGAAAGCCGAATATCTCGCCCTGCTGGACCTCCAGGTCCACGTCGACGATCCCGCGGTGCGATCCGTAGTTCTTGGTCAGCTTCTCGGTTCGAATGACGGAGGCCATGGCCGCTCCTTGCCCTGGTTTGCGGTTCGTCTCAGCCGAACCAGATCTGGACGGTTTGTTCGTCGATGTATGTGAGTGAGCCGCGCGGAGCGGCAAGGATCCGTTCGAGTGACTGCTGGTACGTGGCCATCAATGTCCTCGCGTCTTCGATCGTCGCGGCGCCGCGCTGGCGTTCGAGGAAGAGGCGACTCGCGGCTTCGCCGGATCCGGCGATGAGGGCGAGCAAGACGCCGGCAGTGGTGGCGGGGTCATCGACATCGAAGCTCCCCTCGGCCTTGCCTTGCGCGATGATCCGCGTCAGCAGCGGGCCGAGGCGGCCGCCCACCGAACTCCGGAAACGTTCGCGTACGACGATGTTGTCGTCCGACAGCCATACGTCGAGGATCGCGAGCATCAGCTCCTTCCGGGCGTTCTTCCACCCCGCTATCCCCGAGAACAACCCCACGAGCTTCTCGATGGCGGTGCAGTCCGTGGCGCCGGTGATGGGTGACACGGCCGCCAGCGCGGCGTCTGTGATCCGCTCGATGACGGCCTCGAGGAGGGCCTCTTTGGAGTCGAAGTAGTGGTAGAAGGCGCCCTTGGACGCTCCGGTCTCGACCAGCAGGTCGGCGATGCTGAGCTGCTCGTAGCCTCGCGTCTGGATGAGGCGCTGGGCGGCCTCCACGAACGTATCGCGGCGAACGGCGTGGGCGTCGACGTCGAGTGTTCGGGCCATTTCCTGGGCTGCCCTCCGGGCTGCCGTCGGCCTGCTCCGATAATCGGACCGACGGTCGGTCTAATAATAGACCGGCGGTCAAGAGGTCCCGGGACCGGCGATCACTCGCGAGGGGTCAGCACGCCGCCAGAAACGCGAGCACGCGCTGGCGCAGAAGCGTCGCCGCGCTCGGGTCGTAATCGGGCAGGCCCTCCTCTGCGAACAGGTGCTGCTTGCCCGGGTAGAGGAACAACTGCGCCTGCGGCGTCGACGCCACGAGTGCGCGGGCCGCATCGATGTCGCCTTCGTCGACGAATGACGGATCGGCGTCCATACCGTGGACCTGCACCGGCACGCCCTGCGGCCACGAGGTACCGAACTCCGATACGGGCACGCACGCGTAGAACAGCAGCGCCCCTCGCGCGCCGGTCCGGGTTTGAGCAAGCTTCTGGGCCGGCAGGACTCCGAGCGAAAAGCCGGCGTAGACGAGCCCGGCTGGGAGGCCGTCCGCGGCACGCACCCCGCGTTCGATGATCGCGCCGAACCCCACCTCACGGGCGTGCTGGACGCCCTTTTCGATGTCGGGGAACGTTCTGCCGTCGAACAGGTCCGGTGTGTGGACGGTGTGCCCGGCGCTGCGCAGTTCATCCGCGAACGCGAGGACCCCCGGGGTCAGTCCAAGCACGTGGTGGTAGAGCAGAACCTCAGCCATGTCGCTCCTTTGGCCAGCCGATGGTTGCATTGGCGCGAGCATACGGCGCCGAAGCGCTCGATCCGAACCTGTTTCACGGCGTGGCTTGTCCGGCTCGGCTGAGCCCGCGCGGCTCTTGCGACGCGTTCGGCAGGAGCGGGCTCGGAGGCGGCAGCAGCAGCACGATTCCGCTCGGGTCCGGCGTGGAGTCGCCCACGCTGCTCAGCGCATCCGGGTGCCTGGGTGCGGCGAATACGTGCCTAGGACGGATCGCTCGGCGCTCCCGGAACGGAAGCTCGAGTACGGGCGTCCGAGCAGTGCACCCGCTCCGCCGGCTGCGGCAAGCGCAAGGACGCCGCCGAGCACGAGGCCAACAGGCGGATTCGAGTCTCCATTCGATGGGGCAGCCGGATCGGCCGGCGCAGACGAGGCTGACGGGAATGCGGATACCGGTTCAGACACGGTCGCGACGGGGGTGACGGAGGCACCGGCGGACGGCGTGTCCAGCGATGGCCTCACTGTCCGGGTTGGGTGCCGCGAGTATGTCCCGGCAGGTGCGCGGTGAATGACCGCTGCTTGTCAGCCCCCGAGTCGGGGCGGCGACTCAGGCGGCGGACGCGCCGCAGGGGTCGCCGCCGGGAATCAGAAGCGGCCGGCTCATGGCGCCCGGAGTGGACGCCGCGAACCGGCCGCGTTTGGTCTCGAGAGTTATGGAGTGACGGTCAGTTCGCCCGACGCGATCTCGGTGCCGTTCTCGGTTGCCGTGACCTTGATCTTGCCCGCACCCCAGCCGGGAACATCCTTGCTCAGGTTGGTGGTGTCCGATAGGCAGTCCAGACCCGCGGTGGTTGTGCTCGGCAGATCGACCTTGAGGAGGCTGGTGCCGTCCTTCGTGATCTCGACGCTCACGGTCGCGCCCGGCTTTGACTTGAAGTCGTACGTCGCGTAGACGTCGGCGCTTGCGGCGACGGTGGTCACGGCCTTCGCGGGCACGCATGCCGCGTTGCCGGACGGAAGGTCACTCTGGAACAGGATCGTGCCCGGCTGGTTGCCACCGCCGCAGCCTGCGCTGGCGGCGGCCAGTGCGAGAACGACGAGAGTGGCCGCGACCATTCGACGAACGGACCGGTGGGCGGCGAACATAAGTGTGCTTCTCCCTGAGGGCGCAGTGACGTGGTTGTCGGGCGCCTGTGTTCGCCAGTGTAGTTGCCGCGTGCGGCTGTAATCGGCCGCCCACCGCGAGCCTACGAGGTCCGCTCGCATGCCTCAGGATGGGAGGGTCACATCGGGGCGCCGATCCGCGTCCTGACCTAAGCTTCGGAGGAACACTAAATAGGATCGGGAATGATCCGAACCGGGCACGAGAGACCAGATCGAGCCGAGCAATTCCTCTGGGACGAGCCGGCCGATACGCCTGCAAGACCGCCGCACGAGTTCGTGCCGCCGCGATCCTCCGAGCGCGCCCAGTCTCCACGCGGATCCAAGCGGCGCTTGACGGCCGCGTCGGTGGCGCGTTTCATCGCGGGCTTCCTTCTCGTGTCCTTCCTGGTGTTCGTCGGCCTTCTGTTCGTCGGGGGTGCGGCCGTACTCGGATTCACACAGACATACGACGGACGGATCCTGCCGCGGGTCCATGTCGGAGCGGTCGATCTCGGCGGGCTGACGCGCGACGAGGCGATCAAGGAGCTCGACAAGGCGTACGCCTCGCTCGGTCAGGGCCAGATCGTGATCTCCACGCCGGGCGGCAAGGGCACGATCAGCTATGGGGACGCTGGACGGGGCCCGAACTCCGCCGCGATGGCCGATGCGGCGCTCGCCGTAGGCCGCACGGAGAATCCCCTCGCGGGCCTGGCCTCGGCGTTCCGAACCGTCGCGGTCGGTTCCGACGTCCCGGTCATGGTGAAGGTGGATCCAACGGCGCTGGCGGCAAGGCTGCGCGAGGTGACGAAGACCACCACGTTCCTGCCGAAGGATGCGTCGGTCGTAATCCAGGGCGCCGATCAGCAAGTCGTCCCTGCCACGGCCGGCGGCGGAATCGATGAGCCCGCGGTCGCGGCGGATCTGGTCGACAGGCTCACCAGGGCGGATGTGCCCACCGAACTCCGAATCGACGCCAAGGTCCTGGCCACCCAGCCGGAGATCACGGACACCGATGCGCAGGCCGTAGCAGCGAGCGTCGCGAGGATGACCGTTCCCGTCACGCTCGTATCCGGTGACAAGAGCTGGACGATAGATGCGGCCACGGTGCACAGCTGGATCTCGATCGGCGTCCAGTCCAACGGCAAGTACGGCGCGGACGTGGACGTCGCCAAAGTCAAGCCGTACGTCGAGACCCTGGCGGGGGACGTGAAGACGGCTCCGATCGAGCCCACGGTGATCTACGTTGCCAGCCTCCCTACCGGCTTGACCGCCGGTACTCCGGGCAAGGCGCTCGACGTGGATGCAACCGCGCTGGCGGTCGAGAAATACCTCGACGATCTCGGTTCCGGAGTCTCGGTCACCACGGCCCCACTTACCGTCGTGGTGGACGAGGTGCCGCCCACGCTGGGGCCCAGCCCGGGTCTGGCCGGCTTTGTGCGGATCGGACAATGGGCGACTACCTACTTCCCGGGCGAGTCGAACGGCGACGGGGCGAACATAGAAGTCCCGGCGAGGTTGCTCAACGGTCTGGTTATCGGGCCCGGGAAGCAGTTCAGCTTCCTTACGCTGGTTTCACCGATTGACCTGGCCCACGGCTGGAAGATGGGCGGCGTCATCCTCAACGGCAAGAGCGACCACACCGGTGCCATCGGAGGCGGCGTCTGCTCGGCCTCGACCACCTTCTTCAATGCCGTGGTTCGGGCCGGACTCCAGATCGATGAGCGGCACGCCCACTTCTACTACGTCAACCGATACCCGGTGGGTCTGGATGCAACGGTCTATTCGGACGGTACGAGAACCTGGGACATGCGCTGGACCAACGACACGGCCAACCCGATCGTCATTCGCAGCTGGACGAGCGGATACAGCACCCGGGTAATCACAGTCGAGTTGTGGAGCCTGCCGACGGGACGCACGACGACGTTCGCCGGCGGGATCAAGACCGACACAGTCACCGCCAAGGACACCACTCAGTACGTAGCATCGCTTCCCGGTGGTCTGAAGTCCTACCGCGCTGAGTATCCGACCGACGGCTACACAACCACGGTGACGCGCACGGTCAAGGGGACGGGCGGTGCGGTCGTTCACAGCGACACCTGGAGCTCCGTGTACACGAAGGTGGATGGGATCCTTCAGATCGTCGGCACTCCACCTCAACCGCCCACGCCCACGCCGCACGCCCCCGCGGCCACGCCTACGCCTGCCCACACGCCCGTCCCGACGCCGGTTCCCACGCCGGTTTCCACGCCGGTTCCCACGCCGGCGGCAACGCTCCCGCCCGCGCCTGCGCCGACCGCGACGCCCGCAAGAAGGCGTCCGGACCGCCGCTGAGCCTCTGGCCTCCGTGCTGGTCGCGCATCGATGCGGAGCGTGGTCGAGCCGGGTCCCTCGCCTGACAGAAACTCGATTCCCGGGCACCATTTGCCACATGGCAGAGCCTGGAATTCGGCACCGGGTAGTAATCGTAGGCGGCGGTTTCGCCGGGCTGTACGCCGCGCGGAAGCTCGGGAAGGACAAGGCCCTGGAGGTCTCGCTCATCGATCGGCGGAACTATCACCTCTTCCAGCCGCTGCTCTACCAGGTCGCCACGGGTGCTTTGTCGCCGGGCGACATCGCGCAGCCCCTCCGGGCCATCCTTCGCCGCCATGAGAACACTCGCGTGATCCTTGGTGAAGCCGTGGGCCTGGATCCGATCGAGCGGAAGGTCACGCTCAGCGACGGGGGCACGGTCGAATACGACAGCCTGCTGGTGGCCACCGGCGCGCGTCATGCCTACTTCGGCCGGGACGAATGGGCGGCGCTGGCGCCCGGGCTCAAGACGATCGAGGACGCGACGGAGATCCGCCGTCGAATTCTGATTGCCTACGAGGCGGCCGAACGGGAGTCGGACCAGGCTCGGCGCAAGGAATGGATGACATTTGTCGTGGTGGGCGGCGGTCCAACCGGCGTGGAGCTTGCGGGAGCGCTCGGCGAGATATCGAGGGACACACTCCGGCGCGACTTCCGCTCGATACGCCCCGCGGACGCCCGCGTACTCCTCGTGGAGGCTCTCGACCGCGTTCTCCCCACCTATCCGGAGAGTCTCTCGCGGTCGGCCCGTCGGCAGCTTGAACGTCTCGGCGTGACGGTTCGCACAGGTTCCAGGGTCACCGCGATCGATGACGAGGGCATAGCCGTGTCCGTGAAGGACGACGGCGTCGAGCGCACCGAGCGCATCCCCACGCGTACCGTCCTGTGGGCTGCGGGCGTGCAGGCCTCCAGCTTCGGCCGCAAGGTCGCCGACGCCCTCGGCGCCGAGGTCGACAGGGCCGGCCGGGTTCCGGTGGGACCGGACCTCACGGTGCCGGGCCATCCTGAGGTGATGATCCTGGGCGACCTCGCCGTTGCGCGCAGGAAGAACGGAAGCGCGGTGCCCGGAGTGGCCCCGGCCGCGATCCAGGAGGGAACCTACGCGGCGTCGGCGATCCTGCGGCGAGTGCACGGCCGGCCGCCGGAACCGTTCAGGTACAGGGACAAGGGTGACGTGGCCGTCATCGGCCGGCTGTCGGGCGTGGCCGACATTCGGTGGATGGGCCGATTCGGCCGGACGAGCGGCTTCCTGGCCTGGGGCATGTGGCTCGGCGTCCACATCGTCTATCTGATCGGCTTCGCGAACCGGCTTGTCGTGGTCATCCGGTGGGCCTGGAGCTTCCTGACGCACGGCCGCGGAACGCGTCTGATCACGGGCGAACCGCATCTGCCGCCCATCAAGCGGCCCGAGCACCTGTAAGACTCGCCGCAACGATCGCCCAGCTTCCCGCACGAGAGGCTTCGGCGGGACCGTGCAGGCGGGGAGGACATGGAGTTACGCGTATGACGGAATCGAAGGCCGCGTTCGGCGCGATCCCAAGCGCGGCCAACCTCGCGGCGCTTGCCCACGTTCGGACGATCGCAGAGGCAAACCGCGTCCGCGACGCCGCCCGCATTCTCGACGTTCTGCGTTCCGCCTCGATCTCGGCGGACGTGGACGAACTCTGTGCGGGCCTTCGGCGGACCAGCGCCATCACCGTCAACTTTCATCCCGACCGTTTGGCTGCGGACGGTCGCTCGGTCGCCGAGGCTCTTGCCTCGGACGGGATCTACCGAAACCAGTTCGAGACGCGGATATCCAGCGGCGGCCTTACGGCCTACCCCGGCGGGGATCGTGATCGCTGGGAGGACGTTATGTTCGGCGGCGCCTACCAGGCCCCCGGCATCGATGCCGGCGAGCGGCCGCGGTATGGGGGCCTCGACCTCTTCGGTTTCGCCAACGGCGCCTGTCCGCGCTTCGGCTCTTGCCATCTACGACTCAGCGCCGCCGCGTTGGATCGGTCGACTTTCTTCGTTGGCGACAGCGTGCTCGATCCAAAGGACGGCGGCGTGATCGACCGGCTCGAACCGGTGATAGCCGGACTGCTGGAACGAGCCGTCCGCGGAGACGGCTTCACTGTCGAGACGCTGGTTGGTCGCCTGATGGCCGCAGATTCTGGTGCGCCCGGTTCGGCCGGGATGAACCACGCTCTCGATGGATACGTCGAGACCCAGGTTCATGGTCCGATCACGCTCTCGACCGACGTCGAAGCGGTGGTGCTCGACCCATCATTCCGTGGCACTTCTGATGGACGGCGACTCCTGGATGCCGCACAGCGTAATCACCTCGACGTGGACTGGCACCACGGTCTTCACCTCGCCGTCGATGAAGTGCCGGTCGACGTGCCGGCGGCCGCCGAGGAATTCCGCTGGGGCCAGTTCTGCGGCGATGGCCATGCCGCGAACCTTGCGCACAGGGTGATCCAGGACCACGGCGGCGATGGGAAGCACCTCGACGCCGCGACGCTCGGCCGTGCCGCCGCATCGGTTGTCTCGCGGCCAAATGAGTGGCAGCCGTGGTCCGATGCCGAAGATCCGCTGACCCGGCTCAAGGACTTGTGGCACATCCTGGTCGTCTACGGCCGACCGGCGGAGCAGCTTTCGGCTCCCCGTTGACCTTCAAGTGACTTCAAGGTGTAGGGTGCGCGCATGAGAGTCGCCGAACTCGCCAAACGCGCCGGGGTTGCGCCGTCAGCCATCCGCTTCTACGAGAAGGGCGGAATACTGCCGGCACCGCCCCGCCTCGCCAATGGATATCGCGACTACGTCGACGCAGACCTCGCTCGGCTTCGGCTCGTGGTTGCGCTGCGACGGCTCGGACTTGCGCCGGTGGACGCAGGGCGCGTAGCCGGCCTCTGCATCGGTGGCGGCGAGTTCGATCACGACCTCATGCCGCTCGTCAAACGCCAGCGGGAGGCGGTCGAGCGCCAGCGCGGCGATCTCGACCGGCTCGAGTCAGAGCTCACAGACCTCGAGTTGACGATAGAAGCCGCCGGGCGGGCCCGGCGCAGCAGTGAGGACAAGCCGATGCCTGCCGACCCAATCCGCGTTCTCTTCGTCTGCACCGGCAATTCCGCTCGAAGCCAGCTCGGCGAGGCCATGCTGGCGGACATGGGCGGCGCCGACTTCGCGGCCTTCTCGGCCGGAGTCGAGCCGAAGGGCGTGAACCCATTTGCCGTTCGCGTGCTCGGCGAGATCGGCATCGACTGGTCCCGGGCGACCAGCAAGTCCGTGAACGATTACATCGGGCAACAGTTCGACTACGTGATCACGGTGTGCGATCGCGCGCGGCAGACGTGCCCGGTATTCCCGGGTCAGCACAACTCGATGCACTGGGGCCTCGACGATCCGGCCGAGGTGGAAGGCACGGACGAGGTCAAGCTCGAGGCCTTCCGCCGCACTCGTACCGAGATGGCGATCCGGCTCCGGCCGTTCGTGGAACTTGCGCGACGCGCCCGCCGCGAGGCCGGAACTCCCGCCTGACCCGCCGAGGTTTCGAAGCCGTCAGGCCTCGGTGGTGAGCCAGCGAGCGATGTCAGCCGCGTTCGGGATGCGACCCGCCGACACGACTCTTCCGTCGATGACCAGGCCCGGCGTGCTCATCACACCTCGGGCGACTATATCGCCGGGGTCGGTCACGTGGAGCACCTCCGCCTCGACGCCGGCTATCGTCACCGCCTCGCGCGCGTTCGCTTCCAGTCGCCGGCAGTTGGCGCAACCGGAACCCAGTACTTCGATCGTTCGCATGCTTGCTCCTTTGGGGCGCGTGTGTCAGGCGGGCCGGATGCGGTCCATCACAGCCGTGAGGCGTGTTCGATATGCGTCGATGACTGCAGGCTCCGACTCCGCAAGCGGGCGGACCGGCACGAGATCCATGACATCGGCGGGTGCGAGGCCGGACTTCATGGTGTCGAGCGCGCCGCGCGCCATGCGGTCGACGACCGTCGCCGCGGCTTCGTCGGAGAGTCCGAACGAACGAGCAAGGTCTCGCAACTCGTACAGCTGGAACCACAGGTAGGTGGGACCCATTGCGGCGGTCACCGCGTAGGGTTCCAGAGTGGCTTCCTCCACGACCGGCGCATCGCCCAGGGGCGCGAGAATCTCCAGAATCGCGGCCCGTCCGGCGGCGTCCAGTCCCGGTCCAAAGGCAACGGGGTTGAAGCCCGAACCGACCACGGACGGCGCGTTCGGGATCACTCGGGCGATCCGGTCGAAACCTCCGAGAAGACCGGTCAACCGGGCGATCGTGATCTTGGGCGCCAGGGACACCACGACGGCACCGGGTCGCAGCGATTTTGCGATCACAGGAAGCGAGTCGGCGAAAGCGGGCGGATGGAGTCCGAGGAAGACGAGCTCCTGGCCGGCCGGCGCGCAGTTGTCGTCGAGGCAGACCTCGATCGAGGGATAGCGGGACTTCAGAAGGTTGAGAGTCTCCGGATTGGGATCGCCGACTACGACTCGGGCAGGTAGGGCTCCAGCGTGCTGCCAGCCCTCGAGCATTATCCGGGCGACTCGCCCGCCGCCGACGAAACCGATGGAACCGATGGACATCTGACTCCTCCTTGGGGGCGCGGCCGGACCGGCCGCTCGATCAGCTGACGACGAAATTGAAGAGATATCCGATGGTCACGATCCCGGTAGCGACCACGCCGATGAAGACGGCAAGCAGCGGCAGCTTCATCACGCGCCGCAGGATCACGAATTCGGGCAGGCTGATTGCCGTCACAGCCATCATGAAAGCGAGCGTGGTGCCGAGCGGCATACCCTTGCCCAGGAGCGCCTGGACGATCGGGATCGTTCCGGCGGCGTTCGAGTACATCGGGACGGCGAGCACGACCACGATGGGGACCGCGAACGGGTTCGAGCGGCCACCTATGGCGGCCACGAGATCCGTGGGCGCATACCCATGGATCAGCGCTCCAAGCCCGATACCGGCGACGAGGTAGGGCAGCAGCTTGCGGACCAGGTCGCGGGTATACATCCACGCGTCCGACAGGCGGTCGGACCAGGTCAGGTGGATCGAGATCATCGGTTGGGCGGCGGGTGCCTGAAGCTTCCAGACGTAGTCCGCCACGTATCGCTCAAGACCGAGACGGCCGATCACGAGCCCGCCCACGATGGCCACCGTCAGCCCGGCCGCCATGTAGAGGAGGGCGATGCCCGGCCCGAAGAGACCCCAGAGCATCACGAGGGCAACTTCGTTGACCATCGGCGAACTGATGAGGAACGCAAAGGTGACGCCGAGCGGCACGCCGGCTTCCACGAAACCGATGAAAAGCGGGACGGCCGAACACGAGCAGAATGGCGTGACCACTCCCAGGCCTGCGGCGGCGAACGAGCCGGGCACGAGCCCGCGACGCGCGAGGATCGGGCGTATCCGCTCGGGCGGGAAGAACCCGCGTATCAGCGTGACGATGGTGACGATCCCGGTGAGCAGCAGCAGGACCTTGGGCAGGTCCTCCAGGAAGAACGCGATCGCCTCACCGAAATGAGTGCCGTGTTCCAGGCCCAGGACCGAGAAGGTCACCCAGTCGGCGGCGGGTGCCTCCAGGATCCAGGCCATCAGCCAGGCGATCGCGGCGGCGGCAGTTACTACCGGGAGCGGAATCGTTGGACGGCGCAGTGCCAGGGTCGTCATCGAAGCAGATCCGTAAGCGCGGAGAGGGCTGCCTCGCACCTTTGATCGTCCCGTTCGTAGAAGATCCAGCGCGCATCGCCGGAGTGGCGGACCGCGCGGACGAGACCGGCCTCACGCAGGCGGGCAAGGTGCATCGACACGTTGTTCTGCCGCTCCCCGAGGGCCGCCGCGATTTCGCAGACGCAGTGCGGCCCGGCGGCGAGCATGCGGAGGATGGAAGCCCTCGTCCGATCCGCGACGAGCGAAGCCGCGGCCAGGGCCTCGGCCACGTCGGGGGCCGGAATGTCGAGCCGCGGCTCCGGCGGCAGTTCCGGTCGTGGCGGGCACGCCCCCGCGCACTTCGCGTCTTCGGGTGCGATAACGGTGATGGGTTGCGTGGTGGCGTCGATTGGTGTGGACATCTCAGTAGAGATTGTGTCAATCCTGACTGATATGTCCCTCGGAAGCATGGCCCTTTCCCGCGGGCCATTCGGCCTGAAGCTCCCGAGGCTGGGTCCTGAGCAATATCGACCAGACTCAATATTGACAATGATCGATATTTGGCCTAGATTCGTCGTGAAAGGAGCCACGAATGTCCATCATCATCAACTCAGAACTCGTCAGACTGCTCACGGCCGAACGCATCGCGGAGGCACAGGAGGCACGCCTGGGTAGGGCGCTGCCTCGCACTATGGGTGCCATCGAGCGGCTCGCAGCCGCCGTCAGACGCGCCGTCGAACTGCGCTCGACTCCCGCCACCTGCACTTGCGCGTAGGGGATCCGATGACAAGCGATATTCACGAGACGGTCCGGGAGCACTACGCCGAGGCCGCCAGACAAGTCCTTGCCGGCGACTCGTGCTGTGGCGGAGCGGGCAGCTACGGCAGCAGCCTCTACTCGGCCCTCGAACGCCAGGAGCTGCCCGACACGGCGGTGATGGCGTCGCTCGGATGCGGCAATCCGATAGCGGTTGCGGAACTCCACGACGGCGAGCGGGTCCTGGACCTCGGCTCGGGCGGCGGGATCGACGTCCTGCTTTCGGCGCGCCGTGTAGGACCCACCGGCCGCGCCTTCGGCCTGGACATGACGGACGAGATGCTCGCTCTTGCTCAGAAGAACGCGGCCCAGGCGGGCGCCACGAACGTGGAGTTCCTCAAGGGCAACATCGAGGCCATCCCGCTTCCGGCTGAGTCCATCGACGTCGTGATCAGCAACTGCGTAGTCAATCTGGCCGCGGACAAGCAGTCGGTCTTCCGCGAGATCGCACGCGTACTCCGCCCCGGCGGAAGGATCGGCATCACCGATATCGTGGCCGACGATACGCTCGACGCGGAACGCCGGGCCCAACTCGGGTCGCTGGAGGGCTGCATCGCTGGGGCGTTGTCATTCTCCGAGTTCCGGACGGGTCTCGAGACGGCCGGGCTGGTCGACGTCAGCCTCACCGTTACGCACCCGGTCGCCGAGGGCATGTTCAGCGTGATCGTCAAGGCGACCAAGCCGGCATCGAGCGCAACGGCCTCGACTCCGGCAGGGGCCCCGGCAGACTCGGCCCGGGCAGGGGCCGCCGTCCAGGCGGAGCGCGGCTGCTGCGGCGGCCGATCCTGATACTCCCGATCGCGCCGAACCGAATGTTCGGGCCGCACCGGCGCGAAGAGGGCGTTCGTATCGGCGCGAAGGTTACCCTGCGGACTCGTCCACGGTCGGGGCGGGCCCGCAGCCGCATTTCGCCATGCACGATCGCGCTTGGTCCGAGCAGCAGCCGCCGTTCGTCGCGGCACATGCCAGGCGCGGGCCCAGGAGTCTGATGAGCATCGCCGTAATGGCCATGAGCACCATCACTGCAACGACCCCACCGATCGCTCCAGCCAGCGCCGCTCGCCCGCTCGGGTTGCCCGTTGACCGCACAAACCACCTCCGGTGAGATCCGCGTTCGGTCAGGCCGGCACGACCCGTCGCGACGGCCGGACGACGGCAGACACGATCGTAACGACACCGAGGAAGACGAAGAACAACGCGAGGGCATCCACCTTGACGCCGCCGAGCGCCATCACCCCGGCCACCAGGCCCGTCGCGCCGAGCAGAGTAGAGAACCATCTGATTTCCACGCCCGCGATGACGCGCACCGCGTTGAGTACCAGCATGGCCGCTCCGACGCCGGCGACCGCGGCATATTCGCCCGTCCCGTTGGGCAGCGCCAGGGCCGCAAACGCGAGGAACAGCAACCCCCACCCGATGTTGTCGAATCTGCTTTCCAGGTCCAGCTTCCGAGTCTCCATGTCGCTCCCTTCTTCGGATAGGCCGACGGTCGGTGCAGCCGCGTCCACTGTCACTTGCGTCGTTAGTTCGATACTCGTGATAGTGTCTAACCATAACGCGAGACGCGCCGATGTCAAGGCGTCCGATGCGGAGTGGGGGCCAGGGGGGAGGCTGCGGTTACCGGGGCGGCTCGTCGAGAGGTGAGATCCGCATCTACTTGTTCGGCTTGGGTGTGGGGCTCGGCTTGTTGCAGTTCTGATTGCCGTTACCGCCACCGTTGCCGTTGGGATTGCAGCCCCCGTTGCCGTTGCCGTTGCCGGCGGTCGGTGTCGCCGTCGGCTGGACGCTGATCGGGGTGGCGGTCGGCTGGCTGGTCGGAGAACTCGTCTTGTTGCCGCACCCGATCCCGCCGCCCACGCCGTTGCCGTTGCCCACGCCGTTGCCGCTGCCCACGCCGTTGCCGCAGTTGCCCGGGCTGCCAGCCACGGTCGGGCTACTCGTCACGGTNNCGGTCGGGCTGCCGATTGGACGGGCACCCGGGCCGCTTGGTGTGGCCCCGGCGGACCTGTCCGACGCGTGGTAACCGTCCGGGCGTCCTGCGCCACCGGCCGCCGGATCGGAACCGTCCGGGCTGTGTGTCGCGGTGACCGTCTCCTGTGGCGCGGTGATCCAATGGACGACTGTGACGGCACCGGCCGCGGCCAGTACGGCTCCCGCCGAAAGGGCCAGCGCGACGACGAGGAGCAGCGCCCCAGCCTGGGCACGTACTTTCATAGAGATCCCGGCACCGCCGGTGAGCTGTCCGAAGGCTGTCCGAATTCTTCCGGCGGCGGTCCCGATCGCCCGGGCGGTCTGAGCACGCGGACCGCGGGTGACAACGGGAACGGGCAGCAGCGCCGTAGCGGCCATCACGCCTTCGACGAAGGTCGCCGACGGCTCCGGCGCAACGCGGCCGGCGTATGCCTGAAGTGCGGCGGCAGCGGCAAGTTCGTCCGCCGAGAAGGATCGAGAGTCGGCATCGCCCGGATAGCGCCTCATGCCAGGTGCGCCTCCATGAGCGCCGGCCTGAGCCGGAGCAGGCCTCTGCCGAGGTGGGTCTTGACGGTTCCGATCGGACGTCCCGTCTCGGTCGCGATCTCGGCAACCGACAGTTCGGCGAAGTAGCGGAGGACTATGGTCTCCCGATATGGCTCCGGGAGCGACGCGACCGCATCCCGCACCGATCGATCCCTTTCGGCGACGAGAAGCTCCTCCAGCGGCTCCAATCCACCCGGCAAAGCCGGCGGCTCCCCTGTCTCATCCTCGAGCGGAAGCAGCCGCGGCCCACGCTTGAGGTCTCGGAGGGCTCGATTGACCGCGATTCGGAGGATCCAGCTACGCAGCAGACTCTCGCCCCGCCACGATGCGATCTGCCGGTACGCGATCACGAAGGACTCCTGGGCGACATCCTCCGCCGCGTCCGGATCGCCGAGGACGCGAGAGCAGGCACGGACCACTGCACCGGATTCGCGTTCCACGAGCAGCCGGAAAGCGTCGCGGTCCCCCGCGATGATCGCTTGAGCCAACTCGCGGTCATCCACATGGTGATTCTGCCTCGATTTGCCGACGACGCCATACATGTCCTTCGGCACGCACGTATTGAAGAGTCATTTCCTCCGGGCCAGGCTTCACGCCGAATCGAATGGCTCGGTGGGCCGGTACTAATGGTGGCGGTCGCGTACTGCGATCTACGTAGACGCGACTGAAGCCTTGGGCAGTCCGCGTGACTCTTTCTATCAGGGACGCCTCGGAGGCGGAGACCCCTTCTGGGCGTCCCTGATTCGACGGCCAGTCCGGGAATGGATGGAGAGCCCCGGTTGCGGACGCGCAGTTCTGGCCTTGACTACGGAGGTGGACCGAAATGGCACTTCGTTCTGAGGCCCTGGCGGCGCCGGGCGTACGGCGGTTGGGCATGGTTCCGTGGAACCAGGACGGACTCAGGGGCATCGCGGTTGAGGTGGCCGGCGACGTTCCATCCCACGATCACGGGATGATCCGCCGGGCTTTGATCCGGGGTTCGCTCGCATGCGAGAACGTGGACGGTCTGAGCCGCGCGATGAACCGCCAGTTGTGGGCGATCGGTTACTTCGCGAGAGTGAAGTTGGATCCGAAAGACGGTTCGGTCATCGTCGGGGTGTCGAACCCGCTGATCCCTCCGCGCCGGATCTAGGGACTCCGGCCGTCGAATCTCAACCGGGTGTCTCGCCTGGCCCGAGGGTTGGTATGCTGCCTCAGGTCCTGCCCGTCGTCGTCGGACGTGGCCGGGCTAGATCGACCGGAGGCTCCAACTGCTGCTCAGGGGAGACGGCCCGCGGGACGCGGCGCCCAACCATGGCCGCCTGCGTGCGTCGCGAGCGCTCCGCCTCGCCGCGATCGCCCTGCTGGCACTTGTCGCGGCAGTTGCCGTCGGTGCCGCGAGTCGTCCGCACTCGTTGGAGCTTACGTCGCAGGCACCGCTGGCGCCCCAGTTAGGCGATCCCACGATATTGATCGCACTGGTCGTGGCCGGCGCCATCGGTCTGCTACTTGGCGCGAACGGGCTCCTGTTCGGGATCCCGTTTCTCAAACCAACCCCTCCCGCGACTGACGACAAGAAGCGTGTGCCGTGGGCAGTCCGCGTACTGCTGACGCTCGCCCCCCTCATGGTCCTGGCCGTTGTCCTCGCCTCGAGCAGGCTCCTGACCGATCGCGGCCGGCTGGATGTGCGGACGCCCGGGGGCCCAACGGCCGCCCCTGCCGGTACGGATGGCTCGTCCGGCGCCGCGGCTCTCATCCTGGTATGCGTGGTGGTACTCGTGGCGGGAGTCGTCCTGTCCGCCGCCCTGTTCCGCCGACGTGCGCCGATCCTCGTTCTCGAGACCGGCTCGCGAATCGACGATGCGATATTGGCCCTCGACGAGGGTCTGGGCGCCCTCCTGGCGGAATCGGATCCTCGTAAGGCAGTAATCGCCGCCTACGTGGCCATGGAACGGGCGCTGACGCGAGAGGGCTGGGCGAGACACGCGCACGAGGCGCCGACGGAGTACCTCGTCCGTGTGCTGGGCGTTGCCCCCGCGCGCGCCCGAGACCTTGCGGGACTGGTGGACCTGTACGAGTTCGCGCGCTTCAGCGAACACACCGTGACGGCGGGCATGCGTGAGATGGCCATCGATTCGGTGCGGCGTCTGCGGGCCGACCTGGGTGAGTCGCCGTGACGAACCCGGGCCGTGGGTTACCCGACGACACGAGCCGCTATGCCCGCCCCGGCCGGCCGGACACCGAGCCGGATCCGCGGCCTGGGGAGTCGCAGCCAGGAAAGGCCGTGCCGGAGCGTGGGCCGGCGGCGGATCTCGCACCCGCCGCCGGGCCTAAGGCCCTCGACCGGGCTCGGCGGCCGGCGCTCGCCCTGGTGCTTCACGTGGCCGGTCCCGCGGCCGCGCTCGCGGCGATCGCCACGATCGCGCTCCTTGCCGTCGTGACCATCTTCCAGGAGCACCGCAGCCTCGCCGTGAACTCCTGGCTGCTGACGATCGGGGGATTGGTCATTTGGGCGTGCCTGCGTGCCCTGACGGAATCGCTGCCTACCTCGCAGTCGTCGGCCTTCGATTCCGTCAGGCGCCACACGCCCGAGCCGCAAGCGCGACTTGGCGAGGTGATCGCGATCGAGGGAGTAATCCTGGACGCGGAGTGGAGCTGGAACAGCGTGGAGCACCGCCTGCGGCCGCTCATGCGCAAGCTTGCCGCGGAGCGTCTGCTCGAGCGCCGGCAGGTGGACATGGAGTCCGAACCCGACGCCGCCCGAACGATCCTCGGTGACGAACTCTGGGCGCTCGTGAGACCCGGGCCGTATGAACCGGAGGCGCACCAGATCGGCGCCCACGGCCGCGGCATTTCACGCGCCACCGTGGGCCAAGCCGTGAAGGTACTGGAGGAACTGTGAACAGGGACACGAACGACAACGACGCGCAGCGCGCCGCCGAGCTGGCCGGCAAGGTTCTGGACGAGATCGAGCGCGTCGTCATCGGCAAGAGGCCGGTACTGGAACTCGTTCTGCTGGCCCTCCTGTCGGACGGCCACGTCCTCATCGAGGATCTGCCCGGGCTGGCCAAGACGCTGATGGCTCGCTCCTTCGCCGCCGTCATCGGGCTCAAGTTCGCGCGCATCCAGTTCACGCCGGACCTGATGCCATCGGACGTGACCGGTTCCGCCATCTACGACCAGCGGAGCGGTGAGTTCACCTTCCGACCCGGGCCCGTCTTCACCAACTTGCTGCTAGGCGATGAGATCAACCGTGCTCCGGCGAAGACTCAGGCCGCGCTGCTGGAGGCGATGCAGGAGAACCAGGTCACCGTGGAAGGGGCCACGCGTCAACTCGAGCGACCGTTCCTGGTGATCGCCACGCAGAACCCGATCGAGGCCGAGGGGACGTACCCGCTGCCCGAGGCTCAGCTGGACCGCTTCCTCGTGCGCATCTCCGTTGGTCATCCCGAGCGGGGCGACGAGATCGAGATGCTGAGGCGCCGGTCCGAGCGCCGTGCCGACGACGTCATGCTCGGGGAGGTGCTCGACCCCGCGACACTCCGCTGGATGCAGTCCGTGACCGAGGCCGTCTACGTATCGCCGAGCATCACCGCGTACATCGTCGATCTCGTCGCCGCCACGCGGACGAGCCCGTTGGTGGAGGTTGGGGCGAGCCCCCGTGGATCGCTGGCATTGCTGAAGCTGTCGCGCTCGCGCGCGACGCTTGCCGGCCGCGATTTCGTCATTCCGGAGGACGTCAAGTCCGTGGCGATCCCGGCGCTGGGCCATCGGATAATGCTCAAACCGGAGGTGTGGGTCCAGCGCATCCGGACGGCCGACCTGGTTCGCCGCGTGCTCGACAGCGTGCCCACGCCGAGCGCCGAAGAAGCGGCACCCGGTCGGAGTTGACACTCAGCGTCTCGCCCAAGCTCGGCGCCTATGCCGCGATCGGTGCGGCGGGGCTTCTGGCCGCGCTCATTTGGGGTTACCCGGAAGCTGCCGCGATGGGGCTGCCGTTCATGGTGGCCGTCCTGGCCGGACTTGCCCTGGTGCAGGTTCCACGGATCGAGGCGTCGGTTCAGGTCGACCGAGACAGGCTCCTCGAGGGCGATGAAGTACGTCTGGCGATGACGGTCAGATCCTCGACCGAGGTCCCCTGGCTTCGCATAGCCTGGAAGGCGCCGCCCGGCCTTGCGCCGGTTGCGGGCAGCGATCTGCTGGGCGTCAGGCTTCCGGCGAACGAGACACTCACTGCCGAAACGGTCCTGACGGCGGATCGATGGGGCGTGGTACGGCTATCCGGGCCGCTCGTGCGAGCCCATGACGATCTCGGCTTCTTCCGCTTCGATGGGACGATCGACTTCGGGCAGACCCTGCGTATCTACCCGCGACCGGAGAGGCTCCGGCGGATCCTTTCGGCCGCCGAGACGCAGGTCTTCAGCGGCAACGAGCTTTCGCGCGCTCACGGCGACGGCATCGAGTTCGCCGACGTCCGGCCGTACGTTGCCGGGGATCGACCGAGGCGTATCAACTGGCGGCTCAGCACTCGCACCGGGCAGCTCCACATCAACGAGATGCATCCTGAGCGAAGCACGGACGTGGTCATCTTCCTCGATCTCTACAGCGACATTCGTTTGGGCGGGGAGGGGACTCTGGACTACGCGGTTCGGGCCGCGGCATCGCTCGCCGAGTATTACCTGGCCCGCCGGGACCGCGTCGGGCTCATCGGATTCGGGGGCCTGCTCCGGTGGTTGTCGCCGGCGATGGGATCCACGCAGATATACCGGATCGTGGATACCCTCATCGACTCGGAAGTGGTCCTCAGCCATGTGTGGCGCGGCATCGACGTGATCCCGCCCGGGACTCTGCCTCCGAAATGCCTTGTCGTGGCCCTCACCCCCATGATCGACGAACGCTCGATTGAGGCACTCCTGAACCTGCGAGCGCGTCGCTTCGATCTGGCCATCGTGGAGGTGATGGCGGAGGCGTTCGCGGCTCCGGCGTCGCACGAAGCCGCGATTCTGGCTTACCGGATGTGGCGCCTCGAGCGCGCTGCGACGGTGCTCCGATACCGGAGCCTTGGCGTGCCGATCGCGCAGTGGCGCCCGGGCCGGCCGCTGCAGGGTCCGCTGTTCGAGGCTCGGCAGTTCGGGAGGCATGACCGATGGCTCCACGCGTGACGATCGCCGTGGCCGCGGTCATCGGAGCCGCCGTACTCGGCGCGGCTTCGAGCGCGGCTGCCACCGATGCGACGTCGGTCGTGGGGGCCGTGGGGAAGTCCGGATGGGTGGTCGCGGTACTGCTCTCCGCGGGCGGCGTGGGGCTTCTGGTCCTGTCCGTCACCGTTGCCGGTCCGCGGCCCATCGGACCGGCGCTTGCCATGCTCGGAGCCGCATGGCTCGTGGGCATCCCCGCGTCCGGTGGTCTGCGGCCGTTCACGCCCCTCGCCGGGGCGTGGCTCCTCGCGGTCGGCGAACTGGCGTATTGGTCACTCGATCTCCGAATCGCCGGGCGCGAGGCGCGGGTCGTCGGATTGCGCCGCGGCGCCACGATCGCGCTCCTTGCCGGCGGGTCGAGCGCAATCGCGGCCGTGCCCGAGCTCGGTCTGTCGTGGACTCCTACGGCAGGCCTTGCCCTGACTGCCTTCGGATTGCTGGCCGTGGTCTCGTTGGTGGCGGTAGCGGCCGCACTGGCGTGGCGTTTGGGGCCCGCATTCCACTTCCGAACCCGCGGCAATCACCCGCCGTCCCGATGACGCGGAGGTCGGGATTGGGGCGAGACGTCGCGTCCCAGACCCGCATTTGCTTGTTGCCGGTGCTGTGCGTCACCGAATTCGCGCAAATGGCAACCCAAGACGCTAGGATGCGCTTACTTGAGCCACTAGTCTTTATTGACTAGTGCGGTCCCTGGACGGCCAAATGGGGTGCCGGGACGAGTTGGGTGCTCGTCCCGCGGCTCGCAAGCCAGGAGAGAGATAGGCTCCAGATGAAGAACACTACCGAAGTGCGCTCGCTCGAGGTCGAGGCAACGCGATGACCTTGTCGGAGGAATTCGCGGTTCTCGAGTTCTCGTGCGAACGCTGCAACCGAGGCTTCGTGCCGCCTCAGGTCACGGAGCAGACGGGGTTGGCGGGCGAGTACCGCGTCCTCCGCGCGAAGTTCGCCAGAGCCCTCCATCCGGATAAGCGACCCGGGGTCAAGCCCGTGGATCCGCGCCGTCAGCTGATGGTGCAGGCTCAGGACGAGGCATACCGCACGTACCTCCAGAGCGTGCACTTCTGCCCCGGATGTCGCCAGTTCGTCTGCCACGAATGCTGGGCGAGCTCGAATTCCACTTGCCTCACATGCGTAGCCAAAGCCATGACGAGATCGGCCATGCCTGTGCGGCCGCTCGACGGTGTCCGCCTCAGGACCACGTCGCGGCCACCCGCTCCGGTCGCTCCGGTCAAGCAGCGAGGCCGCGGGCACGGAGTCCCTCGGGTGGCGCTCGCGGCGACCCTTGTTCTGCTCCTGTTCGGGGGCGGCGCGGTTCTGGCGCTGGGGGCAATGCCCAGGGGCGCGGCTCCTTCCCAGGCTGTCGCGGGGTCGACGGACGCGCCGTCCGCGTCGCAGCCTGCCGCCACACATAGCGCCCCATCGGCGACTGCCACGCCGGGGTCGACCGCGACCGACGCAGCGACTGCGTCCACCGGGGCCAGTCCCACCGCGGGCGAGACCGGCAAGCCCGGCCCAACCGCGACCGGACCGAAGAAGACCACCAAGCCGGGGCCAACGCCCACGCCGAATCCGGCGGCCACTCCGACGCCAACGCCTGCCGCGACGCCGACTCCGGCGGCGACGCCGACGGAGACGCCGACGCCAGTGGACACGCCCACGCCGGCTCCAACGCCGCCACCGGCTCCGACGGACACTCCAACGCCGCCACCGGCTCCAACGGACACGCCGACGGCCTAGCCGACGGCACGAATGGATCGTCCGGCGCCCGCGCTCCGGTCCGGTTTGCCCGTATCCGGTGGCGCTCGGCTATCGTGGTCCACCTGCGTGTGGAAACGTTGGCGGAGTGAGCGTTGGAGCCCCACGACCTCGAGGCATACCTGCACGAGCACATACCAATCTCGCGGCACATGGGCATCGCCGTAGTGCAGGCGGATCTGGCACGCGTGACGCTGAGAGCGCCGCTGGAGCCGAACATCAACCATAGGAGCACGGTCTTCGCGGGTAGCTGCGCGTCGGTGGCGATGCTCGCGGCCTGGTCACTGGTCCTGCTGCGAGTGCGTGATGCGGGATTGGACGCGCGGATCGTCATCCAGCACGGCGCGATGGACTACCTCACGCCGATCGACGGCGCGTTCAGCGCGACCTGCGACTCGCCCGACGAGGCGGTCTGGGCACGGTTCATGAGGGCGCTAGAGCGGGGCCGCCCCGTCAGGGTGGATCTCACCGCGGAAGTGGAGTCGGAGGCCGGGCCGGTCGCGAAGATGACCGGTTCATACGCCGCGATCCCGCCTTCGAAGGGCTGACCATCCGGGGCTTCCTTACCTCGGCAGGGCGCGTACCTCGGTGGCGATGCCGTCGGCCCAGGCCTCGATCCTGGGCCAGTCGCGGAGGTCGGCGTCCGGGAATGCCGCCCGGGCGGCAGGCATCATGTGCACGAAGCGTTCCATGAATCCGCTCGGCTTGTAGGTTCGAGACCAGACCCCAAAGAAGACCTGGTGGTCTCGCGGGTGGAGCCGCAGTAGCGTGTCGATCTCCCTTGGGCCGGACACCTCGAGCTGATTCCGCCCCTCCTTGTCAACGGCCTCGATCGGACCGCTGCTGAATAGCCAAAGCGGCTTGCGGGAGAGTGCGTCGTGATTCCGCGCGGCGAATGACCGGGCCGCCCCCATCCAGTGGAACATGTACAGGGCACTACCGAGAACGACCGCGTCGTATGCATCCACATCTCGGACTTGCTTGACCGGCTGCACCGCCACGTCCAGACCGCCCGCACGCAGCCGGTCCGCGATCCGTTCGGCAATGCCGGCCGTGCCGCCGTGTTTCGTGGCAAAGGTGACGAGAACCGCCATCGGAGTGCTCCCGGCGTCTGCGCCGCGACCGTTATGGGACGGCGGCACAAGGGAATGCAGGGCCGGGAGGACCGACCCTGCATATGTTTAGCGGAGCTATCGAATGCGCTGCGACCGGAGCCTAGCGCCGGCTGAACCTGAAGCCGCCAAACAGGAAGAGCAGTATCAGGATGATGATGAGCAGCTCCATGGTTAGCGCCAGCTTCTTCCACGAGAGGTGCCCAGGCTACCCACCACGAAGATCACTATGAGCGCTCCGACAGTGGCGACGATCACACTCGTCATGTTCACGCCGGTCACGTCGGCGATCTTCAGGATATCGGTGGCTACCCAGCCGCCGACGATAGCGCCGACGATTCCGAGCACGACCATCATGAGGAGGCCCTCGCGGGACCCGGTGATCACGCTGGCAAGGAAGCCGGCGATCGCGCCGACGACCAGCCAGGACAGGAGCGTCATCTGAGGAATGCCTAGTACCACGGAAGTTCCTTCTTTCTTGCAGCTACCCGCCGATTGCTGCCGGCGTTGGCTGCGCGATGGGATAGCTGGTTCAGGTGAGGGCTGGCTCGCGACGGAAGATCGCGATGCCGGCGATCACCAGGCCCTCCACGAGGGTCCAGCCGATGAGGGCGACGACTGCGGCTACGTCCAGGACGGAGCCGGAACTGGCGACTGTGTTGACGTGGAGGATGCCCTGGAACGGGGCGACGAAGACCGAGCTGACATTGACTATCACGGCGACGATGCCGTTCGTCGCGCGAGCGTCGAATAGCATCAGCACGATCCGCAGGATGATCAGCGACTGCACGATCCCGGCGACGAAGACCGTAATCCGGCGGGCGTACTCGCCGTTGCTCGGTCCGGGAGTCTCCATTCGAACGGTGCGCGGGCGGTCCATCGTCTGCGGCTCAACGCCCGCAACGAAGACCGGGCGAGGTGCGTACTGGACCACGGCGGGCTCGGGTGCCTGCACTGGCGCCGGTACCACCGGGTCGACATTGGATCCGGTGGGCTCGATCGGGAGCGGTCGAGCGTAGTTGCCGTCTCGCTCGCCGGAGGTCGTGGCGACCTCGGTGCGACGCGCGTAGTCGCCAACATCGGGCCCGGTCGTGGTGGTCTCGACCGTCGTGGTGCGTAACTTTCGATTGGGGATGCGCTGTTCTGGAAGCGTCATGAGTTAGGTACCTACCGTGACCATATCTACTGAACTGTCTAGAGCATATGGTATGTGATGGACTATGTCAATCGCGCACGGAGTTACTTTGGAACTGGTACGCCTGCCGGTCCAGGCTGCCGAGGGCGCGGCCAGGCGGCCAGGCGACGCATCATCCGGGCGTTCGATTCGGATCCCGGCGAGGCGCGCCGAGGAACCGGCCGTGCGTCAGGCGATCATCGCGGAGCGGATGCGGAGCCGACGGGCGCCAACACCTGGGCCGTGGACGCGTCGCGATCCCGTGTCTCAGCCTTCTCGGCGTCCCTCTCCATCGCCTCGAGACGCGTGTAGTAGTCATCGATCTCGTTGAGATGAGCCAGCGCGATCTTGCCGGTCATCGACTCGTCGTCATGCGTGACGTCTGTGTCCGGACTCACCGTGCCGTGCTCCAGCTCGACGGTCAATCCCATGCGGAATTGCTCGACGTCCACGCGGCCGATCTCCCAATCGATTCCGATCCGTTCTCCGATCGCCCACGCCTCAGACGTGGAGAACACCTTCTTCGTCATGATCCGGTCCTCACGCGACGCCCGCGCCGGCAGCCACCGCAGACGGCGCCGCCTGCACGAGGGCTACGTCCATCGTGATCTTGATGTCGTCGCCCACCAGGACGCCGCCCGCTTCGAGGGCGCCATTCCAGGTCAGACCCCACGACTTGCGGCTGATCTTCGCCGAAGCGGAGAACCCGGCGCGCCGCCCACCTTGCATGTCGGCGACGATCCCGCCTAATTCGGTTTCGAGCGTCACCGGCAGCATCTCGCCGTGCATGGTCAGGTCGCCCGCGATCTTGTATCCGTCGCCGCTGTGCTCGATGCCCGTGCTCTTGAATACGAGTTCCGGGAAGACGGCAGCGTCGAGGAAATCGGCACTCCTAAGGTGAGTGTCGCGGGCCTCGATCCCGGTGTCGATGCTCGAGGCGTCGAGGTGCGCTTCAACGGTCGATCGTTCGGGGTGGGCCTCATCGAAGTCCACCGTCATCGTGAAGTTACGGAACTGCCCGTGAACGGTCGTCACCATCATGTGTCTGACCGCGAATTCGATTTGTGAGTGGGCCGGGTCCAATGTCCAGGTATTCATGGTGTCTTTCCACATGCGTCTACAAGGGGGAGGGGTTGGCGGCCCCTGGAGGGGGTTGAAGGGGCCGCCGGGGTTGTGCGTCGTTCAGCCGTTCGAGCGGCTAAGTCAGTTACGCGGAAACCTGAACGCCCCCGATCTGGCCGGTGATCGCGGCAGCCGCGGCCCGGGCGCGTTCAACGAGTTCTGACACTCGGCTTGGGGTGATCCGGGAGCTCGGACCTCGGATCTCGAGGGCGGCGACTACCGCGGCTCGATGGTCCAGTACGGGTACGGCCACCGAGTTCACACGCGGTTCGTGCTCGCCGAAGGCTGTCGAGAAGCCGCGACGTCGAACGCGCGCCAGTTCCTCGAGCAGCGCGTCCACTCGGACGATCGTCTGTGGGGTGTAGGGCGTGAGCATGTACCTGGAGAGGCGCATGACCTCGCGTTCGGGCTGACTGGCCAGGATGATCTTGCCTGGAGCCGTCGCGTGGAGGGGTGAGGTCCGTCCTGCGTAGTCGCGCCCGGCTCCGGGCGGATACCCGGACGCGAGTTCCACCAGGGCGTCGCCGGAGGGCGTGTGAAGCGTGGCCGTCTCTCGTACGTCCCGCGCCAGCGCTTCGAGCTCGTGCATGGCGATCGATCGGAGATCCAGAGACCTCTCAGCCTGCCCACCCAGACGGATGACCGCGACTCCCAGCCTGTACTTGCCGGCATCGGTTCGCTCTACCAGACCGCGCACCTGCATCGTCGCAAGCAACCGCGACGCAGTCGACTTGTGCAGTCCGAGCGAGCGTGCGAGTTCGGATACGCCGGCTTCTCGCTCCACCACTCCGAGAGCAATGAGGAGCGCTGCCGCCCGGTCCACGGATCTGACCTCTTCGCCGACCGGATCCGTTCGCTGGTCCGCGATCGAAGCCATAGTTTCGGATACGTCATTCACACCGCAACTATGGTTTCGCCCGGTGTCGCCGTCATTACGTCGCGTCATGTCCGGGCGAACCCACTCAGGCCGGTGGCGGAGCTCGCCTCGAATTGCAGCGCGGTCTCCGCGACCGAAGGCCTCAGATCCAATACCCGAGGGCCTCTCGTGACCGGCGCCACGTTGGCGTTGGCGAGCATGCGAAGTGTCCGCGGTTCCACGCGGAGGACTCCCGGACCGGACCCGATCGGAACCCAGACCCACTCGAAGTTGCACAGCTCCTGGTCCATCACGGTCCGCACATCGCGGCCGTGGCCGAATGGAGGTGTGCAGCTTCCCGCTTGACCCATCAGGTCGCGCAACTCATAGGTAGCCGCTTGACGTAATACGCTTTCGCCCGTCACGGCGGCGAGCAGCTTGACATCCACCTGATCGTCGCCGGAGACGAGGCACACGATCGGGATCGTCCGGTACTGCGATCGGTCCGCGACGAAAACGAGTGTCCGCACGATCTGGCCCGCTTGCACGCGGAGTGCCGATGCGGCCGCTTCGGCGGTACACGCGGCCAGGGGAAACGGTCTGACATCGAGCACCACGCCTTTGCGCAGGGCCACGTCGAAGAGCCTCTGAGGAGCCGGAACCGGGAAGTCGGTCACCCTGAGACCCGTCCAGTCTTCGCCGACCGGCCTGATCTGACCCGTCGGTGGAACCTGCGACTGCTATCGCACTGGCAGTCTGCTCGGTGGCGGGAGCGCAGTCATGACGGGTCGTAATGTGGGTTGGACCGCGGCTGTCTCAGACAGGGCCGGTCTCAGTGTTCGTCCGCGGCATCCGGGTTGAGCTCGCCGTCCCACCCTCGGTTGGTGAACGTGGGTATGAACCTGTATCCCTTGCCGGGCACTGTGGCTATGAAGCGGGGATGCCGGTAGCCATTCTGCAGCTTGATACGCAAGCCCCGGATGTGGCGGTCTACGACGTTGCTTTCGGCAACGAAGTCCGTGCCCCACACGGCGTCGAGGATCTCCTCCCTCGTGACGACGCGGCCGCCCCGGCTCGCCAGCAGATAGAGGAGGCTCTGCTCGATGCTGCTCAGATGCACAACGGAATCACCGGTCCGCACCTCGCGGCTGAGGATGTCCACTTCGATCTCGCCCAGGGAGATAGAGGGAACGATCGGTCGGTCCGAACCGGTTGCCCGCCGGGTTATGACGATCGATCTGGCGAGGAGCTCCTCCGGCGAGAACGGCACAGTGAGAATGTCGTCTACGCCAAGGTCGAATGCCTCGAGCTTGGTCTGCAGGTCGCCGCGACGGGTCAGGCCGAGCACGGGAGTGACGCTGCGCGTCAGCGTGTTGGACGCTCCGAGCTTACGCAGCAACGCCGTGCTGTCGTCGTTGTCCATGTCTATGACGGTCATGTGCGGCTGCCACTCGGCGAGGATCGCCTCCGCCTCCCCGAGGTTGCGCGCGGCCCGAACGACGAACAGGCCGTGGTTGAGCGTCAGTTCGATCAGATCCACGACAAGCTGGCGGTCGTGGAGCACAAGTGCCCGGTGCGCCTCGACCGGCCTCTGATGCGCGGTCTCCGGACTGCCCGCAGACCCACCCTCGTTGTGCATGCCCCATTCTCGCACTCCCGGACCCGGATTTACGTTTTGTTTTGCCGTCCGGTCAAACCCCGATATACCTGCCGTCGCGCCCGGTCGTGCGGGAGCGCGGCGGCGTAGCGCCACTCGCCGCGACCAAGTCACGGCCTCAAATCACCGAATCATATGAGAGACACCGTCTGATGTGTATGGTACGGTCCGGGGCATGTTCCCGGGATCTTCGGCCCCTGAGTCGTTTCGGTCGATGGCGAGCCATCACCCATGGGCTCGCCGTCCAGCGAGCAGCGCCCTCGGAGGGACGACTGCAACCAATGTCCGGAGCGGCAGGGCATGATCAGAGCGTCCAGCGCGGACCTCGCTCACCCGGTTGCGGCTGAGCATCTCCCGGGCCAATCCCGCGATCTAGCCGGTGCGGGTGTGTCCCTGGCCAGCGAAGACGAGTACCGGGCGCTCGTGGACGGCGTCGAGGACTACGCCATCTTCATGCTTGATCCGCAGGGCGTGATCATCAGCTGGAATGCGGGTGCCCAACGGATCAAGGGATATACGGCCGATGAGATCCTGGGTCACAGCTTCTCGTGCTTCTTCCCCGCGAAGGACGTGGAGCGGGGTCGGCCGGAGGAGGCGCTCCGCATCGCCGCCGCCAATGGGTGGCACAAAGAGCAGTGCATGCGCGTGAGGAGGGACGGGTCGCGCTTCCTGGCGGACGTCACATTCACCGCGAGACGTGACGCATCCGGCCGTCTCAAAGGCTTCTGCGAGATCAGTCGCGATCTCAGCGAAACCAAGGCTTCCGAAGCGCGATACCGCGGCCTCCTCGAGGCCGCCCCCGATGCGATGGTCGTCGTGGATCAGGACGGCAAGATCGTGCTCCTGAACGTGCAGGCGGAGAAGCGATTCGGATACGGCCGCGACGAGCTGGTCGGCCAGCAGGTCACCAACATCATCCCCGAGGGCTTCGCCGAACGGCTCATCGCCGACGACCTCCGCTCCACCGAGGCCGCCCTGGCCCAGGTGATCGGAACCGGCATCGAACTCGTCGCCCTGCGCAAGGACGGGTCCGAGTTCCCGATCGAGTTGATGCTGAGCCCGCTCGCGGGTGCCGAGGGGATCCTGGTCACGGCCGCCATACGCGACATCAGCGTGCGCAAGGCGGCAGAGGCGAAACTCATGGAAACCGTGCGGGAGCTTCAGCGCTCGAACGAGGAGCTCGACCAGTTCGCCTACCTGGCCTCGCACGACCTCCAGGAACCGCTGCGGATGGTGGCGAGCTACACGCAGCTCCTGGCCAGGCGCTACAAGGGCAGGCTCGATCCCGATGCGGACGAGTTCATCGCGTTCGCCGTGGACGGCGCCAGCCGCATGCAGCGGCTCATCCAGGATCTGCTGATCTACTCGCGAGTCGGAACCAAGGGACGGGAACTGCTCGCGACCTCCTCGGAGGAGGCTTTCGGACAGGCGCTCGCAAACCTGCAGGTCGCCATCGAAGCGGCGGGAGCTCAGGTGACTCACGATCCACTCCCCGAGGTTCTCGCGGATGGCGTCCAGCTCGTGCAGCTATTCCAGAACCTCGTTGGCAACGGCATCAAGTACCAGGGCCCGGGCATCCCACGACTGCACGTCTCCGCGAGCCGGCGAGGCGATCACAGGTGGCTGTTCTCCGTGCAGGACAACGGGATCGGGATCGACTCGAAGTACTTCGAGTCGATCTTCCTGATGTTCCACAGGCTGCACAAACGCGACGAATTCACCGGCACCGGTATCGGGCTCGCCGTCTGCAAGAAGATCGTCGAGCGGCACGCCGGCACCATCTCGGTCGAGTCCAAACTCGAGCAAGGGTCCACTTTCCGCTTCGACCTGGCCGGAATCGAGAGTGGGGCATGAATGATGCGGCCGGAGGCAAGACGTCCGTGAACGTACTGCTGGTAGAGGACAACCCCGGGGATGTCCGCCTGACGAGGGAAACACTGTGCGACCCGGGCAACTCTACCGTCCTGCACGTAGCAGCCGATGGCGTGGAGGCCCTGGCGTTCTTGAGGCACGAAGGTGTGCACCTCCACGCGCCTCGTCCCGATCTCATTCTGCTCGACCTCAATCTCCCCAGAATTGACGGGCGCGAGGTGCTGGCTCAGATCAAGCGTGATGAAGACCTGAAGACCATCCCAACTTTGATCCTGACTACCTCCGACGCCGAAGCGGACATCCTCCAGAGCTACAGACTCCAGGCCAACGCCTACCTGACCAAGCCCGGGCAGCTGGAGGCCTTCGAGAGTCTCGTACGGGGCATCCGTAACTTCTGGGTATTGGAGGCCA
Source organism: Chloroflexota bacterium (assembly GCA_003153755.1). Taxonomy (GTDB): domain Bacteria; phylum Chloroflexota; class Limnocylindria; order Limnocylindrales; family CSP1-4; genus Fen-1039. The sequence continues at coordinate 53,978 of PMBG01000071.1, read as the reverse complement.
AGTTGCCGCCCCGGGGGGACACCAGATGACCGAATTGGCGGCGATGAGGCTCCTGCTGATCGAAGACAACGACGGAGACGCGCGCCTATTCCGCGAGATGCTCAATGAATCGGGCTCGTCTCCAGCCGAGTTGACACGCGTGGGGTCGATGGCCGCGGCCGAGAAGCATCTTGCGGAACACCTTGTCGACATCGTCATGGTCGACCTGGGATTGCCCGACTCGCAAGGTCTCGAAGCTGTGCGGCGGGCTCGAGCGGCGGCGCCGCACGTCGCCCTCGTGGTGCTGACCGGACAGGACGACGAGTCCCTTGCCGCTCGAACGCTGCAGGAGGGGGCGCAGGACTACCTGCTCAAGGGCGAGATCGAGACACGTGGCCTGTGGCGTGCTCTCCATTACGCGACCGAACGTAACCAGCTGGAGGAGGCGGCGTTCTTCGCCATGGAGCGTACCCAGGCAACACTGGATTGCATCGGTGACGCGGTGGTGTCAACGGATCCATCGGGCAGAATCACCTTCTTCAACTTCCTTGCCGAAGTCATGACGGGCTTCACGTCGCAGGAGGCGATCGGCCGTCCGATGGCCGAAGTTCTCCGGATCGTGGACCAGGCGAATGGCCGGGCCATAACGAACCCGTCAAAGCTCCCGCCCAGTGGATTCCTCATGCGGCGCGACGGCCTCGAGGTGGCAATCGAAGCCTCGATGTCACCGATCCAGGACCGCGGCGGCCGGCCGGCCGGAATCGTGGCGGTGCTCCGCGACGTGACGATATCGCGCGCCCTGGCCGTCGAGGTGGTACATGCCGCGCAGCATGATGCCCTGACCGGGCTGCCCAATCGGACGCTCCTGGGCGACCGCATCGGGCAGGCGATCGTCCTTGCCCAGCGGTACAAGAAACAGATCGCAGTGCTCTTCCTGGATGTGGATCGATTCAAGCACATCAACGACTCCCTCGGGCATGCCGTCGGCGACAGGCTCCTCCAGTCCGTCTCGAAACGCCTGGGAGCGTGCGTACGCGCTACGGACACCGTGAGCCGGCAAGGGGGAGACGAGTTCGTGGTGTTGCTCTCCTTCGTGGAGCGAGCGGAAGACGCTGGAATAGCGGCCACGAAGATGCTCGAGGCGGTGGCGGAAGTCCATACGATCGATGGCAACGATCTACACGTGACCGCGAGCATCGGCGTCAGCGTCTATCCGGATGACGGCCTGGACGCCGAAACGCTGATCAAGAACGCGGACACGGCCATGTACCAGGCAAAGGAAAACGGACGCCATGCGTACCGCTTCTTCAAAGCAGCGATGAACATGCAAGCCGTCGCCGCACAAGCCATTGAGGAGGGCCTCAGGGGAGCTCTCGAGCGGAAGGAGTTCGCGCTCCATTACCAGCCCAAAATCGATCTGAAGACCGGCGAGATAGTGGGTGCCGAGGCGCTGCTCCGATGGACGCACTCCGCTCGAGGTTCGATCGCCCCGGCCCAGTTCATCCCCGTGGCGGAGGAGAGTGGCCTCATTCACTCGATCGGCCGTTGGGTCCTTCGCGAAGCGTGCCGGCAAGGTCGAGCCTGGGTCGACGCAGGCCTCCCGACTGCAACCGTTGCCGTGAACGTCTCCGCTCTTGAGTTCGGGGATCCGGAGTTTGCGCAAGGCGTCTTCTCGGCCCTCGACGAGAGCGGTCTGGAGCCGGCACTGCTGGAGCTCGAGTTGACCGAGAGCGTCTTGATGACGCATGTGGAGAACACGGCCGCGATGCTTCAGAGCTTCAGAGACAAGGGCGTACGGATTTCGGTCGACGACTTTGGCACCGGGTACTCCAGCTTGAGCTACCTGCAGAAGTTCCCGATCGATTCCCTCAAGATCGACCAGTCCTTCGTCGGCCAGATAGGTATTGCCGAGGACGACTCGACCATCGTGGCCGCGGTCATCAATCTGGCTCGGAGCCTCAGGCTGCGCGTCGTCGCCGAGGGAGTGGAGACCATGGACCAGGTGGCGTTCCTGCAGGCGCACCAGTGCGACGAGGCACAAGGTTTCTACTTCAGCCATCCGGTGCCGGCGGAGCAATACGCGACATTGCTTGCAAACGGGGTGTCGGAATCGGTGCGTCCGCTCCGCCAGGTACCTGCCGGATCGGCGCTCATTCTCAGCGCCAGGCGGCCGCAGGAGATGGACCGGGTCGCCGCGGCCTGGTGAGAGCGAGCCTTGGTCTCGCGTCGCGTTTGGAATGTGGGAGTCGTCGCGGCGCCGGCCCGGTCTGACTCCGGCGCAGGGTTCATAATCGGCGGCACCCGAACGGATCGTCGTACGGCCGGAACCAACCGGACGGGCGAGTTGACACCTGGGCCCTCGCCACATTCTGCAGGAGCGATCCAGCTTGACGGGTCTCACCTTCCCAACGGGCTTCCTCTGGGGCGCGGCCACCGCCGCGTATCAGGTGGAAGGCGGCAACCAAAACAGCGACTGGTGGGATTGGGAGCGGGCACCGGGTTCCCCGGTCGTGGAGCCCGCAGGCACTGCCGTGGAGCACTACACCCGCTACCCGCAGGACATCGCCCTGCTCGCTTCACTGGGGCTGAACACATACCGCTTCTCGGTGGAGTGGGCGCGGATCGAGCCCTCGGAGGGCACGTTCGACACGGCCGAACTCGACCATTACCGTCGAATGGTGGAGTGCGTTCGGGAGAACGGCCTGATCCCGATGGTCACGCTCAACCATTTCACCCTGCCGCGGTGGCTGGCAGCCGGGGGAGGATGGGCGTCGAAACGGACGCCGGCCCTGTTCGAGCGATACACGCGGCGGGTCATCGAAGCGCTCGGCGACGGCGTGCCGTGGTACTGCACAATCAACGAACCGACCACGGTGGCGACCGGCGGTTACGTCGGAGGATGGGGCTTTCCGCCCGGCACCACCGACATGGGCCAGTGGCGGCGCGTCAGCGCGGGTCTCATCGACGGCCACAAACGGGCACTCGCGGCGATCCACGAGCTGCGTCCGGGGGCGCGGGCGGGGCTCGCGGTGTACTCCTCCGAGCGCGTCACCAACGCCGGCGGACAGGCGGCGACCGACTTCGGCCTCTGGATCAACGAGGACGTCTTTCTCGAGGCCGCAGCAGACGACGACTTCATCGGCGTGCAGACATACACGCGAGTCCATCTGTTCCGCCCACGAATCGTCTCGCCGCTGACGCGGGTCGCTCTGGCGATCCGGCCGCTCGAGAACAAGATCGTCCCCCGCGTTCTGGGCATGCAGACGTCGGCGCCCGGGAAACTCGCCCTGGCCGGCACGAGAACGACGCAGATGGGCTGGGAGTTCCGCCCCGAGGCACTCGCGCAGGTGGTCCGGCGGATCGCCCGCGTCTATCCGGAGAAGGATCTCGTCGTGACCGAGAACGGCGTAGCCACCGCCGACGATCGAGAGCGCGAGGAGTACATAGTTCGAGCCCTTGTCGCGCTGCACGCGGCGATGGCCGATGGGATCCGCGTCCGCGGCTACGTCCACTGGAGTCTTCTGGACAACTTCGAGTGGGCTCACGGCTACACGGTCAACTTCGGTCTGATCGGCGTTGACCGCGCCACTCAGGAGCGATCGGTGAAGCCGTCGGCTGTGATGCTCGGCCGGATCGCGCGAACGGGATGCCTGGACGAGGCCACGATCCGTGCGGCAACCGCGCCCGAGACGGCGTCCGGCACCTGATCGCGCGGGTTTCGTGCGAACTGCTGCCCGAAAATAAAGCCTGTCTTAACCTCCGCGGCGTCCGCCGGGGGGCGCTTAGGCCACCTGGGCTATCGTCGCGCCTTGCCGGCGTGCCTAGACTTGCGCCCATGGACAGAAACCTTATGTTCGGCCGCTCGGTTCGGCCGCTCTTCGCCGCGGTTCTCCTGATGGCGGTACTGCCGGTCGTCGTGGCAACCGGCACTCTGGCCGCCACATCGCCTGCCGCGGCCGCTCGGGCCACTTCCATCGACACCGCTTCGGCCGGAACCGTAGCTGGGGAACCGGCATCTACCTCCTCCGCTCCATCGGCCGCGGGGGTGACGCCGGAAGCCGCCACTCCGCTCCCCAACGTTCCGCAGGGCTGGCCCTCGACCCACCTTGAGGTGGGCCTGACCGATTCCCCGGGCGGTGCAGCGGCGCTGCACGCGAAGGGGCCCTACAAGTTCCGCTACCAGTACCTCGCGGGCGGCGTGAATACCGGTAAGGGCTGGTCGACGTGGAACAGCCCTTCCGGCGCGTTCGCCGACCTGTACGTGAACGAGTCCGTTGCCGTGGGCATCACGCCGGTGTTCATCTACTACCAGCTCCTCCAGTCGAGCCCTGCCGGTGGCGATGAAGGCACGGCCGATCGCTCGAACCTGAAGAACACATCGACGATGAGCTCGTACTGGGCGGATTTCACACTGCTCATGAAGCACCTGGGCGCCTACTCGCAGAAGATCGTCGTGGACGTGGAGCCGGACTTGTGGGGCTACATCCAGCAGGCATCCACGGGCGACAACGGAGCCTCGATCGCGGCCGCGGTGGCCAGCAGCGGCAACGCCGATCTCGCCGCCTCTCCGAGTCTCCCCAATAACGCCGCCGGCTTCGCGCAGGCGTTCGTGAGGCTTCGCGACAAGTACGCGCCCAACGTGATGCTCGGCTACGAGCTGAGCATGTGGGGCACCATGACGGATCCGCTCCGGCAGAACATCCCGCTCGATCAGATCGATGCGCTCGCCGCGCGATCTACGGCGTTCCAGAAGTCGCTTGGTGCGAGCTTCGACCTGGTCTTCACGGATCCCGCCGACCGCGACGCCGACTTCGACAAGATCATCTATGGCGATGGGGGAGTGAGCTGGTGGGATGCCACCGACTACCAGCGCTTCGATCAGTACGTGGGCGACTTCGTCCGCGGCGTCGGGCTGCGCATGGTGCTGTGGCAGATCCCGCTGGGCAACACGAAGATGGCGGCCGTCAACAACACCTGGGGCCACTACAAGGACAATCACGTTGAGTGGTGGTTCGACGACGCGACGGGGGCGCATCTGGCGTCCTCGCTGAACTCGGGCGTCGTGGCGATGCTCTTTGGTGGCGGCGCCGACGGCACAACCTCGGCGAGCGGAGACGGCGGCTACTTCTACGCTCGAACGGCCGCGTACTACACGGCCGGGGCACTTCCGCTGCCCGGCCTCGACTGGACGGTGTCGGCCGCGGCCGGGTCGCCGGTCGTGGTGCGGGGTCGCTCGGAGGCGATCACGGCGACGGTCGCGGCGAACGTCACGGCCACCGTCAGGGTGGACATCGAGCTGCACGGCCCGGACGGCAGCCTGGTCACGAGCTGGTCCTACGCCAATACCTCATTCACTCCCGGCCAGAGCCTGGATTTCCCGATAACGTGGGCGAGCGGCGCCGGTAACGCACCAGGCACGTACACCGTGCAGGCGGGCGTCTCCGACGCGGGAGGCCAGCCGCTCAGCTGGAACACCAGAGCTGCAACCTTCAGCCTGATGATCGCGGGCACGTACGTGCCGCTACCGCCAACTCGTTTGCTCGACAGCCGTGACGGCACCGGCGGCCTGTCCGGCGCCTTCTCCGCACGGATAGCCCGCACCTTTGGGGTGGGTGGCAGGGTGGTCGGATCTGTTCAGGTGCCTTCGAACGCGCTGGCCGTGACGGGCAACCTCACCGTGACCGAGCAGACGGCTCGCGGCTATCTGTACATCGGACCCGTGGCGATGGACAACCCCACGAGCTCCACGCTCAACTTCCCCGTCAACGACGACCGTGCCAACGCGGTGACGGTTGCCCTCGGCGCGGGCGGCTCGCTGAGCATCACCTATGCGGCTCCATACGGAACCCGGGCACACGTGATCTTCGACATCACCGGCTACTACACGCCCGATAGCTCCGGCTCCACGTACGTGCCGCTTCCGCCCGTTCGACTGCTCGACACGCGCGACGGAACAGGGGGCCTGTCCGGCGCTTTGCCGGCACGTCAGGCTCGAACCTTCGCGGTGAGGAACCACGTTGGGGTGCCGGGGAACGCGACCGCGGTAACGGGCAATCTCACGGTCACGCAGCAGACTGCCAACGGCTACCTCTACATCGGACCCGTGGCGATGGACAACCCCACGAGCTCCACGCTCAACTTCCCCGTCAACGACGACCGTGCCAACGCGGTGACGGTCGTCCTCGCCACCGACGGCAGCCTGAGCGTCACATTCGCCGCGTCGCACGGCACGGCTCACGTTGTCTTCGACGTCACCGGCTACTACGTCCCCGACGCGACAGGATCCGTATACGTGGCTTTGCCTCCGACACGGGTACTGGACACCCGTTACGGCACTGGTCTCGGCGGCGTCTTCTCCGGCCGCGTGGCCCGGCAGTTCCAGATGGGTGGACAGGGAGGCGTGCCTTCGAGCGCAACGGCGGTCACGGGCAACCTGACAGTCACGGAGCAGACGAAGAACGGCTTCCTCTTCATCGGGCCGGTGGCGATGGACAACCCCACGAGCTCCACGCTCAACTTCCCGATCAACGACGACCGGGCGAACGCGGTCTCGGTCGCGCTCGCCGGCGACGGCCGCCTCAGCGTCACGTATGCCGCCCCGAAGGGCGCCACGGCACAGGTCATCTTCGACGTGACGGGCTATTTCCTGAAATAGCACGCCGCCCGGTGCGAAGCGTGGGACCGGCTTCCCCCGATTCCCTCGACACGGACCCCTTCGTGTAGGCTCACGTCCATGACCGATCTGCAGCTGCGCCGCCTTCAGGGCGAGCCATGTACATGTCTCCGGCGGGGGCCGGAGGCTTGTGGACGCGGTCGGTAGCTCGAGAGTCACCGAGCGGCATCTCATCGGTTCGGACCCCGCGACAAGGCGTCGTCCAGAGGCGTTTCACGCAAACGCCCGCCTTCCACGATGGAGTCCGAAATGTCACGCTTCCTTACCCCACCCGCTCGATCCATCGACCCGCGCGGCCAGCGCTTCGGCGCCGGAGTCTCGGCCGTCCTGCTCGTCCTCGCATTCGCCCTCGGCGCACCGCTGCTCGCCGTTCTTGTCGGCCTGAACCTGCTCGTCGCCGCGGCCTTCGGAACCAGGCTGTTCCTGCCGGGCCGGCCATGGCGGGCGATCCGCTCCGCTCTCCGTCTTGGCCCGGCCGAGCCTGAGCACGAATACCCTCCGCGCTTTGCCCAGGCTCTCGGCGGCACGTTCATCGCCCTGGGAGCGGTGGCGTTCGCGGCCGGCGTTCCGCTCGCCGGATGGCTCCTCGTCGGCGCCGTCGCCGGACTCCAGACCGTTCTTGCCGCGACGGGCTTCTGCCTCGGATGCCGGCTGTACTTCGTGCGCTGGCTCGTGCCGTCGGTCTTTGCCGCGATCTTCCGGCGCAACGACAAGCTGACCGGGCTGTCTATTCGAGGTCCATTGCCGCGCGCGAACGGCTAGCCGCGGGGCCGGCCGCGAGAGCGCTCGCCTGGAGGTCGGCCGCCGATTGGCATCGTTCGCAGCTGCCACGCCGCGGCGACAACGGGCGCGCCCATCACAACGGGCCCGATTATCGCGAGCCCGGCCGGCGCGACGCCGCTCACGAGGTCCGAAACGAGCATCAGGAGATAGATCGCGACCGGCAGTACCGCGACCGATGCGCTGGGATCGGCCCCCGTGGCGGCTCGACGTCCGCCGGGCTCCTCGGCCGCGAATCGCTGTTCGATCCGGCGAAAGACCAGATAGACCGTGAACGTCGTCAGTAACCAGCCGGCGTAGTTGTGCAGCGGGACGCCGAAGTAGCGGCCGCCACCTTCCCATACCCACGCCCGGACCTGGGGTCCCGACAGGATGGGGTCGATCACCAGATCCCAGGCGGTCATGGTCGCGGCGCTCGCGACAGACAACGCAAGCAGGTTTCGCAGTCCCATCGCCGTCCCAGATGGACGCCCGGAGAGCGCAAGGTTGGCGATCACGTAGCTCGGGTANNCGGGTAGATCATCATGAACCAGGCCATGGGGATTACCAGTGGAACCTCGCCGAGCTTCTCGCCCAGGTACGAGGTGTAGTGGTACGGCCCGTAGACGAACCCGGTGAGCACGCCCGCCTGCTCGTACGCCCACGCGATGACGGCGCTCGATGCGAAGAAGAAGAGCGGCGTCCGCCCGCCGAGCGCGTACCAGGCGTGGGTCACGCTGCACAATGCCAGGATGGCCGTGAGCCCCGGCAGGCCACCCGGGATGAGCGGAAGGACCACCCAGCCGTGCACGATCGGCCGCAGGATGCCCTCGTAGACGAAGGCGGCCAGAAGCGCGATCGAAACCCACAGAACGGGCCGCCTTCTCATGGAATCTCCACTGGCGGGGACTGACTACGCCTGGGCGAATGCCTTGAGGACCCGGCTGGCGCGCAACGTCACCCACTTGCTCGGCTCGCCGGCGCGGTCTATGTCGCGGATCATTTTGCCCTGGTACGTGTGGCGGCTGGCCCAGCGGCCTTCGGCGTCGCGCTGCGCGACCAGCCACTCCATTGCCGGCACGAGCCTTGGGTCGCCGGCGGCGCCCGCTTCGCAGAGTGCTTCCAGCGTCTGCAGTACGTCAGTGATGTAGCCCACCGGAAACCCCAGCTTGAACCACGAGCCACTGGGCTGGGCGCCCGGCTCGGCCGTGGGGTATGCGGCCGTCGCCGGGTTGCACGCGAGAAGGAACTCGATCCCCACACGCAGGGCCTGTTCCGTCTCGGGGCTGCGCCGGCCGGCAGGGATGCGTGCGAGCGCCAGCACGGCCTTGGTGGCTCCCCATGCGCAGGGCTGCCCGCCGTTGTATCCGCACCGGAATCCAGGACCAGGGGTCGTGGCATAGAAGCGCTCCACGCCGTGGGCCGTGATCATCGTCGTTTCCCAGTCCACGGCCGACCGGACGCGCGGGTCCTCGAGCCACCCGAACCCGATGAGCGCCCGCAGGAGATTGCCGGTGAGGCAGTGGATCGTGCTCGACGGCGGCGGTATGCCCGGGCTCTGAGACGGTCCGAAGCCGCCGTTGGAGGCTTGGGTGTGTTCGAGTACGTACTCGCACGCCGCGCGCACCCGCCCGTCGGCGCCGTCCGCGCCCATCTGGTCCAGGAAGATCACGGTCCAGACCGTGCCCGAATACTTGGGACCGTAGCCGGCGCCGGCCTTGATCGAGTAGCCCTCCGGGTGCTGTGCCGCGAGGATGGGGGCGATCGGCTCCGAGGCCATCGCCGCCGACCGCGCATCGACGAGGTCGGGGTCATTGGCCGGCCGATCCATCAGGTCGCGGAGGGCCAGGTAACGGACCGCCGGGCTGTCGGCCTCGAGCAGCCATTCCAGAGGTACGGTCCAGTCCGTCATCGAGCTACTTGACCGGGTTGATGATGACCCACTTGCCGCGCCATTCCCGATACCCAATCGTGCCGTCGAGCGGATCCGGTGCGAAGGAGTCGGCCTGCCAGTATGGGGAGAAGCGGAAGTACAGGGGGCCGTACTTCCAGTCGTTGTACGGGACGAAGGTGTCGCGGATGTTGTCGCCCTGAAGCGGGTCGGTGACGTACACGCCCGTGATCGTCCAGTTGTCGCTGACACGCGGGTCCTCGCCCGTGACCGTGTAGCCGGTCACCACCTGAGCGTGCGCCCCAAACCAGCCGAGGATCCCCACCGGCTTGTTGTATCGGGCGACTGAGGAAACGGCCGCATGCGCGGCTTCGTCGAACGACGAGTAGGCCGAGTCGACGTAGACGCCGGCATCGATGGAGCCCCAGCCGAAGGTGTTGAGGGCGTTCCGCCAGCCGTGCGGATCCGAACCGGGATATCCCGGGCTCATCGTCATGTGCTCGCGTTCGTACTGGAGGATGAACCCCTGCATCTCGAATGAGTTGTCGAATTGCCAGTGGAGCGCGGGTGCGGGCATGTTGCCCTGAAGCCCTATGGGGGTGACTTCGTCGGTGGCGATCGTGATCAGGTTGAGCATCGACTCGGTCGAGGCTGCCGTGCACGCCTGCCAGTCCGGGTTCTGGAACCGCATCGCGTCGGCGACGTACAGGTTGGCCGTCCAAGGCCCGGTCGTGGGCCGATTCTCAACAGCGCCGGCTTCGAGCGCGGCATCTTCGGCCAGGACGGGAGCAGCCGACACGATCAGAAGGACCGCCGCAAGAAGCACGGCCGTCGACGACGCCACCGAGAGGCGGCGGCCGGATCTGCGCGGTTCGGTTTGAGGACTTCCGCGGACGAGCATTCGAGACTCAGCCTTGAGGTACCTGCGTTCCGGGCGACTCTACCGGAAGGGTCCATCGCGCGTCAGTCAGAAAGTGGGCAACACCGCGTAGGACCTTCATCGCCGTTACTTCACGGCGTCGATGATCACCCACTTGCCGTCCCACTCTTCGGTCCCGACATGGCCGTCGATCGGATCCGTATACGGCGAATCCTTCTCCGCATATGGGTCGAAACGGATCGCGTAAGGCCCGGACTGCCAGTAAGACTGGGCGACGAAGAAGTCGCGCTTCGCTTCGGATTGGAGGGGGTCGGTGATGTATACGCCTACCAGATCGAAATCGTCGCTCACCCGCGGATCCGCGCCGGTGACCACGACGCCCGTGACGACCTGCGCGTGCCTGCCGGCGCGCGCGAGGATGCCCACGGGGCGCCCGTACCTCGCGACGGAGATGGCCACGGCGTGTGCGGCCTGGGCGAAGCTGACGTACGCCGAGTCGCGATAGATACCCGCCGACGTAGTGCCCCAGCCGAGGAAGTTGACGGCATTGCGCCAGCCGTGTGGGTCTGTACCGGGTGACGAGGTCAGCATCGTCATATTCGCCCGCTCGTAGGCAAGGATGGACTCCATCCGCGAGTACGAAGTGTCCGTCTGCCACAGGAAGACCGACCAGCGATTCTGGTCGGGTCGGACCATGATCGTGTCCTGCTCGGCCTGAAGGGCAATGGAGTTGAGCATGATCTGAGCCGCGGCTGCCGCGCAGGCATTCCCGTCGGGATCCTGGTAGCGGGCCGACCTGGCGTCGTACATGTCGAACGTCCACGTGGGCGCGGGATCCGAGCCGCGGGTCGCGTTGAACGAGGCAGTCAGCAGCATCGCGGCGACGACGACGTCGACAGCGACGGCCAGCCTGAACAGGATGGCAATTCGGAAGGCGACTCTGCGGTTCACCATTTCGCCGAGCATATCGCAGGGGCGGCCGCTCCGGTAGGTTGTCGGAGGTCCTGGGTCGTGCCGGCGCGACCGCATCGAGTGCTCAGGGGTGGTCCGAAGCTGATCGTTTCGTTCGCCTTGCTAGCGAGTAAGTACTATTCTGGCCGAGTCCGAAAGCCAGTACTTCGCGTACCACCGTCCCATTGCGACGGGGCCGCGATCCAGCGACCGTGAGCGATCATGGTCCAGTTGCGTCTCGGTAGTCATCTGTCCTTATCTTCGGTCGGTCGAGGCCCCAAATGAGCAGCTCCCCGGAAGCCCCAGCGCTCATTCAGTACGCGTGCGAGCGCTGCAAGACACGGTTCGTACTTCCGCCGTCCAGCCGCAAGCTGAGTATCGGTGGCAGGTTCAAGGCCATGTCTTCCGGCATCGGGCGAGCCTTCAAGTTCCACGAGGGCTTCGGGTCGGCCTACGACGCGTCGCGCCGCCAGCTGCTTGCCAAGATGGACGACGCTGCGTACCAGTCCTTCGTCCAGAGCTTCCGCTTCTGCCACGAGTGCCGCCAGTTCGTCTGCAACGAGTGCTGGAGCACTTCGCGGCGAAGCTGCCTGACGTGCGTCGCCAAGTCCATGACCGGCGCCGTGCGACCGCGGCCGCCGTTCGCTCCGAGCGGACCGGAGATCCCGAGGCCGGCCGTGGCCCTCGCCGCGGCCCCGCGCCGTGGACGGTTGCGCCGCGACGCCATCGTTGTGGCGATGGTGGTTGCCGTACTGATGCTGTTCCTCGAGGGCGGCGTCCTTCTGATGGCGGCCACGAGCCCGGGTCCCACCCCGGCGATCATCTATGCGACGGCCTCTCCGAGCCCGTCCGCATCGGCCCAGGCGAGCGCGTCCGTCCGGGCGACCGCGACGCCAACGCTTGCGGCCACCCCGAGCCCCACGGCCATCGCGACTCCGATCACGGGCACGCCGACTCCGATCCCGACCGCGAGCCCCACGGACACCCCGACGCCGGCCCCCACGCCGGTCCCCACGCCCACGCGCAGACCCACGCCAACGCCGGTGCCGCCCTTGACGGTCAGCCCGATCATCTCCTGCTCCGGCTCACCCACGCTTGTCTGCCACCTGGTCAACGCGTCCTCATTCCTGCCGATCGACACTGTGACCTGGTACTTCCAAGGGATCCCCGGCGGCAACGGAACATACGATATCTCTGCTCCCGGCTCCTACTCCGTCCAGCTCAAGGTGACGCGAGCGGGCGGTGGCTCCCTGATGTCCAACGTGGTGAGCATCTAGCGCGTCTCGAAACACGCACGTTGACCTAGGCCCTGGGGCTTAGTCACGGACCGGCCCAAAGGCAGTTGCGCCGATTACCAGAGGCCCATTGCCGCTTGTCCCCGAGCGCGCGAACGTGTGTGCATGCCGGTCCCGTCCGCGCTTTCGAGCGCTATCGTCGATCACTCCATCACCTACGCGTGCGAGCGCTGCAAGGTGGAACGGTCGCTGGCCCCGGCCAGGCAGTCGCCCGGCAGAGTCCGCAGGCTTCGGATACGGCTTGCGGCCCTGTGGCAGGGCGGGCTCGAGGGTGAGACCCGGTCCGTGACGGTCGCGCGGCTGAAGCAGGAGTACCTGGCCAACGCCGAAGAGGCAGCGTACGGGAAGTTCACCGGCAGCTTCCGCTTCTGCCACGAGTGCCGCCGGTTCGTGTGCCCCAAGTGCTGGAACCTCACCTGGCACACGTGCAAGAGCTGCGTGGTGCGGGCAATGAAGAAGATGTCCCCGCGCCGCCGCCGCTACCACTACGGCCTGTCGTTCGCGGTCATCGGCGCGTCGCTCATGCTGCTCGTCCTGGGGATAGGATCCGTTCTGGCGAACGGCGCCGCGGCCCACTAGCGCTTCGGGCCGGCTCGCGTCAGCGGGCGTGCACGTACACGGTCAGGCAAGCGCCGATCACGCATCGGCTCGTCGTGGCGCTGTAGCCGGCGGGAAGCGATGGGGGAGGCGCGCCGGGGTCCGCGACCCAGAACACCCTGCCTCCGTTGGCCGGCACATCGTCCGGAACCACCCCGATCACGGTTCCGGGTGCGTAGGCCGAGGTGCCCACGAACCATCCGGGAGTGCCGGTGGTAAGGACGTGAAGCCGAGCCCGGACCAGCGCCGTTCCCTGGTCGGCGAGGATCATGTAGTGGTTCTGATCGACCGCGACGAGATCGTGGGGTCCCACGCCGGCATTGACGTCAGGCACGAGGAAGGACGTTTCCGCGCGGGTCGGTAAGCCACTGATCACCACCGATGGCACCAGCAGCGCGACGACGGCGGCAAGGGCGAGCTTCCTGGGCAGAGCCGCGAGTCCCGCTCCGGCCAGCGCGAACAGTGGCAGCCACATCAGGGAGGCGTAGCGCGCGTCGAGCAGCGGGCGCCAGACACTGACGACGGCGAGCAACGCGGCGCCGGCAGCCGCGCACAGGCAGAACTCCGAGGCGCGCCGCCACTCCTGGGAGTGCCGCCGCCACGACACGGCCACGGCCGTCGCCGCGGTCAGGGCGGCGGCGATCGCTACCGCCTGCAGGAGCGCCAGCGGCAGTGCAACCGGCGGGTCCATGCCCGTCGGCGGCCCGGCCACGAGCTGTGCGATCGTGCCGCCGATCAGGGACGGGCTGAGAGGCTCCACCCAGAAGCCCTGTCCGGCATGCTCCAGCTGCGCGCTCGCGGCGACGAGCCAGGGCACGATGCTTATCACGGCCGCGGCCGTTGCCACGAACGCGGACGCCGCTACTCGGCGCGGCGGCCGCAGCGACAGTCCGGCCAGCAGAATCCCCGCGAGTGCCAGGATTGACAGGTAGTGGGTCCAGACCGCGGCCGCGGCTACAAGCGAATATGCCGCCCACCGTCCGATCGTGGGTCGCTCCACGGCTCTCCACATGAGCAGCGAGGCAGCGACGGTGAGAGCCGCGGCCAGCCCGTACATTCGCGCGAAGCCGGAAAGCCAAACCGTGGCAGGGGCAAATGCGGTGAATGCCGCCGCCCACAAGCCGGAGGAATTGCCGCCGATGCGGCGCCCGAGTGCCGCGATCAGCGGAATGAGGGCTATGCCCGCCGCGGCCGGAACCAGACGCAGGGCCACCGGCCCACCGGGCCCGCCGAACGACGCCAGACCGGCCGCATTAGCGATCCCGGTCACGAGACCCGCCAGCAGGTAGAAGAGCGGTGCCGCGCTGTCGTGGCTGAGGATATCCATCATGTGGCCCGGCGTCTGGTGCAGGACCAGGGCCGTGAAGTCCTCGTCGTAGCCGATCGACTGCCGTGCGAGGAACGCCAGACGCAGCAGGGCCCCGGCGGCGGTTATTGCGGCCAGCGCTCGGGCGTACGAGGGCCTCGATAGCGAGGGCCACGGGTGCCGCGCCGGGCCGCGTTTCTGGACGGCGCCCGCGTCCGCAGGGCCGGTTTCGAACGTATCCGCGTGCGAGTCTGGTTCCACGACTCGGACGATACCCCGTCGGCGCTCGGAAAGACGCAAGTCCACCCATACGGCGACCGAAACCTCGAACGGAGACATCGGCCCCGTCCTGAGGCCGCGGCCTCCGTGGTCCCTATGGGCAGGCGTTTGCCTGAAGAGGGGGACCGCAACCGGCGAGCCACATGAACCCCCCGTCGCGCCAATTGCTCGGCCGCCTTCGCGCCACCGACTGGGTCACGCTCGGTCTGGTGGCATATGGTGTGCCGGTCGTGCTCTGGCTCCTGAGCGGGATCGGCCAGAGGGACCATCACGCCGCCCTGGTGGATCTTGTCTTGTGTCCGCCGGGCGTTGCCGCGTCGCTGCTGTGCTTGCGTGCTTCTCGCCGCGGCACCGGCGACGCCCGCATGAGGGGTGCCTGGGCGCTGCTCGGACTCGGCTGCCTCGCCTACACCTTCGGCATGGTGTCGTGGTTGGTGATCGAGGGCGTGTTCGGTGGCAACCCCTTCCCGTCGATTGCGGATCTCGGTCCGCTGGGCTGGTATCCACTCGCGTTCGCGGCGCTCCTCGCAATGCCACGGAATTCGAACGTCCGCGATCTGGACCGGCGATCCGTCCTGTTCGACGGCGTGGTCCTGGTCCTCGGCGTTGGGGCCATGGTTTGGGCGTATCTGCTCATCCCGGTGTCCGCACAGGCGCCATCCGACCTCGTCACACTGCTTGTTTCGACCGCGTTCGCGACGTGGGACCTGTTGCTGCTGGCGGCAGTCCTCCATGCCGATCTGCGAACTCGGAACATGACGGCCGTGCGGCCGGTTCTGCTTGGAGTCGCGTTCGTACTGGCGGGCGACATCGTCTATGCGCTCGTCTACCAGCAGGGAGCGGCGAGGACCTCAGGATTCCCCGACGTCTTCTACTGCGCGGCTTGGGTCGCCATCGCGCTGGGAGCCCGCCACGCGATCGCCTCGGCGGACTCGGACGGCCGGACTCGTTCGATCGTAGGCTCCCTCACGGTGGATCGCAGCTTCTCGCTTCTGCCGTACGCCGCCATCACGATCGGCGTGACGATGCTCGTCTGGGTTGGGATTCGCGACCTCAACACGCAGACCGGAGCGATGACCCTTTGTGCCGTGGCGGTGACCGTGATGCTCACATTGCGTCAGTCGATGGTCGTGAGTACCAACAACCGGGCGATCTCAGAGGCCCGAGCACGCGAAGGATGGACGCGGTTCGTACGGCTGCTGGAGCACGGGACGGACATGATCCTTCTGATCGACGCCGGCGGCGTGATCCGACATGCCACTCCCAGCACGGAGCGAATGCTCGGGCGGACTCCGGAGCAGATCGTCGGAATCCGAGTGGATCAACTCGCAGATCCGGCGCTGTTCTACGACCGGATGATCCAGGCCATGGCGCGTCCGCTGGATGCCCCCGGAGAGCCTCTGGAAATGCCGTTCCGGCTCCCCGACGGTACGGAGATAACCCTCGAACTGGTGGCGACCAAGACGCTTGACGAGCACCAGGCCCCGGTGCTGGTGGTCAACGTCCGTGACGTCACCGAGCGTCACGCGGTCATGGAGGCTGTGCGAAAGAGCGAGGCACTGAACCGCGCCATCCTCGATGCCATGCCCGATCACATCCTGCGTTTCGACGGTCGGGGTCGCTTCCTGGGCGCCGCGGGAGCGCTGTCTCCAGGTTCGCCGTTCACCGAAGACGCGATCGGCAGGACCTTCGCCGATGTCCTTCCGCCCACACTGGCGAGGACGTCCGAGGAAGCGCTGCAGCGAGCGCGCGAGACCGGCCGGATGACCGAGATCTCGTACTCGACTTACCGACCCGGCGGACCGCTCTACTTCGAGACGCGCTTCGTACCGCTCGGCGACGAGGAGTTTCTGGCACTCGCGCGCGACGTTACGAACATGCACGAGACCAGCGTTGGGCTTCAGCGTCTTGCGCACATTCTCGACGCGACGCCGGACATCGTCTGCTCTTTCGATTGGGACGGCCGGATCACGTACACGAACGAGGCATTCCGGGCCCTCGTGCGGATGCCCGCAAACGGGGCGCCGATGCTGGTGGACACCGTACTGGCCCAGTTCCCAAAGGTTCGGCAGGCCATGTTCGAGGACGCCATACCGGACGCGATCTCGAACGGCTTCTGGCGCGGCGACCTGGATTTCGAAACCCCTGCGGTGACGATTCCCATCTCTGTGATCGTTCTTGCGCACGGTGGCAGTCGGGAGGCAACCCGCAGCATCTCTCTGGTTGGCCGTGACATCAGCGCGAACCGGCAGACCGAACGGGCTCTCACCGAGGCAAAGGAAGCAGCCGATGAAGCCAGCCGGGCCAAAGGCGAGTTCCTGGCCACCATGAGCCACGAGATCAGGACGCCGATGAACGGCATCATCGGTGCCGCGGAACTGCTGCTGGGCACTGAGCTCAGCGAGGAGCAGCGGGAGTTCGCCCTGACCCTGCACGAATCGAGCGAGAGCCTCCTGGGGATCATCAGCGATGTCCTGGACTTCTCGAAGATAGAGGCGAAATCGCTCGACCTCGAACGGATTCCTTTCGACCTGCGCAGGACCATCGAAGGGGCGCTTGGAGTGGTGGGCGGAGCCGCGGCTCGCAAGGGTCTGGAGGTCGTGGCGGAGGTGGAGACCGGCGTGCCTTCCTCGTTCCGCGGCGACCCGGCGCGCTTGCGCCAGGTCCTGATCAACCTCGCCGGCAACGCGGTCAAGTTCACCGAGCGCGGCAGGGTCACGGTGCGGGTCGCGTCGATGCGGATCCCCGACGACCGGCGACACCGGGTCCTTGTCGAAGTCACGGATACCGGGATCGGTATCTCGCCCGAGGCGCAGTCTCGGCTCTTCCAGCCTTTCGCGCAGGCCGATGGATCGATGAGCCGGCGATTCGGCGGCACCGGACTCGGTCTGGCGATCAGCCAGAGGCTCGTGACATTGATGGGCGGCGAGATGGGCGTTCGCAGCGAGTCGGGCAGCGGCAGCACGTTCTGGTTTTCCGTTCCGCTCGAGGTTGACCGGCGGGCGGCTTCGGCGGCTGGGCGGTCCGTTCGGGGCCGCAGTCCCGGCATGGCCAGATCGGAGGCCAGGGTCCTGCTCGTCGAGGACAACGAGGTCAACAGAAAGGTGGTCGGCGCGATCCTCCGCAGGCTCGGGTACGCACCCGACGTGGTGCCGGACGGCTATGAGGCCGTGCGGATCGTCGAGAGCAGGACGTATGACGTTATCCTCATGGACTGCCAGATGCCGGGCATGGACGGCTTCGAGGCCACTCGATTGATTCGAACTCAGGAGGCCGGAGGCCGGCACATCCCGATCGTGGCGATCACGGCCAATGCGACGGCCGCCGATCGCGACCGCTGCCTGACCGCCGGAATGGACGACTATCTGGCCAAGCCGGTGCGACTCGAAGCCATCCGCCACGCGCTGGCTCGCTGGCTTCCATCCGACGCGGATTCTTCCGACGACACCGGAGCCGCGCCGGTGCGCCCGATCCAGGTCCCCGCCGTTGCGGGCAGGCCGGCGGCGATTCTCGATCCTGCCACGCTGGCCTCACTCCGCGAGCTCGGCGATCCGGGTGAGGACGTACTCGGGCCGCTTATGGAGCTCTTCTTCTCGCAGGCGTCATTGCACCTCGCCACGATCTCGGCGGCCCTCGGCGCCGCCGATCCGGCCGGGTCGTTGGGCGCGGCCCATACCCTGAAAGGTGCCGCGCGCAATGTCGGTGCGATGCTAATCGGCGATGTCGCAGCCCGGCTCGAGGAGCGCGCCCGCGCCGGAGCGGGAGACCTGGCCGAACTCGAAGCCGAACTCACGTCGGCGATTGCCGTCACGCGGACCGCATACGAGGCCGTACCCGAACGAATCTCGATTGCCCGGCGGGCAGACTCACAACCCACAGATGAACCGGTGCACGGGGAGGCCGCATGAAGACGATCCTCATAGTCGAAGACGATCCTGTGTCGGCGCAGATCATCGAGACGGTCGTGCGGCGCTACGGCTATGAAACCGCCACGGCCGCGAGCGCAGCCGAGGCGCTGGCCTGGCTGGATCGCGGCACCACACCTGAGGCCGTCATCACCGACCAGAATCTAGGCGGGACGACCGGCATCGAGCTGTACCTGATGCTCGGTATCCACCTCCGGTACCGTCCGCTGCCGGTCATCCTGTGCACCTCGGCGGCCGATCCGGGCACTGTCTCGGAGGCCATCGAGGTTGGCCTCCGATACTTCATCGTGAAGCCGATAAACCCCAAGGCGTTGATGGACAAGGTGGAGGCGGCCATCCGGGAGCGTCGCAACAACTGGGTGCGAGGGGCCAATCAGTGCCCCGCCTGCGGCACGCCGCTGGGGCGCAGGGGCTGAGGCGCCGGCCCTCGACGATCGCGGCTGCGGTCCGCGGCTACGGCGCGTGCGAGATGACCACCACCCACACGGTCGGCTGTCCGGATGGATCCCAGGCGATTGGCGTGGCAGTACCGCCGAGCTCGGGCCCCAGCGCCCTGCTCAGATCGTCCTTGTTGAGGGCGATCACTTCGGTGTATTTGGTGGGGTCCTCGATCGTCGAGCCGGGTTTGACGATCGTGGGCATCCGGTCGTAGTCCAGGAAGTCAACGTCGTAGGCCGCGTAGTCGTACACGATGAGGGCCGAGCCCGGATGGATTCGCGCCTCGTCGGCGGCGGCGACGAGATCGTATGTGAATGTCACGTACCGGTCCGCGAGCGAACGATTGAAATAGATCAAGCCACTCGAGACGGCAACCAGGCAGAGCGAGGCGGCCGCAAGGCCGATCGCCGCCGCGGCACCCGTCCCGCCCAGCTTTCGGCGCGCGATCTCGACGAACTCCGCCGTGCCGAGCGCGACGGTCACCGCGAGCGGCGCGGCGAGCCCCAGGACTCGAAGGAAGTGCGGCGAGTAGCCCTCGGTGGCGAGGAGCGGCGGGATCATGAACACGGGCAGGCTGAGCAGGATCAGTGCCTCGGCCGGTTCACGGCGGGATCGCCAGAGCCGCAGCACGCCGAGCACCGCAAGCACCACGAGCGGCAGCGGAAGCAGGGGCAGCGAGGCAACGTCGTGGCGTCCGTTCCCGTCGCCGAAATAGCCGAACATGCCGATGGTCCGCACGATGTGGATCGGGAAGTTGGCGTCGGCGACGACGTCCGGGTTGAACGTGCTCACGGCCGTCGCCCGCCCGAAGTAGTTCAACGGGTTGGTAACCGCCACGGCGAGCATCGGCGCCCCGACGGCCACGAACGACACCGCGAAGGCGCCGATCCCGCCGCGAAGCTCGCTGAAGCGTTCGCGGTTGGCATGCCACAACCACAGCAGCCACAGGGCCACGAGCAGCGGGACCAGCTTGAGCGGCTGGTACGTGTAGAGGGCCGCCACCGAAGCGGCCGCGCCTGCCAGCGCCGCAGACCCCCGCCCCGGGCGCGCCGCCCAACGGAGTATCGCGATCAGCGCCAGCGCTCCGAACAGCGGGACGATCGTATTGCGCATGCCGTCCCGGCTGACACAGACGAGCCAGAGTGAGCCGGCCGCCCAGGCCCCGGCCACGATCGCCGGCCACGTTCCCCAGCGGCGGGCGAGCCACGCGATCCCGATGACCCCGGCCACTCCGAAGCCGGCGGCGGTGGCCCGGAGGATCAGCGTGGACTCTCCAAAGAACCGGAAGGCGATCGATACCGCGTAGGCGAACAGCGCCTCCCGGCCTGCGTCGGACTGGAACCAGACCAGGAAGTCCGGGTGAAAGCCCGGTTGGTGCAGCATCCGGAGGGCGTCGAGACCTTCGGCCGCCTCATCGCCGTACAGGCCGCCCGGGTTTGTAGCCAGGTCGTAGAAGCGGAGGAACGCGGCCGCGGCAACGACGATCGCAAACACCGCGATCGCGAACCACCTGGAGCGCAGGGTCGACATCGGCCCCCAACGCGCCGCCTCAGGATCGGCCATTACCCGGCTGGGCTGCGGCGAGACGTCTCATCTTCCTCTCCGCCTGGATCGACTCGCCGTTTTCGTGCCCGTTGAACGGGTATACCTCGATCTCCTTTGGGCCGGCGTAGTGGTTGAACGCGGCAAAGACCGTGGACGGTGGGCAGATCTGATCCATCAGTGCGACGGAGAAGAGCGCCGGCGACTTGGCCCGCGCCGCGAAGTTGACGCCGTCGAAGTAGGAAAGCGTCCGAAAGACACGATCGACCTGGTCGCGGTGGATCCTGGAGTACCGAACGATCTCGTGATACGGGTCTGCGTCGGTGATCTCGGTTGCGCGGCGCCAGTGGCACATGAACGGGACGTCCGGCATCGCGATCAGCAAGTCCGGCACCAGCCCGGCCACTGCGAGCGCCTGCCCTCCGCCCTGACTGCCGCCCGTGACGGCGATGCGGCCGGTGTCCACGAGTGGATTTGCCCGGGCAGCCTCAACCGCGCGCACCGCGTCGGTTATCAGCCGGCGGTAGTAGTAGGTCTCGGGATCCGTGATGCCGCGAGTCGCATAACCCGGATGGTGGCCGTTGAGCGAGCCGGCGTCGATGTCGGGCGTGTCGCCGGCCCTCCAGGTGCTGCCCTGTCCGCGCAGGTCCATGACGAGATGCGCGAAGCCGGCGCTCGGCGGGAGCAGCCAGTCCACAGGCCGGCCGCGGCCGCCGCCGTAGCCGATGTACTCGACGAGGCACGGCAGCCGGCCGTCCGTCGCGTACGGCGACGCGGCCAGATCGTGAGGGGCCAGGAACCAGCCCTTGATGGGCTGCCCGCCGAAACCGGCGAATGTGAGGTCGAAGACGTCGATCGTCGCCAGACCGGCGTCGATCCGGTCGAAGGTAGCCGACAGGGGGAAGCTTCGGGCGTCGGCCAGGGTCTGTGTCCAGAACGCGTCGAAGTCGGGCGGCTCTTCGCGTTGGGGCTTGTAGGCGCGAAGCTCCGAGAGCGGCAGATCGAACAGCATGAACCTGCTCCTTACTGGACCCTTGCGTCGTGGCCCTTCCAGAACGGCTCGCGCAGTTCCGTCTTGAGGACCTTGCCCGTGCCGCCTCTGGGCAGGGATTCGCGAAAGTGGACGTCTCGCGGAACCTTGAAGCGAGCGAGCCGCTCCTTGACGTGATCGCGGATCTCCTTGGCCGTGGCCGCCTGGCCCGGCTTGAGCACGACCAGGGCAACGGGCGCCTCTCCCAGGGCCTTGTCCGGAGCCGCCACGACCGCGCATTCGAGGACGGCAGGGTGCGAGGCGATCGCGTTCTCCACCTCAACCGATGAGATGTTCTCGCCGCCGCGGATGATGATGTCCTTGGCTCGGTCCTTGATCAGGACGTAGCCCTGCTCGTCGATCACGGCCATGTCGCCGGTGTGGAGCCAGCCGTCGTAGACGGTCGCCATGGTGGCGTCCGGGTCCTTGAAGTAGCCGTCCATGACGGTGTTGGATCTGGCGATGATCTCGCCGATCTGCTCTCCGTCCGCGCGGACGTCGCGGCCGTCGGAGTGCACCACGCGGAGCTGCACGCCGGGGAGCGGCCAGCCGGTCCAGGCCTGGCGGGCCAGCCGCTTCTCGGCCGGCTCGCTCTCGGTGAGGAAGGTTCGCGGGGTGGCCAGCGTCAGGATCGGGGACGATTCCGTGAGACCGTAGCCCACTATCGCCTGGCAGTGGAGCTGCTCCTCGAGCGCGGCGATGAGGGTGGGGGAGGAAGGCGCGCCACCGATGATCACCTGTTTGAGGCTCGAGAGGTCGTGCTTCGCGCGTTCGCTGTGGTTGAGGATCGCGTTGAAGATCGCCGGCACTGCCAGGACGCGAGTGACACGGTGCTTCTCTATAGCCTGCATCAAAGCCAGCGGCTCGAACTTGCGGAGCATCACGTGACGGCCGCCGACCATCGTCAGGAAGTGCGGCGTACCCCAGCCGTTCACGTGGAAGAGCGGGACCACATGCAACACAACGTCGTCTTCGCCGAACTGCAGGCCGATCTCCGCGTACAGGCAGTGCAGGTACAGCTCCCGATGCGTCATCGACACGCCCTTTGGGAAGCCCGTCGTGCCGCTCGTATAGAAGAGCTCGGCCATGGCGTTTTCGTCGATCTCGGGCGTGAGCGCGTCCGGCGAGCCGCCGGAGAGGAGGGCCTCGTATTCGTCTGTGGCGACCCCGTCGAGGGCCCCTTCCATGATCACGAACCGCGGCTTCTGCGGTAGTTCGGGGATCAGGGCCTCAACCAGCGGCTTGAAGTCCTTGTGAAAGAAGATGACCTTGGAGCCGGCGTGGCCGACGATGTAGGCGATCTCCTTGGGAGTCAGCCGGATGTTGATGGGGTTGAGGACTGCCCCGGCCTCGAGGACGCCGTAATAGGCCTCGAGCAGCTGATGGGTGTTGTAAGTGATGAAGCTCACCCGATCGCCTGGTTGGACTCCCAGTTCGCGGAGGGCGTTCGCGAGGCGGTGAGTCCTCTCGCCAAATTGCCGGTAGGTGAAGCGCTTATCGCCGTCGACGACGCCGATCTTGTCGCCGAAGTACGTCTCCGCTCGATCCCGGAATTCGAGCACCGAGAGGGGAACGAACACCGCTGACCTCCTGCCAATCCTCCGCGCGTGACGCTGCGCGGCCGGACTTCTCCAACTCCCCCGTGACAATCGCAACTCTAGCGTTCGGAGAAGCGGCGCGCCCGCCGGGCCGTGCGGGGCCGGCGGCCATGTCGAGTCCGGCGCCCGGCGGTCAGACGGAGGCTTCGGAGGCCTCGCGGACGGCGCGAACGAAGGCGGCGAACAATCCCTCGAACTCATCGGGCGTTGAGTCGGTCCGCTCCGGGTGGCACTGGATGCCCACGAGCCATCGGTCGTCGCGGCTCTCGGCGGCCTCCACGAGCCGGCCCGAACCGCTGTGTGCCCAGCCCACCGGACGAAGGCCGGGGGCAAGCCGCTCGCGCGTGATCGCCTGGTGGTGGAACGTGTTGACGATGAGTTCCACCGTCGGATCATCCTCATCCGTGGCGGCGAGACCCTCGGAATCACCCTGGGCCAGGGCTTCGGCCAGGCGGCTTTCCGGGTCGATCTCCAGGTTGTGCGTCCTGGCGCGACCCGTGCCGAATGCCACGCCCGAGTGATCGGGAACGTCCTGCAGCAGCGTTCCGCCGAGGAAGACATTCATCGCCTGGAGGCCGCGGCAGATGCCCAGAACGGGGAGGCGGCGCGCGCCGGCCGCGCTCCAGGCCGCGAGCTCCATCTCGTCGCGTGCGTGATCGAGGTCGTCCGCGCCGGCCGGGGCTTCGTGGTAGAGCGCGGGGTTTATGTCGGCGCCGCCGGCGAGCAGCAGGCCGCGCATCTCGCCGAAGAGGCGGGCACGCTCTTCCGGCGCGGTCCCGGCATGCACGAGCGCCGCGTCGCCGCCATGGCGGCGGATTGCGTCGGCATAGAGCTCGTTCTTGCGGGACGCCAGCGCGGGATCTGCGCTGGCCGATGGGTCTGCGACGGTGATGACGATCAGCGGCGTTGTTTTCGGATCTGTGACGGACATGTTCGCCAGCATAGCGCGTGCACCGCGGCGCAAGCAGTGCTTCGACTCACGGGGTTCGGCGTGCGGGCGGCGTGCGAGCCGCGTGCGGCCGTGGCGGGTCCCGGGGTTGGCGGCAGGGCCGCTTGGGGGGAAAGCGGCCCTGCCATGAGATCAGGCCGGCGTCGGCCCGAGGTAGGAAAGGTTCCTCAGGCGGTCTCGGCGTGGCGTGACTTCTGCGTCTGCCAGTCCGATGCCCGGCGCCGCGGAATCACGTTGCCGGCCCCGACGGACTGACCTGCCTCCAGCCGGAAGCGCGCGACAAGCTCGTCGAGTCCGGCGGCCATTTCGGCGAGGCTCGCGGCCGAGGCTACGACCTCTTCGGACTGTGCAGACATCTGTTCGGTGGCGGCCGACACTTCCTCCGCCGCCGCCGAGTTCTCCTGGCTGATCGCGGCGATCGACTCGACAGACTGGCCGACCGTGTCGGCGGCCGAGCCCATCTGGGCGGCGTCGTTGTTGGTGTCGGACGCGATCTCGGCGATACCGTCCGTGGCCCGGACGACTTCGATGCTCAGGCTTCGGATCTCCCCAACGGCGTCCACCATGTCGTTGAGGACGATATTGCGGGCGTCGGCGGCGGCCCGGATCTCCTCGAGGGCGCCGGCCGCTTGATCGGCCAGTTCCGCGCCCGTCTCCACTTCGAGGGCGCCGTTCCGCATGGCCTCGACCGCCGCGGTCGTGCCCGTCTGGACCTCGCCGATAAGCGTGGCAATTTCCTTGGTGGCTCGGCTGGAGCGCTCGGCGAGCTTGCGGACCTCGTCGGCGACCACGGCGAAGCCCTTGCCCTGTTCGCCCGCCCGGGCCGCTTCGATGGCGGCGTTGAGTGCGAGCAGGTTCGTCTGAGCGGCGATGTCGTCGATCGTCTCCACGATCGCGCCGATCTGGTCGGACTTGGCGCCGAGCTCGGCGATCTTGACCGCGGTCTGGTCTACGGAACGCTTGATGCGATGCATTCCGCCGGTCGTCTCTTCGACGGCGTGGCCGCCGGCGACAAGGGCGTTCTGGACCCTCTCGTTCAGCGGAGCCATCTCCTCGGCGTCGTGCATGGCCCGGCCGACTGCGCGCGTCGTGGCATTGAGGGCACGCGATGCTTCCTCGACGCGGATCTTCGTGCTTGCGGCACCTTCGCCCACGCGTTCGATGATCCCGTTCAGATCCCGGCTTGCCGTGCTCGTCTGGGACGTGGCACGGGCCTGGTCGCTGGCTCCGGCCGCCACCTGGCTGATCGTCTGGGCGACCTGCTGCGACGCCTTACCCGACTGCGTGGCGGCCGAGTTGAGCTCGTCGGATGCGCGCGAAAGCGCGTCGGACGCAGCCTTCACCTGGCTCACGATGTCTGCGAGGGACCTCCGCGCCGACTCGTAGCTCCCCATCGTTGCCGTCAGCTTGGCAAGCATTCTGTTGGTCACGACCGCGGTTTCGCCGATCTCGTCCGTCCCGTAGGTGTCGATCGGCGAGGTGCCGGCGTGAGCTTCCACCGTCAGATCGTTGGCTGCGAGGGCAGCGAGCCCTTGCTCCAGCGAGTCCGCGCAGTGGTCGGTCATCGAAGTGAGCGTCGCCTGAACGGCCCTGACGCCTCTCGTGATGGATCTCGAAAGCCAGAAGGCCATGAGGATGCCGATGACGGCGGCGGCGAGAAGCGCACCCAGCAGGACGATGTAGGCCTGGGAAGCACCCGCCCGGCTGGCGTCGTAGTTCTCCTGCGCGGCTGCCAGCTTCGCGGACTGGGCGTCGGCGAGCGACTTGTCAACCGCCGCGCGGAGCGGTGCGAGGTCACCGTTGAGGGCCAGAATGCCGCTTTCCACATCCCCGGTATGGGCAGGAACCAGGACTTCGGTTTCCACCGCCGAGGTCCACGCACTGAAGCTCGCCCGGATCTTGTCGAGTGCGAGACCGTCCCTGCCGTCGAGATCGCTGGCGTATCCGGCCTGGAGCTGCTTTCCGAAGTCGGCCTCGTACTTGAGGATCTCCGGCTCGTACCCGGCCCTGGCGGGCGCGTTGGCCGTCGTAGTCAGACGGACCAGGTCGTTCTCGATCGACAGAGCGTCCGCACGCATCGCGGCGACCTGAGCATCTCCGATCAGGTTGTCGTTGTAGATGATGCCCAGTCGATCGTTGGCGGCAGCGAGTTGCAGGTACCCGATCGCCGCAATAACCCCTGAGAAGGAGAGCAGTACACCGGCCGTGCCCAGGAGTTTGGTTCGGAGCGTAAGTCTCATGCCTGGTCCTGTGCGGCCGGAACGTGCACGCCCGGAACAGCGCGCACCATGACGAACACCGGCTGGCTCGCCTCGATTCGGGTATCGGCAGAACCCGTCCTTACTGAGTACTCCGAACTCAGTAGGGCGTCGAACTTGGGGCGGCGGCGCGCCCCCAACGGCGGACCGGCCGCCTAGCCGACGGCCGTACCCAGAAGCGATCCGACAGCGAACGTGACGGCCGCGGCGGCTCCGCCCATAGCCGCCTGCCGGAGCCCCGACAGAAGTGCGCTCCTGTGCGTGAGGCGGCTCACCGCCAGCCCGATGCCGAATAGCGCGGCCACGGACGCCCCGATGCTGACTGCGAACGGAAGGCCGCCGCTGCCCAGCAGGAGGAACGGAAGCAGAGGCACGATGGCGCCGGTCGCGAACGCGGACATGGAGCCAATGCCCGCGGCGATCGGCGAACCCATCGTCTCCGCCGACAGGCCGATCTCCTCGCGGACGAAGGTTTCGATCGCCTTCTCGGGGTCGCGCATGATCTTCTTCGTGATCAACTCGGCCTCGGCCTTCGAGAGGCCCTTCGCCCGGTAGATGTCGATCAGAATGTCGTGTTCTTCCTTCGGGGTATGTCGGAGTTGATGCCGCTGCAACTCGATCTGGTAGTAGAGCAGTTCGCGCTGTGACTGGACCGATATGTACTCGCCCACGGCCATCGAGAAGCCGCCGGCAAGCAGCCCGGCGACACCGGCGATAACGATCGAATGCGGCTCCTGCCCGGCCGCCCCGGCGACACCCATGATGAGCGACAGGTTGCAGACGAGGCCATCCGTGGCTCCGAACACGACGGGCCGGACGACGCTGGAGCCGCGCGTTTCGTGCGGGTTCGAAGGCGGCGCGGTGAACGCGCTGACTCGGGCTTTGGCGGCCGTCGTGATCCGTGCGGTGAGCGGCATTCGACCCTCTCGTGAGATTCGGTGGCGGATGGGGCTCGCGCGAGCCGCCGGCTAATTCTGGACGATTGGAGCTGCGACCGTCGGTGAGTCAGGGACGCGCGCTGCGAAGGATGGCGGTGGCGCCGTACGCCTGATGGGCCCCTGCTTGCGGCGGTCCGACCAGACTCCATCCGAGCCGACAAACGGATGAAGCGCGCCCGACGGCCGCCGTCCCCCGGCGAGGACCGCAACCCAGCCGGCCATGAAGAGCAGCCACATGTTCGAGCCAAAGGCTCCCGCGCCCAGAACCAGCCACACGCCGGTGCCGCTTTCAAGCATGAACACCGCGGGCAGTGCGAACGCGAAGCCGTGCGGCCACAGGGCGGGCGAGGCGAAGACCGTCGCCAGGCCCAGGGCCGCCAGTCCGCGGCGGCCGCGGAACAGCAAGGCAGCCACCACGAACACGGCCGAGATGGCGGTGTATGCCAGGGCCGGAACTACCTTGGCGTACGAGTAGCCGTACAGCGCCGGCACGGCCGACTGCGAGGTAGCCCGAAAGCCCAGACCCTCCCACCAGTCTATCCAGGAGTGCAGACCGACGATCGGGAGAGTCGCGAGCACGAGCAGAAGGATGGCGGCCACGCCGAAGACGATTGCCCGACCCCTGCGCTCACGGACAAGCCAGAGTGCCGGGAACCCGGTCTGGACCTTGAAGATCCCGCCGGCGATGAGCGTGCCACCCGCGCGGAAACCGGCGGTGAAGAGCAGGAAGGTAAGGCTGGCGATGTTGCCGGACTCGAACCCGATCACGATCGGTGGAAACGCCAGCAGCATGAAGCTCCAGCGCCGGCTCAGCCCGAGCGAGCGAAAAGCCTTGTACGCGCAGCCGACCATGAGCCCGGTCCACGCAAGCGCGACCGGTGCCTCGGGCAGCTTCGACAGCAGCCCGAAGAACGGGAGCAGGACCGGTGGATACAGGAAGTAGTCGTCGCGGGCCGTGAAGGGCCACGAAGTCAAGGGCGCCGACACGTACGGCCGTCCGCCGTCCAGCCAGCGGGACGCCGATCCAAGGTAGACGTTGAGGTCGTACAGGTGGCGGGTCTGCTGCCAGAAGTGGAAGTCGTAGAGGATCCACGACACGAAGATGCCGGTCAGAAGCACGGTCCCGACCGTCTGGATGCCGACCGTGCCACCGGCCGCACGCGGGTCGCCCGGTGCTCTCAGGGGCCGCCCGAACGACAGTCTCGCCAGGGCAAGCGATCCGCCCGCCACGGTCGTGCCCGCCAGCCACGCGAGCCAGAACGGCACGCCCCAGAAGTCCACTCCGAACTGAGGGACGGCGTTCCAGATCGTGAGCGCGCCGGCCGCGAACAGGGCCAGGTCCATCGGGCCGATCTGCGCCCAGCGCAAGCCGGCGACGCGGGCAATCGCCGCGCGAAGCGTAGCTATGGTGAAGACGAACCCCTGCAGCACGCGGCAATTCTAGGTCGGGGCACGGCCCCGAGTGGGGCGGCGGAGATGATGAGCGACGCCGGCGGGCCTACCATGGTCGCGTGATCAGCCGAGCACGCACCTCGTTCCCCGAGCGCCGGCGGCCGCCGCTTGCCGGACTGGCCGTGGCCGTGGTCAGCTTGGTCGCGGCCACCGGCCTGGCGGCGTTCGTGCGCGGACCATTGGGCCTGTCGAACGCGGCAATCGTGTACCTGCTCGCGGTGGTGGCCGTGGGCATGGGCTACGGCAGCCGGCTTGCCGTCGGAACGTCCGTGGCGTCCTTCCTGCTCTACGACTTCTTCTTCGTGCAGCCGCTCTACACGTTCTCAGTCGCCACGCCGGACGGCTGGCTGGACCTGATCCTCTTCCTGGTGGTTGCCATCGTCATCGGCCGGTTGAGCGCGTTGCAGCTTCAGCGCCGGCGCGAGGCGGAACTCCGTGGCGCAGAGGCCCGGGCCATGTTCTCCCTGAGCCGCGACATTGCCATCGCCACCTCGGCGCTGGAAGCGTCGCCGCTGCTGACGGCCAGGCTCGTCCGCGAGGCCGAGATGGCGCGAGTGTGGATCGGTCTCGGCACCGCGATCCCCGAGGAACGCGTGGTGGCCGACTCGGGTGCGGGTGAGGCGCGACCTCCGATCGGTTCGCGCTGGACGCTTCGCTCGGGGTCTTCCGACGCCCAGCCGGGCTGGATCAAGGTGCGCGAAACGCAGATCTCGGGATCCCGCGGCGGCCGCGATACTCCCCGAGGTCAGGCATCCCTCCGCCAGGCGCGCGACGACGAGCCCCACATGGTGTTCCGCGTCCCCATCACGATCGGCTCCGAGACGCTGGGGTCGCTGTGGGCGATCCGACATCGCGACGATCCGTTTCCGGGCCGCTCGCACACCCGCCTCCTGGCCGCCGCGGCCGACCAGATCGGTCAGGCCGTGGAGCGCGACAGGCTGGCGGCGGAGGCTACCGCGGTTGAAGTGGCGCGGCAGGGCGACGCCTTGAAGTCGGCGTTGCTCGACTCGGTATCGCACGATCTCCGGACGCCGCTCGCCGTCATCCGTGCTGCTGCCGGAAACCTCATGGACGCGGACGTGGCGCTGACGCCGGAGCAGATCCGCGCCTCGGCGAGTTCGATCGATCTGGAGGCGCAGCGGCTCAGCCGGCTGGTTCGCAACATGCTCGATCTCGGAAGGATCGAAGGCGGCGCGCTCCATCCATCGCTCGAGGCGTACGACCTGGCCGATCTCGTGGACCCCGTCGTGGAACGTCTGGCCGCTACCATCGCCCCGTCCGAGGTCGAGGTGGCCATACCCGGGGATCTGCCCGCGGTGAGCGTGGACGCGATCTTCGTGGACCAGATAGTCACCAACCTGCTCGAGAACGCGGCACGCTACGCGGCGGGGCGCACGATCCGAATTTCGGCAATGGCCGGGGGCGAGCACGTGTGGTTGACCGTTGAGGATGCCGGCCCGGGCGTTCCGGCATCGGCCTTGCCGCATCTCTTCGAGCGCTTCTACCGCGTCCCCGCTCGCAGGGGCGCACGCGCGGACGGCGGCTCTGGAATCGGGCTGGCTGTGGTTCGCGGCCTGACGCTGGCGATGGGCGGCTCGGTGGAGGCGCGTGCCAGTTCGCTCGGCGGCCTGGCCGTCGTCGCGCGCTTTCATGTGGACAGGGTGGAAGAGCCCGAGGCCGCGACGGATGCCGGCGCCCCGGCTGATTCCGACCCCGACGCCGACACCGACGCTACGGCCGACGCCGGCCATACGGCCGACCCTACGGCCGACGCCCAATGAGCGAGGGGGCCGCCGTCATCCTGATCGTCGAAGACGACGAGACCGCCCGGGCGGCCATCGCCGCGAATCTCCGCGCTCGGGGTCACGATGTGGACGAGGCGGGCGATGTGCGCGGAGCACTGCGTCTTTGGGATGCTCGGCGCCCCGACCTGATCCTGCTGGACCTCGGACTGCCCGATCTGGACGGCCAGGCCGTGATCCGCCGCGTCCGTCGCGAGGCGACCACGCCGATAATCGTGGTCTCCGCACGTGGCCGCGAGGAGGACCGGGTGGCGGCGCTGGACG
Organism: Chloroflexota bacterium; assembly: GCA_003153755.1. Classification (GTDB taxonomy): domain Bacteria; phylum Chloroflexota; class Limnocylindria; order Limnocylindrales; family CSP1-4; genus Fen-1039. The sequence continues at coordinate 23,171 of PMBG01000071.1, read as the reverse complement.
CCGGCGCGGACGACTACCTCACCAAACCGTTCGGGCTGACCGAGCTCCACGCCAGAATGCGAGCGGTCCTCCGTCGCGCGGCAGGTCCCGCGGCCGACACCGAAGGCTGCATGAAGCTCGGGCCGGTCGTCATGGATGTGCCACACCACGAAGTCGCCGTCGGCGGCGAACCTGTCGAACTGACGCCGAGGGAGTTCGAACTCCTGAAGGTGCTACTTGCTCACTCGGGCCGCGTGGTCACCGCCGGCCGGCTGCTTCGGGCCGTGTGGGGCTCGGCGTATTCGGAGGAGGCGCACTACCTCCACGTGTACGTGAGCCGGCTTCGCCGCAAGCTGGCGGCCGCCGATCCCACGGGAACGGCCGGCAAGCTCATCGTCGCCGAGCCGGGCGTGGGTTACCGGATCGTCGCGGAGTAGGGAAGACGGAACGAATCGACTCGCCGGCGCGCCATAGTAGTTGAACGCAACTTCGCCGCTGCGAGGGGACGATGACAGTGATTGCCGCGAACGTAGTCCTTGCCGCCCGCTCGGGCGACGCGGGCGCGTTCGCGACGCTGGTGCATGCCGAGACTCCGTCGGCGTACCGCCTGGCCTTGTCGATCCTGCGCTCGCCGGCTGAGGCGGAGGATGCCGTGCAAGATGCGTTTCTTCGGGCCTGGCGCGACATCGGCAGCCTGCGCGTACCCGACCGCTGGCCCGCCTGGTTCCGGCGGCTGGTAGTGAGGGCGGCCATCGACAAGGCCCGGCGCCGGAATCGCGTGCGCGAGATCGTACTCGACGCCGCCGGCGAAGAGCCCGGGCCGGTGCCCGCATTGGGGACTGAGGACCGCCTCGAACTGCTGTCCGCGTACGACAGACTGTCACCCGACGATCGGGCGATCCTGGCTCTCCGGTACTTTGCCGACCTCGAGATGCCCGATGTGGCCGCCGCGCTGGGCATCCCGCTGGGAACGGCGAAGTCGAGATCGCACCGCGCGCTCGGGCGTCTTCGAGCCCAGTTGAGGCAGGAGCCATGAACATCGAGGATCGTCTCTCCGAAGCGTTGAAGGGCGAGGTCGGCGATGCCAATCCGTCGCCGGGTCTTGCCGACCGAATAGCCCTCCACGTCGCCGTCACCCGCCGGCCGGCGATCCGGCTCAACCCGCGCATTGGCTTCGGGATGGCGGCGATACTCGTGGTCGCGGTCGCACTCGTGCCGATCGCCGCGAGTCTGCGCTCCAACGGCGGACCTGCCGGACCTGCCACGGGCGGCCCGAGCGGCGCCATCGGCGTGAACGGCGAGCTGGCCCATTTCCACCGGGACGGCCTCGCCTTCGACTATCCCGCGTCATGGCATGCGTCTGTCTCCGGGTTCAACATGCACTACTCGACGATCCTGGACTTCGTGGGTTCGGGCTCGGGGTCCGCCACCTGCAACGCGGTCACTCCCGGGCCGGGCGAAGACTTCATCTCCGGGTCGGAGTGCGGGCAGACGCTGGACTACGGACCCGGTCAGGTCATCGTGTCGATCTCGCGCCAGTACGGCCCGCCGATGGTGAGTCCGATAGATCCGACCGACACGAGCGCGCTGCAGGCCGGCCAGAAGTACGTGACCGTGGGCGGTCTGCCGGCGATGTTCTTCGACGACGGCGGCACTCAGCTCTCGTGGATTATGTCCGTGCCCGGCCAGGTGGGCCAGCGGTACGTGATCCAGGCGGACATGAAGGCCCCCGGCATCGATGTCATGCGCGCCCAAGTACAGGCCATGGTGGCCGGTCTACGCTTCGATCCGGCGCCTGCCGTGCTCAACCCCGCGAACGGGCCCCGCGTTGCGGCCACCGGCCTGGGGCAACTCGCCGCGAAGGACGCGTCCTACGATTGCTTCCCGACTATTCCCGGAACCAGCGCGGAGTCGACAGTGACGGAGTTCCCGGGATACTCGGCTCTGCAGAAGCCGTTGCCCGTGACCTGCGCGACCGAGATCCGACCCGACGTGCTCGGGCTCTGGGAGATGACCCTCACAGAGTCCTGGACGGCCGCCGCCGACAGATCCGCTGGCAGCCTGACCACAACCGTGTGGCTCGACCCGGATGGAACGCCGGGGATGACGGGCGGCGGCCCGGCTCCTAGCGAGATCCCGTACTGGCCCTAACCAGTGTCCCGATTCGCCATTGACGCGGTGGTTCGTCGACGGTCCGACCCAGAGGTCGCGTTTGTCCGGCCCAGCCGGACGGATTCACCACATGTGAGAGGCCTGGCGCTGCGGGGTCTGTGCTTGCAGGGCTTCGGACGGCAAGAAGGGGTCTTCGGCGGCCGCCGAGGGCGGGATCGGAGCCAAATCCCCGGCCCGATTGCCCGGTTCGAGCTTCGTGCGGCTCGACCGTTGGGCCGCCGGTCGATTCTGTCCGGCACAGCCGGACACTTGCCGGATCGCGCCACGCACCCGGCGGAGCGGCGCGCCGAGCGGAGACCGAACGACCGGGCAACGTAGCCAGCCGCTGATTCTTCGACGAGTCCCGACACTACCCCGTGGACGTCCCTCGCCGCTCCAGCCAGCGGCGCAGCGCCACACCGGACCAGATCAACTCCACCACACCGAACGGCCACGCGCCCTGCATGAAGCCGTACGCCGACGAGGCCAGGCACGCGGCCGCGAACGCGAGGACGAAGAAGGGCGCGCGCGCCTCGAGGGCGTAGAAGAGCAGCATCGCGGATACGGCGGCCGCGCCGAACAGGGCAAGAGGAGTCACACCCCTACCTTTGCCGCTCCGTGGCAACGGGCTCGCCGACGAGGTGGACTTCCAGGCCGGCCACTTCGTCGAGCAGCCGGTCGGCCAGAGATGGCCGTCCGATGTGGAGGCCACGACTTGGCCGGTGTGTCAGCACCAGGTGGGTGACCCGCCGGTCTCGGGCCACCTCGGCAAGTCCGCGGGCCACGTCCGACGCCTCGCCCCGGATGATCTCCGCCCCGAGGTCCGTGGCGTAGTCCGTGTTCGACTGGAGGTTCTGCTGTCTGTCGCGCGATGCGGCGACGCTAGGCGTCTCGATGGCGATCGCCAGCAACGGAGCGTGCAGGGCGCTGGAGAGCGACGCGGCTCGCCTCAGGGCGCGACGGCACTCCGGAGATTCGTCTATCAGCGCCATGACGCGTTCCGTGACGGGCCCAACCGCCGTCCCGCGCTCGGCGACGATCTCCTCGAGCTGCTGATCCACTTTGCCGGCCACGAAGCGCAGCGACAGGTCTCGGAGCGCCATCAGATTCGGCTCGGTGAAGAAGCGCTCCAGCGCCACGGTCGCGCGGTCCGGCGGGTACACGTTGCCATGCCGCATCCGCTGCCTGAGAGCGTGCGGGCTCATGTCCACGAGCTCGATCTCATCGGCCGCGCGGATGATCTCGTCGGGAACGCGCTCCCGAACGGGCACGTTCAGGATCGTTTCCACCGCGTCGGCGATCGATTCGACGTGCTGGACGTTGCACGTGCTCACGACCTCGATGCCCGCGTCGCGAAGAACCTCGACATCCTGCCAGCGCTTCTCGCGGGCCGAACCCGGGACGTTGGTATGCGCGAGTTCATCCACGAGAACCACGGCCGGTCTGCGGGCCAGGACCGCGTCGGTGTCCATCTCGTCGACCAAGACGCCGCGATACTCGACGCTCCGCCGCGGCACCACATCGAGTCCGTCCAGCAGCGCTGCGGTGTGGCGCCGCCCGTACGTCTCCACGAGACCCACGACGACGTCCGTGCCGCGGTCGTGGCGGCGATGGCCTTCCTCGAGCATCTTGTAGGTCTTGCCCACGCCTGGGGCCATGCCCATGTAGACGCGGAGCCGTCCCCGCTCCGGCTTCTGCTCGGCGTTGAGCCGGGCGAGCATCTGGTCGCCGGTGGGTCGAGTCGGGCCGGTGGCTTCGTGAGTCATTTCAGCAGCCCATCCAAATCGAGATTGAGCTCGAGAACTCGGACGGCGGGTTCGCCCAGGAACCACGGGAATGGCTGCGAGGTGTGGCGCGCGACCACCGCTCGGACCTGATCGTCGGTCATGCCACGAGCCTGCGCAACACGATGGACCTGATATTCCGCGGCGGCAGGGCTGATGTCCGGGTCCATGCCCGACGCGGACGAAGTCACCAGCTCGATCGGGACCGGCTTGTCGCCGTTCGCCTTGCGCTGTGCGTCAACTTGGGCGGTGATGCTGTCGATCAACTTCTGGTTCGTAGACGACAGGTTGGTGCCCCCCGACATGGTCGGGTCGTAGCCCGCGCCGGCTGCCGAGGGACGGCCGGAAAAGTACTTGGGGTTGTCGAACGCCTGGCCGATGAGGCTCGAGCCGACTGTCGCCCCGTCGACCGTAATCATCGAGCCGTTTGCCTGATTGGGAAAGGCGACCTGGGCCACCGCCGTCACCACGACCGGGTAGACGACCCCGGTGATCACCGTGAGGGCCACGAGAACGGCGACGGCGGGCCAGAGCTGGGTTCTGATGAAGCTACGCATCGTGAACTCCCTACGCCAGGTGAATGGCGGTGATGAGAAGGTCGATCACCTTGATGCCGATGAACGGCGCGAAGATCCCGCCTACGCCGTATATGAGGAGGTTGCGGCGGAGTAGCTCCGCTGCGGGCGCGGCGCGGTAGGCGACGCCTCTCAGCGAGAGCGGCACGAGGGCGATGATGACCAGGGCGTTGAAGATGACCGCGGAGAGGATCGCGCTCTCGGGACGGGCCAGTCCCATCACGTTGAGCGACCCCAGTTCCGGGTAGGCCACCATGAACATGGCCGGCAGGATGGCGAAGTACTTGGNNGCCGGTCATGGCGACCAGATGGCCGTCGGCTTGCTCGGCGCGGATGCGCGCGATCTTGTCCTCAGGCTTGGCCTGGGCCATGAAATCATCGACGCCGGCTTCGGCCGCGATGGTCTTGGCGGTCAGTGGGTTGTCGCCGGTGACCATGATGGTCCGGATCCCCATGCGGCGCAGCTCGTCGAAGCGTGCTTTGAGGCCGGGCTTGACCGTGTCCTTGAGTTCGATGATGCCCAGGACCTTGCCGTTCCGGCGGATTGCCAGTGGCGTGGCCCCAAGAGAGGAGATCTCGTCGGAGAGGACCTTGAGTTCCGGGGGCGCCTCGCCGTCGAGTGCGGCGACGATGGCGTCGACGGCGCCCTTCAGGACGACGGTGCCGTCGACCAGGATCACGCCGCTGGTTCGAGACTCGGCGGAGAAGGGGACGATGGTGGCTCCGGCCGGGGCCTCCGTGATTGGAGCGGCTGCCTTCGCAGCGCCCGACTCGGACGCGAGTTCGGCCATTCGATTTCGCGCCAGTTCCACGACCGACTTGCCTTCCGGTGTTTCGTCGTGGATCGACGTCAGAAGCGCCGCGTCGAGCGTGTCGCGTTCCTTGACTCCCGGCATCGTCACGATCCGCGACGCCAGCCGGTTGCCGAAAGTGATCGTGCCCGTCTTGTCGAGCAGGATTACGTCGACGTCACCGGCCGCCTCGACGGCGCGACCGCTCATTGCCAGGACGTTGAAGCGAGCCACTCTGTCCATGCCGGCGATGCCGATGGCGGACAGCAGCCCGCCGATGGTTGTCGGGATGAGGCAGACCAGCAGCGCGACCAGGACAACGATCCCGAGAGGCGCGCCGGCGTACAGGCCGAAGGGCCGCAGCGTCGCAGTCGCCAGCAGGAAGACGATGGTCAAGCCGGACAGCAGGATCGACAGCGCGATTTCGTTGGGCGTTCGCTGCCGCTTGGCGCCTTCGACAAGCGCGATCATCCGGTCGAGGAAGGTCTCGCCCGGGTTGGCGGTGATGGAGATCGTCAGCGTGTCGCTGGTCACGGTGGTCCCACCGGTGACCGTGCTCCGGATATCCGTGCCCGGCTCCTTGAGGACGGGCGCGGACTCGCCGGTGATCACCGCTTCATTGACGTATGCCACGCCCTCGATGACATCGCCGTCACCGGGGATCGTTTCGCCTTCGCGGACCACGACGATGTCGCCGCAGCGCAGGAGCGATGAGCCCACGTCTTCGAACGAGTTGTCGTCGCAGCGGCGGTGGGCCAGAGTCTCCGAGCGGGTCTTCCGCAGGGAAGCGGCCTGGGCCTTGCCGCGGGCTTCAGCCAGCGCCTCCGCGAACGTGGCGAAGTAGACGGTGAACCAGAGCCAGACGGCGATCTGGAATTCGAAGCCGGGGGTGCGCCCAACTTCACGTGCCGCGCCCCGGCTGATCCCCAGCAGATCCCCGAGGAAGATGACGGTCACCAGCGCGGCCGTGACTTCCACCACGAACATCACCGGGTTCTTGGCGAGTTGGAGCGGGTTCATCTTGCGCACCGCCGGGCCGAGGGCCCCGCGCAGCATCTGAGGGTTGAATATGCCCTTGTTGCTCGGGCCGGGAGCTGAGCCGGCCCCGGCCTTGCGGGCTTCGCGTGCGAGGCGGCGACCGCCCCGCATCGTGTCTATGACTGCGAATGCCATCAGAACAGCCTCCCGGCGTTGTTGAGCAGCTGATCGGCGATGGGGCCGAGGGCCAGGGCCGGGAAGAAGGTCAGCGCACCCACGATCACGATGACGCCGATTAGTAGCCCGACCCATATCGGTCCGGTCGTTGGGAAGGTCCCGAGGGACGCAGCCACGCGCCGCTTGCCGGCCATCGACCCCGCTATGGCCAGGATCGGCACGATCATTGCGTACCGCCCGAGCATCATCGCGAAAGCGCCGGTCAGGTTGTAGAACAGGGTGTTGCCCGTCAGCCCGGCGAATGCGGATCCGTTGTTGCCGGTCTGGCTGGAGAAGGCGTAGAGGATTTCGCTGAAGCCGTGGGGGCCGCTGTTGAGCGGCCCGGCTTTGCCGGCATCGGTGGCCGTGGCTAAGGCCGAGAAGCCCAGGATGCTCGCGGCCAGGAAGAGGACCACGAGCATGGCCATCTTCATCTCGTAAGCCTCGACCTTCTTGCCGAGGAACTCCGGCGTCCGTCCCACCATCAATCCGGCGATGAAGACGGCGATTATGGCGAAGACGAGGATCCCGTAGAGTCCGGCGCCGACGCCGCCCGGGGTGATCTCGCCGAGCTCGATGTTGAAGAGCGGAACGAGGCCGCCGACCGGCAGGAAGCTGTCGTGCATCGAGTTCACGGCGCCCGTGCTCGTTCCGGTCGTGACCGTCGCGAACAGGCCGCTCGCGTCGGCGCCGAAGCGCGTCTCCTTGCCTTCCATGTTCCCGGCCGACTGGTCGATTTGCTGCGCGACCGCCGCCGGGATGGACGGATTGGATCGCTCCTCGCTGCCCATGGCCACAAAAGAGCCCGCGGACAGGACGATGACCATGACCGCGATAAGCGCCCAACCCTGACGTGCATTGCCGGCCATCCGGCCGAAAGTGTTGGTCAGCGCGAATGGGATGACGAGGATCAGCAGCATCTCCACCCAGTTCGAGACCGTGGTTGGGTTCTCGAACGGNNTGCCGAGCTCCTTGATCGCCTCCTGCGATGCGACGGGCCCGAGCGGGATCGTCTGGACGGCCCCACCGATCGTATGCGCGATTGCGGAGCTGGCGAAGGTCTGGACCACGCCCTGCGAGACCAGGAAGAGGGCCGCAACCACTGAGATCGGCAGCAGGATGTACAGCGTGCTGCGGGTCAGGTCAACCCAGAAGTTGCCGATCGTCGGCATGGACTTGCGGACCAGGCCGCGCGTCAGGGCGATCGCGATGGCAATGCCGGTCGCGGCAGAGACGAAGTTCCGGACGGCGAGCCCGGCCATCTGGGTCAGGTACGTCATCGTGCTCTCGCCGGAGTAGTTCTGCCAGTTCGTGTTCGTGTCGAAGCTGACGGCGGTGTTGTAGGCGAGGTCGGGCGCGACCGGCCCGACGCTCCCGGTGCCGCTCTGGCCGAGAGGCAGGGATGTCTGGAAACGCTGCTGCAGATACAGGGCCAGGATGCACACGAACGAGAAGACCAGCACCGAAATGGCGTAAGCCTGCCATCGCTGCTCGACCGTTTCGTCGACGCGGAGGACCTTGTAGATCCCGCGTTCAACCGGCCGAAGCACCGGCGATAGGAAGACCCGTTCGCCTTCCATGACCTTGCGCATGTAGCCGCCGAGCGGCCGCGCGAGAAGGATGGCTACGGCGAACAGGCTGAAAGCCTGGAGCAGTCCAAGAGGCGAGGGGATCATCAAAACTTCTCCGCTCGCAGGAGAGTGAAGAGGAGGTATATGCCCAGGAAGAGAACGATCACGCCGCCCAGGAGGTCCTGCTCGTTCATCGGGCCAGCCGGTCGCACAGACCGATCAGGCCGATGAAGAACAGCAGGCACGCTGCCATCAGGCCGAGCATGGCAAGATCAAAAAGCATCGAAACCTCCCTGGGGGACGCTTGGATCAGCGACGTCCGCCTCGCTGTGGTGCCGCTCCACGATCTCAACGAGAGTCGAGACCGCAAAGGGCTTGGGCAGATAGCCGGCGCAGTGGAACTCGCGGAGCCGGGCGGGCGGTACGGCGGTGGCGCTCACCACGTAGACGGGCACCGTGCCCGCGGCACCCAGTGCGCCGCTTCTCAGGAATGACCACCCGGACTCGCCCGGAAGGTTGATGTCGAGCAGTACGACGGTCGGTTTCCAGCCGGTGCCCAGGATTCCCGAGACCTCTTCCGCCGACTCGGCGGAGCGCACCTGGTGGCCGCGCGCCTTGAGGTGGCGGGCGATGATCCCGGCGAGGGTCAGGTCGTCCTCCACGAGCAGCACCCGCGCTCGCGGCGAGTTCGAGTCAGGCATCGTTCCTCCGGATGATCAAATCGCAGCCGGCGTCCTCCGGCCACGGAATCGGTTCGAGCACCAGGCCGGCCACCGCGGCGGTCTTGAGGAATCGCGCCATCACGGGCTCGCCAAAACGGAGTCCGGTCAGCGTCACCCGTGATGCCGCGCCGGAGGCGACGAGCGCAATGGCGCCCTCCACTTCGGCTACCTCGGAGGCGAGCCGGCGTTCGGTCTCGGCGGAATCGTCCGCAGCATTGGTTTCGTCTCGACTGCGATCCATGACCCCAGCATCGCCACGGCACCAAGAGGTGGCTTCAGGTCCGGCGGCCCGGACCCTAAACGTGCCCTAAACGTGTCGCGTGGCGGACCCGGCCGGTTCGCCGCGACCGTCCCGCGCAGCGCGGCCGTAGACTCGATTGCAGACTCAATCATCAGGAGCAACGGCGAAATGAACGACGCGATCCGGCGAGCTCTCACGACCGGCGGAATCATCGACATCACGACAACCGGCCGCCACAGCGGCGCATCCCGAAGGATCGAGATCGTGTTCCACGCGATCGACGGGCGGATCTACATCAGCGGCATGCCACGCGCAGACCGCAAGCGAGCCTGGCTGGCGAATCTGGAGGAGGACCCGCACTTCACGTTCCACCTGAAGTCGGGCGTGGTTGCGGATCTGCCGGCGACGGCCCGCGTCATCACTGCGGAACCCGAGCGCCGCACCGTGCTGGCCCACGTGGCCAGGGCATGGAACCGCACGGACCTCGACGAGATGGTCGCGCACAGCCCCCTGATCGAAGTCACGATCGACGAGGCGGCGGCAGCAGACGCGCCCTAGCCCTTTTGACCCGTCATCGCGTCGATTCTCACCGGGAAGTAGCTCGTGGCGCCCGGGTTGGATTCTCCCGAGACGTAGACCTCCCAGACCAGGATCGGACCGGACCAGTTCGGCTCGAACCGCAGGAACGACCCCTCGACCTTGAAGCCCGGCTGGTCGGCGAGCGCCGCGGCCTCGGCCTGCGCCTGAGTTACTGCAGGCGCAGGCGGCGAGCCGAGATCGACTCTCGTCTCCCAGTAGGACACCACGGCGCCGGTTTGCCAATCTACGTCGACGGTCACGCGCGGCGGCACTCCGACCGTGCCGACCTTCTTCTCCCAGGTGAACTCCCACCCGGAATCGCTCGGCGCCGCGGTTGAGACCAGCCCCGTCAGATCGATGGCGTGGAGGGTCGTGAAGGCCGTCGCTTTGGCCAGGGCAGCGTCCTGTTCGATCAGGCGAGGTCCGGCGTCGCCCATGACCCTGGCGGTGTAGGAGATGCCGACGACGCGCCCAGTGTCGGCATCCACGCTGCCGGATACGAACTTGCCGCCGGCGTTCACCCCGCTGCTATTCAGGGTGTAGATCCGCCGGCCGTTCTGGTCGACCGGGCCGGAGACCTCGAACTGGAGCGATGTCTCGCCCGTGAAGTCGCGCAGGGCTTTCGCCGCGGCCCGGATCGAGACCGGCCACGGACTCCCCGAAGCGAGCTGTGGAGCGATGCACGCGATCCCCGCGTCGGCGAAACGTCCTTCGCGGGGGTTCATCGCGAGCGCGTCGCCGCACGACCCTCGGACCGGGTCCGGCTGATCGGCTGCGATCACCGAACCCGACGGTACCGCCGGACTCTGGCCGCTCGTTCCCGCGCAACCGGCCACTGCCAGGGCCGCCACGAACGCAACGATCGCCACCGATTGGCTGATTCGGAGTCGGATCCCACTCATCCCAAGCCCCCCTTGCGCTTGCCGCCCCATCGCGGCTCAAGGGTGATTATGCGTCCGCGATCCGATAGCCGATACCCGGCTCCGTCTCGATGAGGCCGTCGAGCGTTGCTCCTCCGGCCGCGGCCGCGGCGGTGAGCTTGCGGCGGAGCCGGTTCACGTACACGTGGATGTAGGCGCTCTCGTCCGCGTACGCAACGCCCCAGACCGCACGCAGCAGCCGGGCCTTGGTCAGCACGCGGCCCCGGTGGGAGAGCATGACCTTCAGCAGTTCGTACTCGCGCGGCGTCAGGTGGACCGACTCGCCGGCGACGCGTACTTCGCGCCTGACGATGTCGAGTTCGATCGGTCCGAGCCGGAGGCAGCCCGGCGAGTCGGAATCCGGACCTCCCACGCGGCGTAGCACCGCACGGATCCGCGCGTTCAGCTCGTCCGTGGCGTATGGCTTTGTCAGGTAGTCGTCCGCGCCGGCCTCGAGTCCGTCGATCTTGTCGCGCTCATCGCCGCGCGCCGACAGGATGATGATCGGCGTGGTTGCCTCGCGCCGGATCCGGTGGATCACCTCGATGCCGTCTCGATCGGGGAGCCCCAGATCCAGAAGCACGAGATCCGCTCGATGGGCATCCCACAGGCGCATGGCGTCGGCAGCGGAACTCGCCTGGTCTACCCCGTAGCCCTGCCGCTGGAGGTAGTCGGCGAGGGATCGACGCGCGGTATCTTCGTCCTCCACGATCAGGAGAGAGGGACCGCTCATCTGCTTCGGACCGTCGTTCCGGGTTGGGCGTCCGCGGCATTCTCGCTCAGGGCCGCATCGCCGTCAGTCGGGTCGGGCATCGGAGCCGGCCGCAGTCTCACCGTGACGCGTAATCCTCCGATCGAGCTTCGGCTCGCCTGCACCTCGCCGCCCATTGCGCGCGTGAGCCCGCCCACGACGGTCATCCCGATGCCCATGCCGCGCCGCTTCTCGCTCGGCGGACCGGCCTGGAAGTACTTGTCGAAGAGGCGCGGCAACGCGGCATCGGGTACGCCACGGCCGTTGTCTTCCACGGTCAGCTCGACCCAATCCTGGAGGGGCACCGCCCGGACGCGGATGTCTTCGCCACCGTGCCGGATCGCGTTCTCGAGAAGGTTGGCCGCCACCTGGCCCAGGAAGACCTGATCGGCGAGAACCGGCGGCAGCGTGTCCGGCAGGTCCATGTCGATGTGCTTGGCGGTCGTCCCCCGCGCTCTCTTGACGACGGGCCCAACGATGTCGTCGAGGTCGCACGGCTCCAGCTCGGGCTTGAGCGCCCCGCCTTCGATACGGCTCAGATCGAGCAGGTTGCGCACGAGCCGGCCCATCCGCTCCGCCTCGGAATCGATCGCCTCGAACGCTTCGCGCCGATCCGCGTCGGTCCACGCAATCGAATCGTCGAGCATGCTGCCGGCAGCCGCACGGATGGTTGCGAGAGGAGTCCGCAGATCGTGCGAGGCGGAGTCGAGCAACGAGGTCTTGACCGCATCGCTGCGCCGCGCGATCTCGGCGTTCGTCTTCTCGAACTCGACGCGGTCTCGGACGACCGCCTGCCCGAGCTGGTCGGCGGCGGCCGAGAGAATCCGGGTCTCGGCGCGATCGGGCTGCCGCTCGTCGCGGCTGCGCAGCGCCCAGACGGATCCCAGCGCCTCCCCCGAGGCCTCGACGCGGACCCGGTACACAACTGCACGATCCGTTCGCCGGCGGACGGCGGTGGTCGCGACGTGGCTCCGGATCCATCGCACCTCAGCCTCGCCGGGCGGCCGTTGGAGGACGACCTGCCAGGCGGGCACAGGGAGCGGCACACCAGGGTTCGTGTCCGCGATCGTCTGCTCGTCGATCGGTGCTGGTCCCACCGCGAACCAGATCCGATCCATCGCCGTGTCCGCGGCCAGACGATGAAGGACAATCGGCGCCGCCTCCTCGACCGTGTGTGTCTCCGCCAGCGCCCGGCTGATGCCGTAGAGCGCCTGTGCCTCCCGGGCGCGTTCGGCAACCTGCGCCGCGTGCATTGCCTGGCTGGCGACGAGGCGCCCGATCACCAGGGCAACGGCAAGCAGGAGCAGCAGGTTGAGCCACTCGTCCGGGTTGTTGATCGTGAACGTGTAGAGCGGCTGGACGAAGAAGAAGTCATAGGCGAGAAACGCCGCCACCGATGTGCCCACAGCCGGCACGGTTCCCCAGCGCATGCCCACGGCAACCACGGCAAGCAGGTACACCGGCGCCGCGTGCGTCGCGCCGAACAGGCCGACGATCGCGATCGCGACCGAGGCTGCGGCAACCGCTCCCCCGGACGCCGCGGCGATCACGAGCCAACGAGCCGCACGCGGAGATCCGGCCCGAACCCACAAGACCTTCATCGCCCTCGATGCTAGTCCTCCCTGGGCCCGCTGCAACCCCTTCCGGCCCACCCTGTTGAGCGGTTGTTGAGCGCCCCTGGGCACCACCCGCGCGTCTGCTCGTGAGGGTGCTTTGTATGTTGAGGTCGTGACAATAGCCGACGACGCGATGCGTCTGATCCATCCCACGGCCGATCCCGGCGACCTCGACTCCACCCCGGACCTCGAGGTACTGCCCGGCGGCGCCGGGGGGTTCGCGCCCTCCGCATCGCCGGCGGAGTACGCGGAGTTGCTGGACACGGAGCCGGGACTCGTCGATCTCGAGGCCGCTGTGGCGCTCGTTCACGATGGAATCGCCACCCGGATCGTCCTGACCGGCTTTCAGTCGTGGCCGGGTCTGCTGTGGCACGCGTACGAGCTTGCCGCCACGAACAACGTCCTGATCCTGCCCACCGTAGTTCGCGACGGCGGCCGCGTGGACATCGTGATCACGAGGGAACCCGCCGCCAATGGCTGAACACAGTGCTCTGAAGGGCCGCAAGCTTGGTGATCGCCGCGTCGTCGTAGACCGTCCCCACGCCCGTTACTTCCGGTACCTGGGGCCCGGCGTCCTGGAGGCGAAGCTCGAGGCGCAGGCACCGCGGACCGTCTACCAGCGTCGAATGGCCACGATCCGCGGTCTCCTCTTCGGGCGCCCGCTCTCCTCGGCCGAGGAGCTCGCCGAGCGGCTGCCGAAGTGGAAGGCTCTTCCGGTCTTCTCGTCCGACGTGATGTCGTCGGTGGCATACGCGACCGGCGCGATGATGCTCATTCTCGCTGGGGCGGGCACGGTGAACTACCAGTACGTCCTGGGGCTCTCCGTGGTGGTCGTCCTGCTGCTGGTCATCGTCACGTTCAGCTACCGCCAGACGATCCGGGCCTACCCGAGCGGCGGCGGCAGCTACATCGTGGCGCACGCCAATCTCGGCGTGCTCGCCGGGCTCGTCGCCGCGGGTTCGCTCCTCACCGACTACGTGCTAACCGTTTCAGTGAGCGTCTCGGCGGGCGTGCAGGCGATGTACTCGGCGGTACCGGCAATCCAGGACAAGGCAGTTGCGATCACAGCCGTCTGCATCCTGCTCGTGATGATCGTGAACCTTCGCGGTCTCAAGGAAAGCGGCACGCTCTTCGCGAGCCCCACATACATATTCATCGGCTCGATGCTGCTGCTAATCGGCGTGGGCCTCTTCGAGTCGCTCACGGGCCAGCTCCACGCGGTGACCGACGTGGAGAAGCTGAGCGGCGTCGCGACAGAGAACATGGGCCTCTTCCTGCTGTGCAAGGCCTTTGCCGATGGCTGTTCGGCAATGACGGGCACCGAGGCCGTGGCAAACGGCGTGCCTGCGTTCAAGCCGGTCGAATGGAAGAACGCCCAACAGACCATGATCATCATGGCCACGCTGCTCGGGATCATGTTCCTGGGGACCAGCTACCTAGCCGTGAACATGGGCGCGCACCCGGCGGGAATCGGCGGTGCCGGCGAGAGCGTGACATCGCAATTAGGCCGGACGATCTTCGGCGGCCGCGGACCTATGTACTACATCCTGCAGTTTGCGACGATGGGCATCCTGATCCTGGCCGCGAACACGAGCTTCGCGGACTTTCCCAGGCTCTCTTCGATCCTGGCGCGTGACAGCTTCTTCCCACGCCAGTTCTCCCTGCGCGGGGAGCGGCTCGCGTTCAACTCCGGGATCATCGCCCTCTCGCTCGCTTCCATTGGCCTGGTTGTGGCGTTCAACGGCGACCCAAACCGCCTGATCGGCCTCTACGCGATCGGCGTCTTCACGTCGTTCACGCTGTCGCAATCGGGCATGGTCAAGCACTGGTTCACAGAGCGTGGATCAGGTTGGCGGCGGAGCGCCCTCATCAACGGCGTCGGGGCGGTAGTCACTGCCGTCGTCGTAGTCGTGATCGCGATTTCGAAGTTCGACCAGGGCGTCTGGATGATCATCATCGTCGTCCCGATCCTGGTGGGGCTGATGCTCTTCATCAAGCACGAGTACGACGAAGAGGGCCGCGGGCTCTCGGTTCAGCCGGACGTGGTCTTCGGAACGACGCATCGCCGCCAGAGAGTGGTCGTCGCGGCGCAGGGCATGAGCAGGGCGGTTGTACAGGCCGTGCGGGTCGGTCAGACGATGGGCGAGGAGGTGCAGGTAGTGCACGTCACGCTCGACCACGCGGAGGGCGAGCAGTTCCGCGAGCGTGTTGAGCGCCAGCTACCGGGAGCGCACGTGGTTCTCGTGGAGTCGCCGTACCGGGCGCTCGTCCGGCCGTTCGTGCGCTACCTCGAGGTTTCTCAGACCGAGGATCCCGATCGGCTGACGATCGTGCTGCTGCCCGAGCACCTGCCACGCCACTGGTGGGACCGCGTGCTCTACAACCAGAACGTGCACCGGATCCGCGCGGCCCTGGTTGGACGCAAGGATTTCGTGGTGCTGGACACGCCTTACCGGCGAGCCTGACGCCGGTCGATCAGGCTTCCATCGTCACGCCGGGCCGGGCGACCTCGATGGCGCCGTTGAAGGCGGTCCCGGCGCGTTCGATCGCCTCATCCTCGCCCAGTCCCGGCGCCAGGTGAGCGAGCACGAGCCTCGACACTCCGGCGTGGGCGGCGGTGATGCCTGCGTCCTCCGGCGAGAGGTGGACGGACGGGATCTCGATTTCCTGGGCGCCGCATTCGGCCACCAGGACCCTTGCTCCTTTGGCAAGTGTCACGAGGTTCTCGCACGGGCCGCTGTCTCCCGTGTAGGCGAGGCGCCGCTCGCCGTAGCGGGCGGTCATGCCGAACGCCGGAATGCCGTGCTCGACGGCGCGGGCCTGAATACGGAGATCGCCGATCTCGGCGATGCCACGATCCTTCAACTCCACCACCTGGAAGAAGTTGCGCATGTCGTGGTCCGCGGAGCTCTTGACGAACGCCTCTACACGCGCGGCCCAGCCAACCGGTCCGAGAATTGGGATCTTCCGCATGGGACGCTGGGCGAATGCGAAGGCGTAATACAGCAGCGGCATGTCCGCGAAGTGATCGGCGTGGAGATGGCTGATCCAGACCGCGTGGAGGTCCTCCAGGCGGATGTATCGCTGGAGCGGCCCCAGCGTGCCCCCGCCTATGTCGATCAGCACGTTCGCTCCGCCCGCCTGGAGCAGATAGCCACTGCAGGGTTCGTCGGCCGTGGGGTACGGCGCGCTGCCGAGCGTCGTCCAGACGATCGGGCCCTCTGGCTTGCCTCGCTTGATCACCCTTCCCTCCTGATTCTCGACGAGCACGCCCGGCAACGGCTGCGACGGTCTCTTGTGTGTGTCGGGTTGGACCGATCCGACCTTGATTTCGTGAGGCGCTACCCTGCCTCGGGTTTCTTCAGGCCGCGGCGCGAGCCCGGAACAGGGCGACGCAACGATGCGTCTCGATCCTGACGTCTTCGAATCGCGCCTCGAGTGCCGACTGCAATCCTGACAGGCTGTCGCGATCATTTCCGAACAAACCCATCGAGTTGTAGAGGCGCATCAGCCCTCGTGAATGGATCGGCACGTTGACGCCGTGCCGGAGAACGGTACCGCCGAACAGCGTGCCTCCCGGGCGGAGCAGCGGCCGCAGCGAATCGAAGGCGACGGCCTTCGATTCCATCGGCCCGGGCAGGCAGTGGAGAAGGTAGTTCAGCCCGATCGAATCGAAGTTGTCGATCGGTACGGCAATCGGCGCCAGGACGTCGGCCCGGTACATCTCCGGGGAGTAACGGATGAGCCGGCGGGCGGTATGGGTGAGGCTGTTTCCATTGAGGTCCATCAGCCCGAGCCGAGGAGACGCCGTGGAGAACGCGACGCGATCCAGGAAGTAACCCGTCCCCACGCCCACGTCGAGATGGTTGTCGGTGATGTTGGCCTGGTACCACTCCAGGATTGCGCGGCTCGAGCAACCCCACACCAGCCGGTTGGTGAGCCCCAGGACGCCTGCGTCGTAGAAGTGCAGACCGATCCGGCCGTACGCGCCGGCGCCCAGGGTGCGCTGCTTGATGTCGCTGCTCTCGGTCACACCGAGAGTCTGACGGACGGCGACCTCGTGGTGCAAGGCCGCACCGCACAGCGCGGGTCACGGCCGTGCCTCCGCGAACCGGACGATCGGAGCCACGCGCGGCCCTCGTGGCCCCGGGGCACGCTAGTTCATTCGCATGATGCAGAGTAATTCGCCCATCGTGATACTATTCGCCTGTGAGCGAAGTACCTGACGAGCAGCAAGCGCTCGACGCGGTTCTCGAGACCCTGGGCACCCTCATGGAAGTCGAGGCCACGGATGTGCCCGCCTGGGCGGCGCACGAGCTCACTTTTGGGCAGGTGCGTCTGCTCTTCCTGCTTGGGAAACGCGGTCCAACGCCCATGAGCCATGTCGCCGACTGGCTTGGCGTAGGGCTGCCAACCGCAAGCGGTGCCGTGGAGCGGCTCGAGCGCCATGGGCTCGTGGAGCGCCAGCATCGCCTGGACGACCGGCGTGTCGTCCAATGCCAGCTCACGGAGACCGGCCGGCATTTGATAGATGAGATCTCCGGGTTCCGGCTCGAGATGATGCGCAGGATCCTGGGGGTCCTGGACCTTGCGGAACTCCGTGAGCTCGGGCGCATCGTCAATCTCGTTGGAGAACGCGCCCTGGCCGCGCCGAACCAACCAGTGAATGACCGAGTCTCAGTTGACGGGGGTAATCCCTAGCTCAACCGCGCGGCATCGCATGTCCGTGCCAACTAACCGAAGGGTATCGAGGAGCGAAGGTGATACGACTAACACAGCTGGCCGTGGCCAAGCGGAGCGTGACCGTTCTGATCACGATCGGCATGCTGCTTAGCGGCGTTCTCGCGTGGTCGCAGCTCAAGCAGGAACTGCTGCCCGACATCCAGTTCCCGCTCGTCGTCGTCATCACGCCAAGCCCCGGCGCCAGCGCGCAGGACGTCTCGACGCAGGTGACCCAGCCGGTCGAGCGATCCATCGGCAGCGTGGCGCGATTGACGCACATCAATTCGAGCTCGGTCAACAGCCTCTCGATCGTCGTCGCGACGTTCTCCTACGGGACGAACATCAAAGAGACGATGGCAACGATCGATACGAATGTGAAGGCGATCGGGCTGAAGTCCACGCCGACACTCCAGTCATTCGACATCAACGCTTTCCCGTCGCTTATCGTCGCCATCAAGGCGACCGGGAATACCACTCCGGACCAGCTCAACGCCATCGCGTCCACCAGGATAGTGCCCACGATCCAGGGCCTGGACGGCGTGAGCAAGGTCGACCTTGCCGGCGCCACGCAGGACCGCCTCGTCGTGAAGCTGGACCCGGCGAAGCTTGCAGCAAAGAACGTCTCGATCTCGCAGATCCAGGGAGTGCTCGCGGCCAACAACCTGATCCTGCCGGCGGGCACGCTTCCGATCACCAACGCCGATGGAACCACGGTCAGCATCCCGGTTTCGGCGCAGCACATGATGGCCTTCGACAGCAAGGACCAGCTGCTTACCCTCGCCGTCGGCGTTCAGATGCCCGGCACGGGCTCGACGGTCACGACGCCGACGCCCATCACCCTCGGTGATCTCGGAACGGTGGACCTGGTCCAGACGTACCCGAGCGGATATGCGGATCTCAATAAGGACCCCCGAACCACGGATGCCGGTCCGGCACTCGTCATCAGCGTCTCCAAGACGACCGATGCCAACACCGTCGACGTGGTCCAGCGAGTTCAGGCCAAGCTCGACGAGCTGAAGTCGCAGGGCGGCGGCTCCTTCGAGATCGACGTCGTCTCCGACTCGTCCACATTCATCATCGAGTCGCGCGACAGCCTGGTCCGTGAAGGCGGCCTCGGCGCCCTCTTCGCGATCATCACGATCTTCCTGTTCCTGCTCAGCCTGCGATCAACCCTCGTGGCCGCGGTGAGCATCCCCGTCTCGATCATGAGCGCCCTGACGCTGATGCTCGTGTTCGGCGTCACTATCAACATCATGACCCTCGGCGGATTGGCGATAGCCGTCGGCCGGGTTGTGGACGACGCCATCGTCGTCCTGGAGAACATCTACAGGCATCGCAGCAAGGGCGATCCCATGCGCGAGGCCTGCATATCCGGCACGCGCGAAGTCGCGAGCGCCATCACCAGCTCCACTCTCACAACGGTCGCCGTCTTCCTGCCGCTCGGCTTCGTGGGCGGCATCGTGAGCCAGTTCTTCCTTCCCTTCGCGCTCACAGTGACCTTCGCGCTGCTGGCCTCGCTGATCTGCGCCCTGACGGTGGTTCCGGTTCTTGCGAGCCTCTTCATCGACCGCATCAAGCTCGATCCGGACGAAGGTCCCCAGCACCACGATAGCCTCGTCCAGAAGCTCTACACGCCGGTTCTCAAGGCAGCCCTCTACAACCGCCGCAGCCGCTGGGGCGTCCTCGGCATCGCCGCCGTCATGGTCGTTCTGGCCGGCATGCTCGTGCCGAGCATTCCCACCCAGTTCCTCAACGCCGGGTCGGAGAAGACGCTCACCATCAGCGTCTCGCCGCCCTCCGGCACGCCGTCACTGGTGGTCCGCGACCAGACTCGTGTCGTCGAGGCCAAGCTGAGGGCCTACTCCGAGGTCAAGCTGATCGAAACGACGGTCCCGAGCGAAGCGGATACCGGCCTGTCGGCTTTGTCTTCCGCCTTCACGGGCGGCGCCGCGAACGCGGCAAAGATAGTCGTGGGTCTGGACAAGAGCACTGACCTCGACGCCGAACAGAAGAAGCTCTCCGATGACCTGGGCAAGCTGGCGCAATCCGGCTGGGACATCCAGGTTGCCCAGGCCAGCATGACGGGCAGCAGCTCGATCAGCGTCGTCGTCAGCGGTGCCGCGTTCAGCGACGTGGAGAACGCCACGAACGCACTGGTGGCCGAGCTGAAGAAGAAGAGCGACCTGCTGAACGTCAAGAGCGACCTTGCCGCCAAGTCCACTCAGTACACGATCAATGTGGACCCGAACAAGGCCATCATGGACGGCACGAGCACGGCTCAGGTCCAGGCCGAGGTCTACGCCGCCCTCGTGGGCACTCAGGTGGGCACGGTCGCGGTTGCCGGCATTCCCACGAACGTTTACGTCCAGATCGACGCAAAGCTGATCGGGACCGACATCCCGGGCGGCAAGGCCCTGTTGGCCCAACTGCCGGTCGGTGTCGCCAAGCTGCCGCTCGGCTCGATCGCCACGGTTGAACCGGTGGACAATCAGTCGCGCATCAGCCGCGTCGACCAGTCGCCAGCCTCCACGGTCTCGGCCGACACCACCAGCAAGGACACAGGTGGTGTCTCGGTCGAGATCCAGAAGGTCATCGACACGCTCCAGGCCGACGGGAAGCTGACCGGCGTGACGGTGAAGCTTGGTGGGGTGACCGAGCAGATGAACCAGGCCTTCGGCGGCCTGTTCCTCTCGATGGGCGTCGCAATCGTCCTGGTCTACCTCGTCATGGTCCTCGTGTTCAACTCGCTCGTGGATCCGCTGGTCATCATGTTCAGCTTGCCGCTGGCCACGATCGGCGCGTTCCCGGCGCTCTACTTCACTCAGCGTCCCATCGGGATCAGCGCCTTGATAGGTTTCCTGATGCTGATCGGGATAGTCGTGACGAACGCCATCGTCTTGCTCGACCTCGTCGAGCAACACAGGCATCGGGGCATGCCGATGTATGAGGCCCTGACACAGGGCGGACGCACACGGGTGCGGCCCATCCTGATGACCGCCATCGCGACAATGCTCGCGCTCATGCCCCTTGGCCTCGGCCTGTCCGAGGGTGAGATCATCGCGTCGGAGCTGGCAACCGTGGTCATCGGCGGCCTCTTCACTTCGACCTTCCTGACACTCATCGTGATCCCCGTCGTGTACTCGCTCGTCGAGGACGCGAAGGTCCGTACCAGCCAGCTGGCGTCACGGGTCGGTGGCGGCGGCACGGGCGAATCGACCCCCGAACCGGCGGCGTAGGTTCCGCCGCTCCACTCACCCCGAACTCCGAGACGAAGCCGGGCCGAAAGGTCCGGCTTCGTCGTTTGCAGGCGGCGCTCAGGCGGCGTTCAGGCGGTTGCTTCCCGCTCGCCTCGCGGCAGCAACGCGTAGCCCAGCAGGGCGCCGGTGGCGGTGGCCGCCACGCCGAACACAATCGCGACCTCGAGCGGCGCCACGGCAAGCAGCACTCCCGTGATCGCGGCTCCGATGGGGAAGCCGGAGAAGTTGAGGTTCATCGAGACGGTGAAGGCGCGGCCCATCCACGCGGGGTCGGTGCGGCGCTGTCTTAGCGTGAACATCGCGATGTCCAGCGGGCCGTTCAGCAGCCCGGCGACGGCCATGGAGATGGCGATCGGCGCGAGACCGGCCGGAACCAGCAGCACAGCGCTCGTGAAGATGAAACCGAACAACGGAATCATGATCAGCTCGCGTTCCCGTCCTTCGGTGCGGAGGCGCCCGGAGAAGAAGGCCGAGACGACGCCGAAGGCACCTTGAAGCCCGAACACCAGGCCCACCGTGTCCTGGCCCATGCCCATGTGCTTGATGATCATCACCGGCACGACTATCTCCACGACGCCACCGCCGAGGTTGCTGATCGAGAGGCAGGTCGCCAGCGCGCGCAATGTTCGGTTGTTCCAGGTGTAGAGGAGGCCGAGCCATGCGTCGCGGAAGAGGTTTCCGGACGAGGCCACGTCCGTCCGCGGATCGGGAGCGCCGATCATGACCAGCGCGGCAACCGCGTACGCCGACGCGATGACGTACATCGCGGGCTCGAAGCCGAACACCTGCGCGAACACCGCCCCGATCGGCTGGCCGACTACCGTGGCCACGAGCCAGCCGTTGGAGTCGACCGCGTTCACGCGTTCCCAGAGGTGCTTGGGAACCATCAGCGGGAAGAGGCTGCGCAGCCCGCTGCCGCTCAACGGCCCGGTAAGCGACGAGACGCTGGCGATTGCCACCAGGAGCCAGGCTGGGAGATCACCGGCGAGTGAAAGAGATGCCACGAGAACCAGGGCAGACAGGACGACCGCGTAATCCACGATGATCAATCGGACGCGGCCGTGACGGTCGAGCAACGCCCCGGCGATAGGGCTGATGAACAGGCCCGGGAAGATGCTCGCGAACGCGACCAGTCCCGCCAGCGACGGGTTGTTGTACCGCTGCAGGGCGAACAGGATCATCACGATCGAGATCATCGATTGGGCGATGCGCGCGATCTGCATCGAGAGCAGGACACGTCCCAGATGCGGGACGGCCAGCAAGGCGCGGTACGAGGAGGGCGGGGATTCGGGGGCGGTCACGGCGTGGCGGTCATCCAGCGGGAAGTGTGACCATGAGCGTGCCACAGATCCGGAGATGGCGCGCCGGCTCCGCCGCCCGCGTAAGTGCGGAGTGGGGGACAGCCGGAAGAAGCCCGCTACCCGCCGGCGCCGGCCCGGTCGAAGTTCAGGCCTGCCGGCCCCACAGTGGATCGACGATCGCCGGTCCGCTCACGCCGTAGGCCGTGCCCTGGCTCAAAGCCGTGGGACTCTGAGTGGACATCGTCCTGATCAAGGTCAGGGCCTGGTCCGCGCTCGCGTGCGTGATCTTTGCCAGCAGGCTCATGGCGTACTCCTCGGAGAAGCTGCCGGACGGCCCGGCGCTTCCCGCGTCGCCACTACCCGACAGGCTCGATTCGGCGGAACCCTGCACTTGCCCGGCGAGATTGAACTGGGCGGCCTGCGCCATCTGAGAGGCAAGACCACCTACGGAACCTATTCCCATGTCCGAGCAGTCGGCGTTGAGCGCTCAAACCCTTAGGGGATTCCCACTATTGGCGTTGAGCGCATGCACCACCTGCCGGCGGAACCCGAAGGCTACGAATCTGAACTCGTTCCGTCCGGCAGATCGTTGGGCCGTGGCGTCTCCGGCGCGGCTGAAGGCCACAGCGTCTCCGGCGCCGTGCCGGTCTCCGGCGCGGGTGTGGGTTCGATCGTAGACGGCGATCCCGGCCAGGCGGAGGTGAAGGCCGGCGGCGGTGTCGGCTGGGTCTGCGGGTACGCCCAGCCGGCATCTGCCGGACCTGGTTGCCGCCCAGGATCGAACGGCATCGGCTGCGCGGCCCGGAAATCCCGGCCGGTCGTCGCGAAAGGCTCCGGCTCCACGGGAGCTGCCGTGGGCGGCAGGGTTCGTGCGTGTGGCGTCTGAGCCCAGGGCGTGGGCTGCAGGCCCCGTGCCTGCGGTGCCTGGTCGAACGGCGTGGGCGGCAGGCCCCGTGCCTGCGGCGTCTGGTCGAACGGCGTGGGCGGCAGGCCCTGTGCCTGCGGTGTCTGGCCGAA
>PMBG01000153.1 GCA_003153755.1 Chloroflexota bacterium | reverse complement strand
GGGTTCGTGCCGTACGTGACCATCGGCTCGAGCTTGTCGCCGTCGATGACGACCGTCCTGTCGTACGTCGCGCCGGCGTCCGTGGGCAGCTTGCGCCACGACTCCACGGCTTCGTCCCAGGCGGCGCCCTGCGGCGCGAACTGGCGGCCCTTCAGGTACGCAAACGTGGTTTCGTCCGGCGCGACGAGTCCGGCTCGGGCGCCGCCCTCGATCGACATGTTGCACAGCGTCATCCGCGCTTCCATGGAGAGCGCTTGGATGGCCTCGCCGGTGAATTCGAAGACGTGCCCGGTTCCACCACCCACGCCGATCCGGGCGATCAGGGCGAGGATGATGTCCTTTGCGCCAACGCCCGGCTGCAGCCGTCCGGTGACCTTGACCTCGAACGTCTTGGGCTTGCGCTGTAGCAGCGTCTGCGTGGCAAGGACCATCTCGATCTCGCTCGTCCCGATGCCGAACGCCAGACCGCCGAACGCGCCGTGCGTGGCCGTATGGGAGTCGCCGCACACGATCGTCATGCCGGGCTGGGTGAGCCCCAGCTCCGGGCCGATGACGTGCACGATGCCGCGCGTGGGCGAGCCCTTGCCGTGGAACGGGATCCCGAACTCGCGGCAGTTCTCCTCGATCTGGGCGAGCTGCTTTCGGGCCAGTTCATCGGTGATGGGGAGGGACGGGTCCAGCGTGGGGATCGAATGGTCCGCGGTTGCCACGGTCTGGCCGGGCTTGCGGACCCTGGCGCCGCGAGCGCGCAGGCCGGTGAATGCCTGAGGGCTCGTGACTTCGTGAACTAGGTGAAGGTCGATCCCGAGAATTGCCGGCGCGCCGGGCTCGGACGAGACGACGTGGTCGTCCCAGATCTTCTCCACCAGTGTTCGCGGTCTGTCCATGGTTCCACTCACGATCTCTTGCCCCGACTCACAGCGGACGGGGTTTCCGAGATTACCAGACGCGCGCAAATCGGCGGCCAACGGACGGTCGTACGGAACGCCCCGTGACCTCGGCGCCGAAGACTCTACGAAGGGCGCGTGTCGGCGCGCGTCGCAGCTTTCTCGGCGGCATGGATCGGTGCCCATGGACCCTTGTTGCAGACCGTGCAAGCCACGCGGCCCGATGAAGGTGGAAGGTCCGGGGCCATGTAGGTGTGCGGCCCACCACGATCCGCCCTGGAGCCGGACCCGTTACGTGCGAAGAAACTCATCTCGCCATCCGGGATCTGAGCCGCGGATCGCTTGGGCGCCACCCATGCGGCTTCGTTCGAGGGATCGGTTGGGCCGTGTGCCTCCTGTATGGACGACTCCAACGCGACGGTCCGCGGGCGCCGTCCGTCAGGCCAGGTCGAACGTCTGTCGGAGCTTGATGTCTCGAGACGATCGACCCACAAGGATTTCGTACTTGCCCGGCTCGGCGTGCCAGTGCTGCTTCCTGGCGTCCCACCAGGCCAGGTCTCGATCCTCGAGTGTCAGCACGATCTCGGTGCTCTCACCCGGCTTCAACCGCACCACTGCAAAGCCCTTCAGCTCCATCTTCGGCCGCGGCACCGACGCCTTGTTGGGCGCGACGTAAAGCTGAACAACTTCTTTGCCGGCACGTTTGCCGGTGTTCTTCACCTTGACGCGAAGCTCGGCCGGTTCGCCCTCGCAGAGGCCCTCGGCGCTGAGCTCCATCGACTGGTACTCGAACGTGGTGTAGCCCAGGCCGTGCCCGAACGCGAAGCGTGGCGCGATGCCGGCCGCATCGAAGCCGCGGTAGCCCACGTTCACGCTCTCGCGATAGACCAGCTTGTCATCGGAGTCGGGCGTGGTGTCGAAGGCCGGGTAGTCTGCGGCCGAGCGGGCGATCGTGACCGGCAGGCGGCCGCCCGGCTCGGCAACGCCGAGCAGCACGTCGGCGAGTGCGTTGCCGAACTCCTGACCCGGCAGCCACGCGTACAAGACGGCCGCGACCTTGTCGGCCCACGGCAGATCCATCTGGCACCCGGCGTTGACGATCACGATCGTCCTGGCGTTGGCGGCCGCGACTCGCTCCACGAGCTCGTTCTGACGGCCGGGCAGGGTAGTGGTCTGGCGATCCCGCCCTTCGTGTTCCCAGGCCTCGTCCGTGCCGACGACGACCACGGCAACGTCCGCCGACTTGGCCGCGGTCACGGCGGCTCCCAGGGTGTCGCTTGCGTCGGGGGCCGCGGTACCGATGGCGAGGAGGCTCGGACTGCTGGAGGACGAGTGGAGTTCGGCCGCTATGAGGACCGGCTTGCCCGCCTCGAGCTCGAAGGAGTCGCCGTCCTCCTTGCCTTCGAATATGGCTGTGGGGATGTCGATGCCGGCAGGTGAATCCCATTCATCCGCGACGAGCTTTCCATCCACCAGGAGACGCCGACCTCCCAGGCCGCGCATCACGATCTTGTAGAGGCCGCTCATCGGTGGCGTGAGGTAGCCGGAAAGCCGGATGGAGAAATCGTTCTGGGCAACGCCCGCCGGAAGATCGCCGAACAGGTGCAGGTCGCTGGAGGTGGAGTTGTACCGCACGAATGGCTCGCCCTTGGGCTCCTGGCCGTGCCAGAACTCGACCGTGAGGCCGGGCTTGCCCTCCATGTCGGCAACAGGGAGGAGGGTCAACTGGGGTACGAAGCGATCCTTCGTGCAACCGGGCTCATGCACGAAGTCGGTGCCTTCGGGCAGTGCCGCGCGCAGGCCATCGAGCGGCGATATGGCGTAGGGCGCCGTTATGTGCGCGGCGCCGCCGCCCTGAGTGCACGGCGCCGCGGCGTTGGGCCCAAGTACGGCGATGCGGTGGGTCTTCGCCGGATTGAGCGGAAGCGTGCCGTCGTTGGTCAACAGGACGAACGAGTCCGCGGCTGCGCGCCTGACAAGCGCGGCGGCATCGGCATCCGAGAGCAGGACCGGCTCGAGTGGAGCGGACGGATCCGCGGCTGCCGGCTGGAGCCACGGACGGCGGAAGTCGGCCCGTTTGGCTGCCGCGATTCGCGTTGCGGTCACGGCGTCGTGCGCGGGCGTCCGCTCCTTGCCGGCTTCGATTTCGGCATCCAGCGGCAGCGCACCGACGCGGCCCGCGAGTGTGAGAACGCGGAGTGCGGCGCTGTTGAGCGTCTCCTCGTCGACCTTGCGGGCCCGGACGGCCTCGGCAAGATAGCTGCCGAGCACCTTCGCCGGGCCGGGCATCTCCAGGTCTAGGCCGGCCGTGGCATCGTCGGCGGTGTCGTGCGCGGCGTACCAGTCGGACATGAGCACGCCGTCCCAGCCCCACTCCTCGCGAAGGAGCGTGCTGTTGAGTGCCGCGTTTCGCGAGCAGTGGATCCCGTTGACGCGGTTGTAGGCCACCATCATCGACCAGGTCCCGGCCTTCACCACGGCCTCGAAGGGGAGCAGGTAGACCTCCCGCAGCGCCCGTTCGTCGATGATGCAGTTGACGGTGGTGCGCTTGGTCTCGGAGTCGTTGCCCACGAAGTGCTTTGGACATGCGGCGACGCCCTGCGACTGGATCCCTGTGACGTACGCCGCCGCGAGTCTGGCAGTGAGAACCGGATCCTCCGAGTAGCACTCGAAGTCGCGGCCGCCGAGCGGGGAGCGGATGATGTTGACCACCGGCCCCAGCATGTAGTGCACGCCGGCCCGCTTCGCTTCGACACCGATGCGCGCCGCAACTTCCGCGACGATGTCCACGTCCCAGGTGGCGCCGAGAGCCGTTCCGCAGGGAGTGCACGTGGCGCTCGAGCCGCGCGCGAAGGTTGTGCCGCGAACGCCGTTGGGGCCGTCCTGCGTGAGCATCGGCTCCAGCCCGATTCCGTCCACGCCGCCGGCGCGCCAGCTGTCGATTCCGGCCGTGAGATTCGCGCGCTCCTCGATGCTGAGCGAGCGCACTAGCGCGTCGAGGCGCTCGATCGGGATCTCGGGCGTGGCGTCGATGTTGAGCGTCATCGGGTCCTTCCGGAAGGCTGCGTCGAGGTTCGTCAATCGTACCGCGCTGTGAGGCCGCGGACCTACGGTTTCGCGGCTGGCGGGGGCCGCGGCCGTGCCCTAACCTTTGGCTGCGTCGCCATGGAGATTCGCACGGAGGTTGGAAATGGCGGAAGCGGGGAACGTGCCGGCGAGTGCGTCGGCGAACACGTCGGAGGGCGCACCGGCGGGCCCGACATGGGCCTCGGACCTTGCGTATCCCGACTGGCTCAAGCCCTACATGCCGGCCCTACATGCCGGCTTCAACTCCGTGAACAGGTACGTGAGCGTCCCAGCCTTGAAGGCCGGACTCGGGCGGTACATGTCGAATCCGTTCACCGGCTATCTGATGATCCTCCGTACGCGAGGCCGCAAGAGCGGGGAGATGCGCGACGCTCCGCTCGGCTACACGATCGTTGGCAACCACGTCTACTGCGTCGCCGGCTTCGGACGTCAGACCCACTGGCTGCGGAACATCCTTGAGGACCCGCAGGTTGAGGTCGTCCTGCCGAGCCGTGCCTTCTCGGGCATCGCAGAAGAGGTCACCGACATCGAGGAGCGCCGCCTCGTTCTTCCCCCGCTGCTTCGGAGTATGGGTGTCATCGCGGGCATGACCGGGTTCGGAAATCCGTGGCGCGATAGTCCGGAAGAGATCGCGCGCAAATGCGAAGGGATGCCCATGGTCCGCGTCGAAGCAACCGGCATCGCCGCGGGCCCGGAAGACCCGGGCGGCCGGTACTGGGTCGTGCCCCTTGCCGCGGGCGCCCTCCTGGGTCTGTGGCTGCTCGGCCGTCGCGGAAAGAAGCGCAGGTAGGGCCGTGGGATCTGGGGGGTCGGGCGGGGGAGGGCCGGCAGACGGCGCGCGCCGTTCGCTGACCTCGGCCGCGCGAGTCCTCGAGCAGGGCAGCCCCGGCAACCGCATCCTGACCGTGACGCTCGCCCTCGGGCTGGCGGCGCTGATTCTGGTGGGCCTGCCCGAGATGTGGCGGGCGTTTCCCGCGGGTATAGACCTCAACATACCGTTGTACGCGGCTTCCCGATGGTCGACGCACACCCAGCCCTATCCGCCCGCGGCGATGGCCGTGGGCAGCCATGAGCTGCCGTACCTGTACCCGCCGTTCCTGCTGCCGTTCCTCGCGCCGATAGCCGGGTTGCCGCGCGGCCTTGTCGACAACGTCTGGCTCCTGCTGGGCGACGCGTGCGCCGTCTGGACTTGCCGCCGCATCGGACTGCCGTGGATCGCCGTGCCCTTCGCCCTTGCGTGGCCGCCGTATGCGGAGGGTCTGCTCACCGGAAACGTGCAGATCTGGAGTTTCGCCGCGTTCGCCGCGCTGTTCTGCGAATCCCGTGGCGGGGTCCTGCGCAGGCGCGCACTCGACCCGGGTCGTGACTTACTCAACGGGGTGCTGGCAGCGTCCGTGGGAGCGCTGAAGGTGGCCCAGTCGCTTCCCCTGCTCTTCCTTATGAGGGAACGTCGCGCGGCGGTGGTGGCCGGGGTCGTGGCGCTCGCCACCGTGACGATCGTCACGTTGCCTCTGGTCGGCCCGGCGGCCTACGCCGATTGGATCGCCCAGCTCCGGCGCGCGGCGGATCCGACGTGGTCGTGGACGATCGGGGGTGTTGCGCCGGGCAAGTTCCTCCACACTCCGGACGTGCTCTTCACGGCAATCGCCGTGGCGATCACGCTCTCCGTTCGCGGCCGCGACACGGTGGCCTGGTTGGGCATCGCGCTGGTGCTCGTGTCGCCGTCCGTTCACGGATACACGTTCCTGTTCCTGCTGCCGGCACTGCTCACCATCAGGCGAGATGCCGCGCTGCTGATCGCGTTCCTCTTTCTGGGCAATTACCTGGCCGTCAATTGGTGGACCGGAGCAGCGGCGACCGCGGGGCTCATGGTCGCGATGAACCGCTGGACGTGGCTGCGGGTCGCGGAGCCCGAGCCTCGTAGCGGAGAAGCCTGGCCGGCGGGACCGGGCCGTCTTCGCCTGGTGATCCGCCGGGGTCTGACCACCGCCTTGCGTTGATCCGGAGTCTGGGCGCCGGCCGGGCCGCATCCCGCTCCGGGCCATTCTCGCTCCCGATACAATCTCAACGGTCCAGTCCCGGCGCACTCGATCGTGCCTGTCGAGCCAATGGATGACCGCTGAGGGAATTGCATGTTCGATCGGCTCGGCCGGCTGGTCATTCGGCTCCGGTACGCGTTGGTGCTCGGTTGGCTCGTTGCCGCCGCGCTGTTCGGTGCGTTCGCCCCGTCGCTATCGAAGGCCGGCTTCGCGGACGAGACCAGCTTCCTTCCCCGCGACGCCGAATCCCTCTCCGCGCGCCACGTCGTTGCCGCTGAGTTCCCGAATGACTCTTCCGCGACGGTGGCACTCGTCGTCTTCTCTCGGACCGGCGGTCTCACCGACTCCGACAGGGCCGCAATCGAGGGGTTGCGGACGTACTTCGAGGGGGATGGCCACCCGGTCACGATTCAACGATACGTCACTGCCGAGGGCTCGCCATCGCTGGCGTCCATGCTCCGCAGCCCGGATGGGGTTGTGGAACTCGCCCAAGTAGACCTCAACACACCCTCGTTCCTGCCGCTCACGAACACGTCGATCGACACGTTCCGCGCCCATCTGGCCGAGGCCGGTGTCCTGCCCGCGGGACTGAACGCGCAGGTGACCGGGCAGGCCGGCATCGGTCGTGACTACCTCAATGCCATTCGAGAAGGCACGGATCGGACCACCCTGGTCACGATCGTGCTCGTGGTGGTGGTACTGCTCCTCATCTACCGCGCGCCGCTGGCGGCCCTGGCGCCTCTCCTTACGATCGGGTCGGCGTTCCTCGTGGCCCGCGGCGTGCTCGGCCTCCTGGCTCAGGGCGGCTGGCAGCTCTCGTCGATCCTGGACTCGTTCATCGTGGTTCTTGTCTTCGGCGTGGGTACGGACTACACGATCTTCCTGATCTCGCGCTTCCGGGAGGAGCTCGGCCGCAACTCGCACGACGACGCCATTCGCCTGACGGTCGGCAGGATCAGCGCCGTGATCACGGCATCGGCCGCGACGGTGATCGTTGGACTTTCCAGCATGATCGCGGCACGTTTTGGAATGATCCAGACAACCGGGCCGGCCCTGGCGATAACGGTGTTCATCACCTTGCTTGCCGGTCTCACGCTGACTCCCGCGTTGCTGGCGATCTTCGGCAGGCGCCTGTTCTGGCCGCGCCACGAACAGACCCGCACCGCCGACGACGAGAGCCACGGCTTCTGGGCTGCCCTTGCCCGGCGGATCACCACCAGGCCGGGATTGCTTGCGGCGGCCGTCCTCGTGGTCCTCGCGGTGCCGGCTCTTGGACTCCCGCAGCTCAAGGAGAACTTCGACGTCCTGAGCGAACTGCCGCCCTCCGCCGAGTCGCGGCTGGGTTACGAGACACTGGCCGGGCACCTGGCCGAGGGCCAGCTGATGCCGCTCTCCGTTCTGGTCAAGCTGCCCGGCGCGTCGCCCTCCTATCTCACCAGCGGCGCCGGTCTCGCGAAGATCGAGGCGCTTCAGAAGTCGCTGGCGGCCCTGCCCAATGTGCAGAGCGTGCGCAGCGTCGTGGATCCGCAGGGGAACGGCTCCGTCTCCGATTTCGTCCGCCCCGCCGCCGAACTGGCCGCGCTCTCGGAGGCGTTCGGCAAGCCGCCGAGCAACGACCTGAACGTGCAGCTCAGCGACGCCAGCCTGGCCGGCGTCAGCTCCGCCTCGAGCTACGTACATGGGCTCTCCGACTCGTTTCCCAACGTGCCGGCGGACCAGGTGAAGGCGGCCTCGATTGATACCGATACGCTCGCGGCGGGCCTGGTGGCCATGCGGAAGCTGGCGCTCGTTCCGTCTCAGATAGATGCGATCGTGACGCGAATAAAGGCCACCGCCACATCGTCCGGTGGCACAGGTGGGGCCGATGCGGCCGCCCAGCTCGCGCAGCTCAAGACGTATCTCGACGAACTCGGTGCGGCGCAACCTGCCGCCAAGGGGCTTGGCGCGTATCAGACCGCCGAGTCGGACTTGGTGAAGCTGGCCGCGGCGACCACGCCCGACCTTGCCACGTCCGTGCAGCTGATCTCTTCGCTTGAGCAGCTGTCCACCTGGTTCAAAGGCCGGCCCGCCTTCTACTTCGCGCCTTCGTACTTCCGAAGCGACCCCGCGAACGCCGCCGCTCAGGCGGACCTGGCCGCTGCGCGCTCCCGACTTCCGGGCGAACTATCGGCACTGGCCGCCGCGTTCTCGCCGACCGATCTGTACGCCGCGCCGGAGCTTCGTTCCGCGTACATCAGCGGCGACGGGCTCGTGGCGCGGCTCTACTTGACCACCCAGACGAACCCATACGACACAAAATCGTTCGACACCGTGCGGGCAATACGAGATCTGCTCGACCGGGAGGCGCCGAGCGCTTGCCCGGCCGGCAGCAGCGGAGCCTGTGCCGAGACCTATGTCGGCGGGGCAACGGCCGAGTTCGCCGACGTCCAGGAAACTATCTCCGCGGACTTTCTTCGCGTCGCCGCGATCACGATCATCGGGATCCTTATCGTATTGATCCTCTTGTTGCGCGCGGTGGTGGCACCGGTGTACCTGGTCCTGACCGTGCTTCTGTCGTTCGCCACGAGCCTCAGTATCTCCGCGGTCATCCTCCAGCACGTGCTCGGTCAGCCGGGCATGAACTACTTCATACCGCTGATCGTCTTCGTGCTGCTCGTGGCCCTCGGGTCGGACTACAACATCTTCCTGATGTCGCGGGTCCGGGAGGAGAGCCAGAAACGGGACCTCCTGCCGGGTATCCGTATCGCCTCCGCCAGAACCGGCACGGTGATTACGTCGGCCGGCCTGATCCTGGCGGGCACGTTCGGCGCCCTCGTCTCGTCGCCGTTGCAGCTGCTGTTCCAGGTGGGCCTCACAGTCGGTCTCGGCGTGCTCATCGATACGTTCGTCGTCCGCAGCCTCCTGGTACCGGCTCTGACCGCGTTCATAGGCGAGCGCGCATGGTGGCCGTTCCACCGTGCGGGTAGCGGCCCGAAGGAGACGCGATGACGGCTCTCGCGAAGTGCCCCGACTGCGGATGCTCCAGGGGCGACCTGCACGAGTGGTTCTGCAGTGAGGAGATCTGCCCTTTCTGCCACGGACTGATGCGGTCGTGCAGGTGCATCCACACGGTGCTCAGGCTTTCCACAAACGAGAGCCGCGTCGTGGACCAGTTCATGGACGACTCCGTCGAACCCCTCAAGACGATCGTCGCGCGATGGAAGACGGAACTGCAGGCGAAGGGGCGCATTTCGTTCGGCGGCCGATAAGGCGATGAGTCCGCTTGGGCGATGGGCCCGGGAGTCGCCCCGAGCCCGGTCGCGGATCGCCTGCCGGCCCGGCTGACGGGGCGCCGAACCTCTCCCTGGAGGACTAGGTCTAGCTCCGACTCGGATCGCTCGAGTTCGCGGGCCTTCGACGAAACTGGTAGCGCTCTATCATCTGCGCTGGCCCAGCCCCCATCCAGCGCAGGAGACAAGAGAGCCCCGATGCACCTGACCGGCCGGCCCCGATTCCTGGCACGCGTGTTCGCCGTGGTGGCGCTCATTCTCGGCGCGAAGGTGATCACGCATCTGCTGGCGTTCGAGCCCATCTCGCTCAACGCGCTCTTCTCCGGGATCATCGCCGCGAACGTGTTCCTGATGGGCTTCCTGCTGAGCGGTGTCCTGGCGGACTACAAGGAGAGTGAGCGCCTGCCGGGCGAACTCAGCGCGTGCCTGGAGAACATGGCGCAGGAAGTGCGCGGCATCGGCATCACCAAGCCCGAGGCGAACGTCACTCCCTGCCTTGCCGCGATCTCCACGCTGGCCGGCACGATCCACGACTGGTTCTACAAGAAGACCGACACGGACACGATGCTCGGCGGCATCGACGACCTGACCGTCCAGTTCGAAGGGCTGCAGCAGTGGACGCAAGGCACGTTCGTGGCGCGGCTCAAGCAGGAGCAGAGCAACCTGCGGCGGAGCATGACTCGCATCCAGATCATTCGGGATACCGACTTCGTGCAGTCGGGGTACCTGCTCGCCGACATGATCACGGCACTGCTGCTCGTGGGACTCGTCCTGATCCAGATGGACCCGCGACCCTTCTACGAGGCGATGTTCACCTCGGGCGTCATTGCGTTCCTGCTGATCTTCCTGATCACGCTGATCCGCGATCTGGACAACCCGTTCGGCTACTACGAGAAGTACTCCGGCGCCGACGTGACTCTCCAACCGCTCGAGGACTCGATGGTGCGCCTGGCGAAGCTGGCGGGGAAGGACGTCCGAAAGCCCGACTAGCTCGGCCGCCCACCACCCGTTCGAGGGTCACCCCTCGGTACAGCCGGTACAGTCGGCTGTGCTATCGGCGATAACTCCAATACCATCTCACTACCCCGTCCGGGGTGTGCACAAACCTTGACCTCTGCTGGTACACTCGCCGGACACCGGAGCCACAGGGCTCAGGTGCGCTAGCTACGGAGCAACACGTTGGGCCTCTTCAACAGCCGCAACCACAGCCGCGTCGCCATCGCCATCAGGGCCGATGGTAGCCGCGTGCAGGTGCCCGCTGAAGACCTGGGCTTCGTAGACGTATCCCTCCTCGGTATTCTTCGCACGATTGAGTTCGGTATCGAGCGCGTATTCGTACGCATTACCGGCTCCCGGCGGGGGAGTGGCAGGGATCAGCGCTAGCAACGCGACACCCAGACCCACCAGAACCCTCGCCGGCGGCGAGGGTTTTTTCATGACCCTCTCCCGCAGGAGCCTCATCAGCGGCGCGGACAGGGAACTCCGGCAGGGCCGGCAGGATCGAAGGAGCAGCAGCGATGGGAACCACGCAGGACGGATCGGGGCGAACGCCCGCGGCGACTAAGACCGCGACCTCGCCCCAGGAAGGGCCGGCGGTCGGGGCGCCGCGTGAACGAATCAACCACATGCCCGGAGCCGGCACGGCGCGCGCCGAGGCGATTTCCGCCGGCCGGCACGAAATGCTCCACGACACGTTGCGCAAGGAGATCAAGAGCCTTGCCGAAAGGGGACTCAAGCGGCCTCGCATCGGCGCGGACGCCCTCTGCGAAGCCCTGCTTCTCCAGGGCGTGGATGTGTTCTTCGGCTTCCCCGGCGGCGTGCTCCTGCCGCTGTACGACGTCCTGGGCGACTACCCCGAACTCCGACACATCCTTGTCCGCCACGAGCAGGGCGCCGCGCACGCCGCCGACGGGTACGCACGGGCGTCCGGCAAGACCGGCGTCTGCCTGGGCACCTCGGGCCCTGGCGCCACGAACCTCGTCACCGGCATCGGCAACGCGATGCTGGACTCCGTTCCCATGGTCGCTCTCACGGGAAACGTCGTCTCCTCGCTGCTCGGCAAGGATGCGTTCCAGGAGATCGACATCACCGGAATCACGCTTCCCTGCTCCAAGCACAACTACCTTGTCCGCGACCCCAACGACATCCCGCGCGTCATCGCCGAGGCCTTCCACATCGCTTCGACCGGCCGTCCGGGCCCGGTGCACGTGGACATGACCAAGGACGCGCTGATGGGCGTCTGCACGGCCGAACACCCGGACACGCTCGATCTTCCGGGCTTCAAGCCGAACCTTGACGGCCACTTCCGTCAGATCAAGCTCGCGGCTCAGGAGATCGCGCGTTCCAAGCGTCCGGTCATCCTCGCCGGCCACGGCGTGCTGATCGCCGACGCCACCGCGGAGCTGAAGGAACTCGCCGACAAGGCGCAGATCCCCGTGGTCCACACGCTCCTGGGCGTCGGCGCCATGGACGAGACCGATCCGCTCTCATTCGGCTTCGTCGGCATGCACGGCTGGAAGCACGCGAACAAGGCGATCCAGGCCGCCGATCTGCTCATCGCCCTCGGCATGCGCTTCGACGACCGCGTTACCGGCCACGTCCCCACCTTCGCGCCGTTCGCCCGCATCATCCACGTCGACGTCGACCCGGCCGAGATCGGCAAGAACGTTGCCGTGGAAGTGCCCATCGTCGGTGACGTGAAGCGCGTCCTGAAGGCACTCCTGCCGCAAGTGGAGGCCGTGGCGCCGGAAGCGCGCGCGGCATATCTCGCGGAGATCGCCCAATGGCGGGACGAGTCGGAGAAGACGCCGTGGCACGGCTCGGGGGCGTGGCGGAACGGCCAGCTCTCCGCCGACTTCGTGGTCTGCGCGATCGGCGAGGCTTCCGGCCACGACGCGACAATCGTCGCCGACGTGGGCCAGAACCAGATGTGGGCGGCCCGGTATGCCGGCTTCCGGCGGCCGAACAGCCACATAAGCTCCGGCGGCCTGGGCACGATGGGCTTCGGGCTGCCTGCCGCGATGGGCGCCGCGATCGGCCGGCCGGACAAGGAGACCTGGGCGATCGTCGGCGACGGCGGCCTCCAGATGACCAGTCAGGAGCTGATGACGCTCGTCCAGGACCACATTCCGGTGAAGCTGGCGCTGCTCGACAATCGCAAGCTGGGCATGATCCGGCAGTGGCAGGAACTCGTCTACGCGGGCAACTACCACTCGTCGGAGCTTCTCGGCCCGGACTGGCTGAAACTCGCAGAGGCGTACGGCGTCCCCGGCTTCCGAGCCACGACCCCAGACGAAGTGGATGCGGCGATCGCCGCGGCCCGCGCCGTCGACGGCCCGGCCCTGGTCCACTTCCTGATAGCCGAGCAGCAGAACGTCTTCCCAATGATGCCGGCCGGCAAGGGTTTGTCCGACCTGCTCGAGGAGCAATTCGAGGAGCCCAAGCAGTGACCCCCACGACACCTGCCGGCCCGGCTCCGGCTCACACGGCACCACCGGCTCGACTGATGCCCGGCAAGGGCGAGGCGCACCGCCACGTCCTCGTGGCGATCGTCATGAACAAGCCCGGCGTCCTGAATCGCGTTGCGAGCCTCATGAGGGCGCGCAACTTCAACATCGAGACTCTTGCTGTCAGTCACACTGATCAGCCGGAGGTCAGCCGCATGACGATCACGCTGCGCGGGGACGACGTGGCGATCGAGCAGGCGGCGAAGCAGCTGTACCGGCTGATCGACGTGCTCAAGGTGCAGGACGTCACCTACGATCCGATCGTGGAGCACGAGATCGCACTCATCAAGGTTCGCGCCGACGAGCGCAGTCGCGCCCAGGTTCTGACCATCGCTGAGATGCACAAGGCCAAGGTCGTGGACCTGGCGACCGAGTCGCTCATCGTTGAGGCGACCGGTACGGAGGCAGAGGTCGACGCTCTGATAAGCCTCCTGCGCGGGTTCGGAATAAAGGAGCTGGTCCGCTCCGGAACAGTCGTCATGTCCCGGGGCACCGGGTCCATCGAGGAGGCAGTTAAACGATGACCGCGAAGATGTATTACGACGCAGACGCTGACCCGAAGGCGCTCGCCGGGCAGAAGATCGCCATCATCGGCTACGG
>PMBG01000011.1:20313-20653 GCA_003153755.1 Chloroflexota bacterium | reverse complement strand
GCGGCGGTGAGGGCGTAGTAGCGCCGCCGCGGGGTCCCCTGGGCAATCTCCACCCAGTGCCCGGCCACGAGTCCATCCCGCTCTAGGCGGCGGAGCGCCGGATAGACCGTTCCCTCCGGCAGGTCCACCACGCCGTCCGTCGTTGATCGCAGCTCGGCCACGATCTCGTACCCGTACATCTCGCGGCGGCCCAGCAGGCCGAGTATCAGCAGCCCGAACTCGCCACGCGAAAGCTGCGGCCCGGCCATGCGCTCGCTCATGGGAGGTACGTGACCGGATGTTCCGGCGTGAGGACGGAGTGGCCTGTCACGATCTGGCCGCAGGTAGCGATGGCCTCCAC
>PMBG01000011.1:0-20173 GCA_003153755.1 Chloroflexota bacterium | reverse complement strand
AGACTGATGGCGTCCGTGCGAGGAATCCCCGTGATGAACCAGTTGGGCCCGTACGGGAGGAAGTCCGTCCGCTTCCAGACCAGATCCACTGTCACCGTTCCACCGGTCACTCCCTGGCTCGTGCGCGCGCAGTCGACGTGCGCCTGCATCGAAAGGTCGTCGGCCGAAGCGACCGTAGGATCCGGTATCGCTCCGACGGCTACCGGTGCGCCGAAAGGCATCCCCACGGTGACTACGATCACTGCCGCGAGCCCCAGCCCCACCGGTCGCGATCCGGCCACCCAGCTCTTCCAGTTCGATCGGCGAATCGTGACGATGCCAATGAGCGCGACGAGCGCCATGAAGTCGACCGTGACTCCACCCTTCGCGATGGTGTCTGCCAGGACGGCAGATCCGCGGAGGATCAGGGCCACCAGCAGTATTTGCACGTACACCAGAGCCCATCGCTGCCGCCGGGCCAGGGCCCGGTAGGCGAGGACCGCCATTGCCATGCCACAGAGGCAGACAAGACTCGCGACGAGCCCGCGAATCGGCGTGAAGGCCCCGGTTGGAACGGTGAACACCACGCCGACGGCAAGGAGCGCGGCCCACAGACCGACGATGACCCGCGCGGTCGTATACCCGGCCGGTCGCTGGGACGAGGGGGTGATCGCCGGCAGCAGCACCCCGATCGTGGTCGCATACAGGCGTGAGTGGTAGGCGAGGGTCATCTCCTTGCCCAGGTCCGAAGGGCCGCCAAAGGCGGCGATCGCCGCCTCCAGCGCCGCCTGTTCGTCGCGGCCTGCAGCGAGTTCGTCCTGCCAGCGCTGCCACAGGTGGCCGTACAACTCCTCGGCCACGTCCTCGCGCTCCGCCGCGGGCATCGCGCTGTTGTCGAGAATCCGTTCCGCGTGCGCCCGCAGAGCGTCGATGGCGTCGGCGCTCGTCGTCATGCTCGTGCCGCCGCCATGGACCGCGACGCGGCAGCCGGTCTTCGTGCACCGAGGGCTGCCACGACGCGCCGGCCCTCCGGCGTGAGCGAGTAGTAGCGACGGCGCGGGACCCCATCGCCGATCTCCACCCACCGGCCGAGAAGCAGGCCGCGGCGCTCGAGCCTGCGGAGGGCGGGGTAGACGGCGCCTTCCGGCAGCGCCGCGCCGCCGTCCGCCCGCCCGCCGAACTCCGCCTCCGCGGCACGTTGGATTGCCGGACTCAATTCGTAGCCGTAGCGCTCGCGTTCCCCGAGCAGATCGAAGAGAACGTGATCGAGCCACCGGGACGGCACGCGCGTGCCCGTCATGGCACCACCTCAAGCTCGACGGGCGGCCCTCGCGCCCGTCCAATACCTAGGTACTCTAGGTACTTAGAGACACTAGGTCAAGAGGCAGAATCGCGAAACTCGCGGCGACAACTGAGACCGGCCCCCGCTCCTCAGCCGAGCAGCTTCTCCATGATGATCACGTCGCGCCATACGCCGTCGCGGAAGCCCTGCTCGCGGTACGTGCCCACCAGCATGAAGCCGACCCGCGTATAGAGCGCTCGGCCTCGCTCGTTGTCCGGCATCGCAGCGAGGACGAGCTTGTGGAAGCCGACCGATCGGGCGCGACGTTCCAGCTCATCGAGGAGCTGCCGGCCTATGCCCCTGCCGCGGACGTCGCGGTCGATGTACACGGAGATGTCCGCGACGCCGTCGTAGCCGGGTTGCGGCCTGAAGACGTTGAGCGAGGCCCATCCCAGAATGCCGGTCGGGTGCTCGGGCACAGCCCCGACCTCGGGCTCGGGCACAGCCCCGGCCTCGGGCGCAGCCCTGCCGGCGCCGGCCTCGGGCGCAACCGCGACGATCACCGGGTGGCGCGGGCCCCTGGCCGCCATCCAGGCCGCGCGCTCGCCCTCGGTCTTGTGGTCGATCTCCAGCGTGCAGGTCGTCTCGTCGATGCCCTGGTTCATGATCCGGGTGATCGCCGGAACGTCCGTCCGGAGCGCGTCGCGGANNGTACCCACGGTGGCGAAACCATGTCGTTCGAACAGCCGCAGGCCCGGAGCGTTCGTGGGGAAGTAGGACAGGACCATCTTGTGGAATGCGTTGGACCGCGCCCGTTCCACGAGCGCGCCCATCAGTGCATCGCCCACGCCGCGACCGCGCGCCTCGCGAGCGACGTAGATCGACAGGTCCGCGACGTAGTCGTACACCGCCCGCGCATTGAAGCGGTTGAGCGACGCCCAGCCAACCGTGACTCCGCCTGCGTCGACGGCCACGATCACCGGGTATCGCAGGCCGTGGGAGGCGAGCCACTCGGCGCGCTCGTCGGCCGAGCGCAGCTGCGTCTCCAGCGTGGCGAGATCCTCGATGCCCTGGTTGTAGATGCGGGCGACGGCCGGAGCGTCGTCCAGCACGGCGTGGCGGACGGTGATGCCCTCGACTCCGGAGGACGCGGGCCCGCCGACCCCGCGCGTGCGCTCGCCCACG
Source organism: Chloroflexota bacterium (assembly GCA_003153755.1). Taxonomy (GTDB): domain Bacteria; phylum Chloroflexota; class Limnocylindria; order Limnocylindrales; family CSP1-4; genus Fen-1039. The sequence goes on along the minus strand of PMBG01000011.1, from coordinate 17,727 downwards.
CTCCCGAGATAGGACGTGAGAGTGTCGAGCGCGGCCGGTTCCAGGCAGTAGTAGCGGTTGGGACCGTCGCCGCTGACTCCGATCAGGCCGGCGTCCCGCAGCGCCGTCAGGTGCTCTGACAGCGTTGACTGAGCGAGGCCCACGGCGTCGGCCAGCTGCGGCGCTGTGCAGTCCTTGCGGTCGGCGACGATCTCCACGATCCGCAGCCGGACCGGCGAGCCGAGGGCCCGCAACAGCCCCAGCGCGCGCGCTTCCGCGGGAGTCTGGGCTTTCTCGAGGCGTTTCAACGCGGTCCTCCATCTCAATCGGAGTTTCCCGATTATCCGATACGACGCCAATCTATCAAGTAAAAGGAGTCCGTGTCAACTAAAGGGCGAACTAAAGGCGTCCATTCGGCCCGAAGCCACCGAGGAGGTCGCCTCGTTCGGGTTGCCCGGCGACCAGAGTCGGACCACGCTCGAACCACGCTCGTCAATACGTCATGTGTTCCATTCCATCACGCCATTCAGTGAAATTTACTCAATTGAGCGGAGTAGTATCCACCTCGGCCGGCTTAAAGTGAGGCTGCAGCGGCCGGCCTTCGACACGAGCAGCTCGGGGAGAAGGAGTTTGCAATCGTGGTTCCAAGTCAACGCTTGTTACGGCTGGGAGCAGCCGCGCTCTTGGTGGGAATGTCCGTGCTGGCCGCGAGCGTCGGCCGTCCCACGGTCACCCTGGCAGCGAACCACGCGCCGGGTGACAACCCGTTCGCGAATGCGAGCCAGTATGTGAACTCGGACTACAGCGCCAAGGTCCTCGCCGAGGCCGATGCGCACAAGTCGGACTCGACCCTCTACAACCAGATGAAGGTGGTTGCCGCACAGCCCACCGCGGTGTGGCTCGCCAACATCGCCTCGATCAACGGATCCGGCAACGCCAAGGGCCTGGCGGCCCATCTCGACGCGGCACTCGCCCAGGCGGCTAGCAATGGCGGTCGCACCGAGACCATCACGATCGTCATTTACGACCTCCCGGGTCGCGACTGCAACGCGATGGCGTCCAACGGCGAGATCCCGGCCACCGTCGATGGCCTCGCCCAGTACAAGGGCCAGTACATCGATGCGATCGCGTCGATCCTGAGCGACTCGAAGTACGCCAACCTGAAGATCGCCACCGTGATCGAGCCAGATTCCCTGGGCAACGCGATCCCGCCCAACACGGGGAACCCGCTGTGCGCGACCGCTTCGCCCCTCTATGAGCAGGGCGTCGCGTACGCTCTGGGCAAGCTCCACGCGATCGGCAACGTCTACACGTACCTCGACGCGACGAACGCCGGCTGGCTCGGCTGGCACTTCCCCGAGGGAGTGGCCGAGTTCAAGCACGTCGCCACTCTGGACAGCTCGCTGAACCCGTACGGCGTCAACGCCGTGGACGGATTCACCACGAACGTCTCCAACTACATCCCGATCAAGGAGCCGTTCCTCGACCAGGACACGACCTGCTGTGGCGGCACCGTGGTCAGCCAGTCGAACGAGGCGTACTACGGCACCAACCACTACTACGACGAGACCACCTACACGGCCGCCCTCTACAAGGCGCTGACCGACGCCAAGCAGCCGAACGCGTACCCGGCGACGATCGGTTTCATCGTGGACACCGGCCGGAACGGCTGGGGCGGGTCTGCCCGGCCCACCAGCCCGAATGACTGCTCCGCGTTGGGGCAATTCGTCTCAGGCGGCTGCAAGGAGAAGGACGGCAGCACGGCCAAGGGCACCAGGATCGATCAGCGAACGCCGCGAGCGGCCTGGTGCAATCCAGTCGGCGCCGGAATCGGCGAGCTGCCGACAGGCAACCCAATGTTTGCCAAGGACCACAGCTGGCCCGCCAATTTGATCGCATTCGTATGGGTCAAGCCTCCGGGTGAGTCGGATGGAACCGGTGACGCCTCGTCGGCGCACCCGGATCCCTTCTGCGATCCCACCAACATGCCTCCCAAGGTAGATAGCAACGGCCTCTACACCGGTTGGGACGGCACCACTCAGCTGACCGGCGCGATGTCCGGCGCTCCGGGCGCCGGCGAGTGGTTCTCCGACGAGTTCGTCCAGCTCGTGAAGAACGCCTATCCGGTCCTTCCGAGTCTCCCGGCGCAGGCCGGCACGTCCTGCTCCGTTGCCGTCAAGTCCTACGGTACAGGTACCGGACTGGCGGCATTCCTGACGGTCACCAACACTGGGTCGGCGCCGCTGAACTCGTGGGCGGTCACCTGGAGCCATGTCGACTACGGCAACCGCAACAACGTACTGCCGGGCGGTCGGCAATCGACTTCGTACAACACCTCGTGGGGGGCAACTCTCACGGAGAATGGCTCAACCACGACGGCCCGGAACATGTACTGGAACGGCACTCTCCAGCCCGGCGCGTCCACGACCGTGGGCTTCGACGCGTCGGTTAATCCGTGGGGCTCGCTGTGGTGGGAGAACTACACCTGCTACGGCAACGTGGACAACGTCAACCCGCCGGAAGGCTCCGGCTGCTCCGCCACGTACAAGATCAACAGCACGACCCCGACCGGGTTCACCGGCCAGGTGGACATCAAGAACACCGGGTCGATCGTTCTCACCTCGTGGCTTGCTACCTGGAACTGGTCCGGCAACGAATTCCTGAGGTGGATCGGCGGAGCCGGAACCGGGAAGAACGACACGACCGTCGAGGCAATCAGTCTGCCTTACACGAGCCTCCAGCCGGGTCAGGGCACAACGTTCACCTTCGAAGCCACGTCGTCGGGCGGGACTCCGGTGATCTACTCGCCGACGTGCTACGCGAACGGGAACAGCCCCGAACCGTTCCCGACGCCGATCCCCACGTCCACCCCGGTCGTGACACCCGAGCCGACGCCCGTGCCGACGCCGGTGATCACGCCGACACCCGTGCCGACGCCCGTGCCGACGCCGGTGATCACGCCGACTCCGACGCTGGCCCCGACGCCCACGCCCACGCCGACCCCGGCTACTCCGACGTGCACAGCCTCGATCTCCGAGGCCAAGTGGAATGGCACCAACGGGTTCACCGCAACCGTGACCGTCACCAACTCGGGTTCCGTCGCCACCAAGACCTGGAAGGTGACGTGGACCTGGGAGTCCGGGCACACGATCCAGACCGGTGCCTGGAACGCCACGGTTACGCCCTCGGGGAACTCGGTGAGCGCGGTCAACACGAAGGACAACGGCGCGATCGCCTCGAAGGCCAACACGCCGTTCGGGTTCAACTCGACTTACACGGGCTACAACAACCCGAATCCCACGTTGACTTGCTCGGCCACCTGAGCAAGCCATCCGCCAGGCCTCTCGCCTTGTAGCGCAATCGAAACGCCCGGTCTCGCGGCCGGGCGTTTCGCTATCTGTTGGATTGCGGAGATCCGGCCCTACGCGACCTTGCGGCGGCTTCTGGCGGGAGCCTTCTCGGCCCGGATGTCCCCGGCTGTGGCACCGGTGCGGGCGACCGAGCGCTCCAGGAGCGCGGCGATGTCCACGACGAGTCCCACCGAGCCATCGGCCATGACGGTCGCTCCGGCCAGGCCCTTCCGTTCGCCGGTGACTTCGCTCAGCGACTTCAGAACGATCTCGTGCTGGCCCACGAACTGCTCCACCGCGAGCGCCATCTCGGCGCCGCGCGAGCGGACAACGACCAGGTTGACGAAGCCGCGCTCGTTGGTCTGGAGGGGTCTGGGCGGGTCCCCCAGCGCGCATTCGAGTTGCTCGATTGGGATGACGCGGTCGCGCAGCGTCAGGACGTTGCGGCCGCGTACCCGCGACAGCGTCCGGGGTTCCACGCGGAGGGTTTCCACGACGCCCGTGAGCGGCAGCGCGCAGACGCGGGAGCCGGACTTGACGAGCAGCGCCCCGATGATCGCGAGCGTCAGCGGCAGGGAAAGCGAAACCTTGGTTCCCTGGCCGGGAACGCTCGAAACGTCCACCCAACCGCCGAGCCGTTCGATGTTGTTGCGAACCACGTCCATGCCCACTCCGCGCCCGGAAACCTCGGTCACGACCTTTGCCGTGGAGAATCCCGGCGCGAAGATGACGCGAAGCATTTCGGTGTCGCTGGTGGCGTCGGCCTGCTCGCGGGTCATCAGACCCTTTTCGACAACGGACTTGCGCAACGACGCGGGATTCATGCCGCGGCCGTCGTCTTCGACCGTGATGAGGATTCGTCCGTCTGCGTGGCGCGCGGTCAGCCGGACGGTGCCGGTGGCGGGCTTTCCCGCCGCTTGCCGCTCGCCGGAGGATTCCAGGCCGTGGTCCAGCGCATTGCGGACCAGATGTCCGAGCGGGTCGCCCACCTCTTCGAGAACGGACCGGTCGAGCTCGGTTTCCTTGCCTTCGATGATCAGCTGCACATCCTTGTCGAGTCGTGCGGCGATGTCGCGCACGACACGCGGGAAGCGGTTGAAGACGGTCTCGATCGGGAGCATGCGCAGGCCCGTGACCTGATCCTGCAGCTGGCCGGCGATGCGGGCGAACTGCTGCGAGTCCTCATCCGCCTGGCGGGCGAGCGGGTCGTCGCCCAGGCGGACGGCGAGAAGCTGCGCGCTCGATGAGAGCCGCGTCTTGTGAACGACGAGTTCGCCGACGAGGTTCATGAGTTCGTCGAGACGGGCTACGTCGATACGGATCGTCTGCTGTGCCGCCTTCAGGCGGTCGCCCGCGACTGCCATACGCTCGGTGGGCGGAAGGCCGCGGGCCTCGGCGCCCAGGTCGGCCTGGCGGCGCTCGCCGGACGACGGCTGGATCGCGTGCAGGTCGTCGGTGCGGTCCGCGCCGAGGGGCGGGGCCGGATCGTCCATCGTGTACACGTCGACGCTGAGCGGCGCCGCGGCGGTCTCGTTCTCGGCGCTGCCGAGCGGGGCGGCCACGGCCTCGACTCCCACGACGTCGTCGATCGCGGCCATTCGCTTGCGTAGTTCCAGGAGTTCCACGGGCCGGCCGCGCACGAGCATGGCCATGAGGGTGGTCCCAAGGCCGGCTTCGATTTCGGCGCGGCTCGGTGCGGAGGCAACGAGTCCGCCCGTCTCTTCGGCTTCGAGCGACAGCTGGAGCAGACGAACGGACTGCCACTCGCTCATCGGGTCGATGCGGCAGACGAAGATCGAGCGCGGCTCGTATCCGCCCGGGGATTCGGTGAGAAGCCGAAGGATGAGCGGCGCCACGGCGATGTTGCTGACGCCTTCTTCCTGGATCATCTCGGCGATCTGGCCCGCGGCGTCCTCGGCATCGGCGTCGGCAGCCGCGGTGGCTGGGGACGCATGCGAGGCGTTGTCCGCCACGACGGCGGGCGTGGCTTTGGCCGTCGGTCGGCCTACGGACGAGCGCGCGGCGGCCGCGGCGGTGGCACTGGAGAGAAGCTCGCGAAGTTGCCTGGTGAGAGTCTCGGGATCGTTGGCGAGAGTCTCGCCTTCCTGTACCTCGGCGACGAGCGCGCGAAGCACGTCGATCGTGGCCAGGAGGACGTCGGCGAAGGGCTTCACATCCACCAGAGTTCCACTTCGGAACGCTCCGAAGAGATCCTCCATCGCGTGGGTGAGTTCCGCCATTCGCCGGTGGCCGATAGTCGCCGCCGAGCCCTTCAGGGTGTGAGCGGCCCGGAATACCTCGTTGACCGTCGCCGAATCGAGATCGTGCTCGAGAACGAGCAGACCTTGTTCGATCCGCTCGATCTGCTCGAGCGACTCGTCGGTGAATAGACGGTCGTCACCCGGCTGCAGATCGAAGGTCAACTGCATGTCACACAGCCTCTCGGAGTGCGACGTGGAGCTTGATGTCGCCGAAGGTAGTGGTGAGCGGCACGACCAGGCGCTGGATCTCCACCGTCGAAAGCCGTGCCCCGCGTCCCACCAGCACGAGCGGCGGGTTGATGATTGTGTGGATGCCTTCCTCGGCAAGCCCGATGCCGGCGGTGCCGGCGATCACGTTCGCCATCTCGGCGATGCCGCTCTGGCCCAGGTCGTCCAGTTCGGTCGTTTCCTGACCGAGGACGGTGCTGATCAAGTGCAGGGCGACCGCTTCGGACATCGACAGATACAGGGAGCCGGTGAGCTGACCGCTCACGCCGATGACGGCGGTCACATCCTCGGTGGTGTAGGGATTGCCCTCGAGCAGCAAGCCGCCGCGCTCAACCGGCTGGCCCGTTTCCTTGCTGATTACGTTCAGGGCCGACTGGACGTAACGGTTGACGATTTGGACTCTCATGGTCAGGCGGCCCCGGCCAGCGCGTTCTGGTCTTCGAGGCCGAACAGGCCGTCGAGCTCGAGCAGCAGGACGAGGCGGTCGCCGAGCTTGGCAATTCCGCGCAGATACTCGGCGTCGGCGCCGGCCGCGACCTCCGGAGTGGATTCGACCGCGTCGACGGGGAGGAGCAGGACCTCTGAGACGCTGTCAACGATGAGGCCCACGCGGGTGTGAGAGCTCTCGGCGACGACGATGCGCGTTTCCTTGGTGGGCTCGACCTCAGGCATGCTGAACCTGCCGCGCAGATCCACGACCGGGACGATCCGCCCGCGGAGATTGATGACGCCCTTCACGAACTGGGGAGCTCGCGGTACCGGCGTGATCGGCTGATGGCGGATGATCTCGAAGACCTTTGCGATGTCCAGGCCATAGTGCTCGTCCGCGAGTTCACAGACCACGATCTGCAGCTCACCGGACCGACCGCTGCCTCCGGACATTGGCTTCTCGGCCACGGCGGTTTTCTCCTTACATCAACTGGCCGGACAGGGTCCGACCCAAGGCGTTCGTCTTAGGAGTCGGTTCTTTCATGCACCACAGGAGTAGGGGTTATTACCGATAACGACCCCTCCTCACGAAGCGATTGAGGATTGGCCGTCCAGCCGCCGGAGTCCGGCCGGATCCGCGCCCCTGGATGCGTTCTCGGCTCCACACCAACGGGCGACCGCGGCGGCCATCTCGTACAGGGGAATGACTCCGTCGGAGAGCCCGGCCTCGGCCACCGCCGCGGGCATGCCGTAGATCGTTGCCGTGGCGGCGTCCTGCGAGTAGACGGTTCCGCCGTGATGTTTGACTGCCCGGGCACCGTCGCGGGCGTCAAAACCCATGCCCGTCAGTACTACGCACAGGAGCCGATCCTTCCAGATCGGAGCGACGGCCTGGAGCGTCACGTCCGCCGCCGGACGGACGCCGTTCACGGGCGGGAGGTGGACGAGTTGAATGCGTCCGCTCGTGGAGCAGATCATGTGGCGGTCTCCGGGGGCCACCAGGATCTCGTTCTCGACGAGCACATCCTCGGACGTGGCCTCGGCGCACCGAAGCTGCCCTACGGAATCCAGGCGCGCCGCGAGCGAAGCGGTGAAGCCCGGCGGCATGTGCTGCACTATCGCCACGGCCGCGCCGAGGTCGGCGGGGAGACCCTTGACGAACGCGTGGAGCGCGCTGGGCCCGCCCGTGGACGATGCCACTACCACGAGCTTGCGGGCGGCTATTCGAGCCTGGGAGCGCGGCGGGCGTTTAGGCGCGGTGCCGGCCATGGCTCTGGGCGGGGCCATGCCCGCCTCTACGTCGGCGGGTCCGGTCGGCGAAGAGGCCGCCGGCGGGTTGATCGACGCCGCGAAGGCGGCTGCCTTGGCGGCGGCATTGGCGGCAAGCGTCAGGTTCATTGCCGCGACTTGCTTGTGCCGCAGGAACGCGGCCTGGGACATCGCGGCGGCAGCTTCGATCTTCGCGACGAGTTCGTCGCCCGCACGGCCGATGTCGATCGAGAGTGAGCCCGAGGGCTTCGGCACGAAATCGATCGCGCCGAACTCGAGTGAGTCGAGGGTGATCTGGGCGTTTGCGGTGGTCCGGCTCGAAAGCATGACGACGCGGGTGGGCGTCTCCATCATCAGCCGTTTGAGCATGCCGAGCCCGTCGAGGACGGGCATTTCGACATCGAGCGTGATGACGTCCGGCTTCAGCTCCCGGGCCATGGCCAGACCGTCTTCGCCGTTCGCGGCCGAGCCCACGACTTCCAGCGACTCGACTTCCCCAAGCAGGCGCCCCAGCGCATGGCGCATGAAGGCCGAGTCATCGACGATCAGGACGCGAATCCGGGCCATATGAGCTCCGACTCGGACTGGAAGCCGCTTGCGCAGCTCGAGTTGATCAGGCGGCCAGAAGCTTGTTCACGGCCGCGAGGACGCGATCCGGTGCGAACGGCTTGACCACGAAGTCGCGAGCTCCACGCTTTATCGCGTCCATNNACGATCGCCTGCTGGCCCATTGCGGTCAGCATGGCGATGCGGGCATGGGGATCCTTCGCACGGATCTCAGCGAGTGCTTCTAGGCCGTCCATCTCGGGCATCGTTATGTCCATGAGGACGCAATCGGGCCGCTCTCGAAGGTAAATCTCGACCGCCAGTCGCCCGTTCTCGGCTTCGATGACCTGATGGCCAGCCTCGACGAGCAACTTGGCCGCCCGCAGACGCATGAAGGCCGCGTCGTCCACGACGAGGATCTTTGCCATCGCCGGTGCTCCTAACTCGAACTACAGCTCAGTGATTGATGAAAGGCTCTTGATGAGGAATCGGCCGTCGGCCACCTCGAGTTGAACGGTACGACCGGCAGTTCCGCCGATCGCGGTTGCGCCCAGGGTTAGTCCTCTCACGGTGAGGGCTGCCCGAAGCGATTCCTCGTTGCGCTTGCCGATGGCGAGGCCGCCACCGACGGTCAGCATTGCCGCGCCGCCGGCGGCCTTGAGTACGCTTCGGTTGAGGAAGGCGCCCTTGGCCTCCAGTGCTTTGAAGTAGGTGTCCAGGCCTGTATCGATGAACTTGACCGGGCTCGCGTCGTTTGCGGGGCCCGCCGGAAGCATGAAGTGGGCGAGACCGCCCACGTGTGTTCGGGGATCCCAGATCGCCAGCGCGATGCACGAGCCGAGGCCGTAGGCAACGAGGTGATCCCCGGGAGTTGAACTGAGGACCATCTCGCCGATGCCGGCCACCAGCAGACTGGGGCTTTCGGTAAGGGTCATATTCCGATCGCCCCGAGTGCGTCGAGAAGTACTCGGAGGCTATCGGCGCGGGGGAGGACGAACATGGTCCCATCTATGGCCCGGCCACCCTCGGAGAACGTGGTCTTGGCGGCCAGCACCTGGTCGGCCTCACCCACAAGGTCGAGCAGGACGGCGTCGAGCACGGCTCCCGCCATCTCGATCACGACCTGCGGTGGCGTCGGCTGGACAGGCTCGTGCAAGTGCATCCCGAGCTCGTTCAGGAACGCGGAAATGGTGACGTTGCCCGCCTCCTGCAGCGCGGAAAGCTCGAGTTCGTCGTAGGCCAGCACGTCCGCCGTCTCCTCCATCGGGAGTTCGCCCGGACCCAGCAAGCCCGCGAGGAGGATCTGGGCGAGCCGGTGCGCGTCGGCGGGCGAGAAGAGCAGGAGCGCATGACCCTGGAGCGAGCCGGTGATTCCGAGGTAGACGGCAAGCACGATCGATTCGGCGCCGCCCGCCATGGTCAGCACATCCGCGGCCGAACAGCGCTTTAGCTGCGGCGTCTGGACTTCGATGACCTGGCCGCACATCGAACCCAGGGCCTCGCCGGCGTGCTTCATCGCACGCCCGAATGTCCCTGCGACGACGTTCTGGCCCGCTTCTGAAAGGGTTAGCGTCATTGGAGTCTCGATCCCTTGAGCGGCTTGCCGCGGCAGCTGGAACCGCCGCGATCCACGCGGGGCATCGGTCGAAATCGTGGGGGACTTGAGCGGTGGTCCCCGGTGCCGGTCCCGGTTGCGAGGGGGCGCGGGTGGCGTGGAGGCGCACTCGAACCAGGGGTGCCGGAATGGAGCTCGAGGTCGGCGCCGGGACTAGCCCCGGTAGCGGCCCATCGCTTCCACCATCTGCGAGACGGACTTCGGCGGGATCACGCGCAAGACCTGACCCTGGGCGTCGACCACCATGACCTGGAGCTGCTTGCTCTCCGGGTCGATCTGGAAGACGGCGTACGCCTCAGTCATCCCGTCCGGCCCCTTGAAGGACACGTCCGGACCGGCCTGCTTGGCGAAACGATCCTTCTGTGCCGACACCGGTTGGGGCGCAGGCTTCTGGATCGCTGCCGGAGCAGTTCCGGTGCTGACGAGTGCCGCTGGGAGCAGATCGTTGGATGCCATAAGTGCCTGAGGTGTCGGGGAAAGCCCTTAGGACTTGACCCTATAAGGGTCTTCCCTGAGAGGCGAACGCCGAAACCGTTGACTGGTGCCAACGAATTGCTCAGATCGGGTCTTCGAGGAGCCCCAACTTCAAGGCCATGATCGCGGCCTGGGTGCGGTCCGCGGCGCGGAGCTTCCAGATTATGTTCTGGACGTGCTTCTTCACCGTGTCCTCGGTTATCGAAAGCTTGCCGCCGATCTCCTTGTTCGTAAGCCCCTCGGCGACGAGCAGGAGGACGTCATGTTCCCGAGGCGTGAGCGCGTATTGCTCGGCACGCTGGCGGGCGGATTCTCCGGCCGGCTTCGCCTCATCGCGTGTCGCCAGGGCCTCGCGGAGAAGCTGCGGTTCCACGGCGAGCTGGCCGTTCGTGACGTTGTGGAGGGTCTGGATGACTTCGGCCGTGGTCGCGTCCTTGAGCAGGTAGCCGGCGGCGCCGCGGCGGATCGCCTCCAGCACGTAGCGGCGGTCGTCGTAGAGCGTGACGATCACGACCGCGATGCGTGGAAGGCGTGCCTTGATGCGCTCCAGGCAGGCCAGGCCGTCTACGCCCGGCATTCTGATGTCGAGCAACACCATGTCGGGCTGCAGTTCCTCCGCGAGCTTCACGCCGGACTCGCAGGAATCACCCTCGCCTACGACCTCGACCCAATCGGCCGCGGAGAGCATCGCCCGCAGGCCGCGCCGGGCCATCTCGTGGTCATCGATCAGCAGGACTCGCGTCTTCTCATTCACGATGTCACTTCTCCGCTCCGTCCTCCGGCGGCAGGCTCGCTGCCGCTACCAGGGTAGCCTGCCCGAGAGCCCGTGTGTCGGGCAATTGGGATCGATATTCGTACGAGCGTTCCGCGACCGATCGAGCTGCGCACCGAGGCGGCGCCGCCGAGCCACTGAGCCTGGCGTGAGATGCCCAGTAGTCCCAGACCTCCGCCTTTCCGCCGGCGCTCGGCCGCCGCCGGATCGAAACCCTGGCCGTCGTCGGCGATCGTCACGACCGCACGGTTCTTCGTCACGCGCAGCTCGGTGCGGACGCTACGTGCCTGGGAGTGATGGACCGCGTTCGTGACAGCCTCCACGACCATGCCGTAGAGCGTCCGTTCCACGAGGTCGTCGAGGCGGGGCAGCTCGCCGTCGAGCGTCATCTCCATGCCGGACTCGGCCGAGAGCGATCCGATGCGGCTTCGAATTGCCTGGGATACGCCAAGCTCCTCGAGCCCAGGTGGCATGAGGTCGGCCAGGACGGCGCGCACCTCCTTGATCGCGGTCACCATGCGCTCCGACGCGTTGTCCAGGAGCGAGTCCACCGACTGTCCCGGATGTCCCTGCGCGTAGGCTCGAGCGGCGTCGAGGAAGCGGAAGGCGCTCACCATGGACTGCGCGGCGGTGTCGTGGATCTGATGCGCTATTCGGGCCCGCTCGAGCTCGCTCGCCTGGAGCGTCTGGCGGGCAAGCCGGTCGAGCCGGCGCTGGTTGCGTTCCAACTCGCGTCGCTGCCGCTGGGAATCGCGGTAGAGCTCGTAGAACTCCTCACTCGTGGCCACCATCTGGGCAAGCGCGGCGGTTGCCGTCCGACGTCGGTCGGACCCACGAGCGCGCTGCTGGACCTGCCACTCGAACAGGCCGGAGGGGTCGCGAAGGACGCGCGCGGCGTAGAGCGCGGCTCCGGCGTTGGCGGGCGGCGCCTGCCTGGCGGCTCGCCGGAGGGCGCCGGGCGCCACTCGTGTCCGATCGGCCACGGCGGCGGCGTCTCTCTGGGCCGGAGGTGAGACGCGAAGGATCGCGGCCGTCGTGCGGGAGCCGCGCGGCGCCGGGAAGCCAAGCAGGCCGCCGCCGGCGCGGCATCGACCGTGGCCGGCTCGGCCCGTGGCGAGAACCCGCGCCGCCAATTCCTCGGGGCATCGGCGGCAGAACTGAAGGCCCACGTCCGTNNGACTCGGCTCTCGCGAGAGCCGCCGCCGCGGAGTCCGGAGATGTCTCGGCGTCCACGCGGGCCCACAGCTCCGCGCCGGCCAGGTGGCGTGCCGGCGTGCGCTCGTCCGCCGGGCGCCAGCCGATGGGCGGCTCGTCGATTGCCACCGCACCGGCCGGGGATCCGGTGGCCGCCCCCGAATCGGGCACCCCGTCTTCGGCGGGGTCGCCGACGTAGGCGAGTTCCACCTTGTCGAGGGAGCCGGATGCGCCTAGATCCATGGTCGCACCAGTGTATGGCCGCCACTTTCTTTCGTGGTGCGCCGGCGCGCCCGGCGCGGCATGCAAACGGCCCAGCGTGGCTCCCGGAACGGGTACCCACCCTCACCCCTCCCGCCGGAGTACCCCGCTCGGAGGGTTCGTCCGGGGAGGTCCGCTATACCGAGCGAGGGTCGTACCAATGGTCCCGGGTCCTAGGGTGGACCCCGATACCGAGGACCTATCAGGCAACCGAAGATGCGGACTGTCTCGGTGGGCTGATGGGCAACGAAAAGAACTCGGGGAGCTACCCACCGAACTCCAAAGGAAGCGATAAATGAGCGTATTCGACACGATCCGCATCGCCGCCTCGGGCCTCACTGCCCAGCGATTGCGGATGGACGTCGCCGCCAGCAACCTCGCGAACGCCCAGACGACCCGAACCGCGGGTGGCCAGGTCGGTCAGCCGTATCAGGTCGAGGCGGTCGTCTTCCAGGCCCAGCAGATGGGCCCGATGAGCGCGGCTCAGGGCGTCTCCGCAGTGGCCATCGTCAGGCCGAACCGCCCAAATACCCGTGTCTACGACCCCAACAACCCAGACGCGGATCAGACCGGCTTCGTGAACTACCCCAACGTGGACGTAGCTTCCGAGATGACGGACATGATGGGTGCCGCGCGTTCGTACCAGGTCAACTCGACCGTCGCCCAGGCAGCGAAACAGCAAGCCCTGGACGCCATCGACCTCGGCAAGGGGTAGGCGAGCGATGCTTCCGATCAGCGGCATCTCCGGCATCTCCGGCNNTCTCCGGCACGAACCCGATCTCCGGCGCCAGCACGCTCAACGGTGCCGGCGCGGTCGACGGAAGCGGGAACACGTCGGGGGGCAGCTTCATCGACTCGCTCAGCCAGGCGTTCGGCCAGATCAACACCCAGCTCACGTCCGCGGACGCCTCCATGGCGAACTTCGCCGGGGGCGGTTCGGCGGATCTCCATACGGTGATGCTCCAGATGGAAGAAGCCTCGGTAAGCGTCAAGACCGTGACGGCGGTCCGGGACAAGCTCCTCGAGGCCTACTCGGAAATCATGCGGACTCAGGTGTGATGGTGGCTGAGCGATGAACGACCAGGTTCAGTCCGTCCTGAAGCAACTCTCGATCACCCAGAGGATCGGGATCATCGGTGCCGCCGCCATGGCGGTCGCGGTGATCGCCGTCATGGTCATGTTCGCGAGCAAGGCGGAGTTCACGCCCGCCTTCACGAAGCTCTCGGCCGCCGACGCGGGCACGATCGAGGCCGCTCTCAAGGCCGCGAACATCCCCTACCAGCTGACCGACGCCGGCGCGACCATCGAAGTGCCGGTAAGCGCCATCGGGAACGCGAAGGTCGCGGCCGCCGCCGCCGGGGTCAACACCGACGGCAGCAGCACGGCCCAGGGCTGGGACCTCTTCAACAAGCAGGGCTTCGGGACGTCCGCGTTCGATCAGAACGTCACGTACCAGCGAGCCCTGGAGGGCGAGCTGACGAAGACCATCTCGGCGATGGAAGGCGTCTCTTCGGCTCGCGTCTCGATAGTGCTTGCGCAGTCCGGCGCCGTCACGTCGCAGGACACGCCGGCCAGCGCCGCGATCGTCCTCACCATGAGCGGCGGGCAAACGCCGTCGAGCGGCCTCGTGCAGGCCATCGTCAACACCACGGCCAAGTCCGTGCAGGGGCTCAGCACCGACAACGTCGTCGTGACCGACGACAAGGGTCACACGCTCGCCGGAGCCGCCGGATCGACAGTCTCCACGGCCGCACAGGCCAAGGACCTCGTCGAGCAGCAGCTCAAGGCGAAGATCGAGAACCTGATCGCGATCGCGCTCGGACCCAATCACGCGTCCGTGGCCGTCTCGGCCGACGTGGATACCAGCAAGGTCGAGCAGCAGATCACCAGCTACGCGGCCACGGGCAGCAACCCTCCCGTGAGCATCCACCAGATCATCGAGACATACGGGGCGACGTCGAGCGGCGGCGCCTGCGGCATCCCCGGCACCAACTCCAACGTCCCAGGCCTGCCGTCCTACCCGGGGCTGTGCGAGAACTCGACGTCCAGCGCGGCACCCACCACGGCCGCCAGCGCCGCACCGACCGCGTCGCCCGGCTCGTCGGCCGCCGCTGCCGCCGCCGGAAGCACGGCCGGTACAGGATCGAACTACCTCCACGCCGAGACCACGGTCAACTACAGCGTTTCCCAGACGATCCAGCACGTCATCACCGAGCCGGGCGTCGTGAAGAAGATCTCGGTCGCCGTTCTGGTCGACCAGGCTGCCATGGGAACCCTCACCGCCGACACCCTCAAGACGAGCATCGCCGCGGCGATCGGCTCGGACACGACACGTGGTGATGTGGTCGCCGTTCAGGCTCTGCCCTTCGCCGCGCAGGCATCAGCCGCGCCGGCGGGGGCGTCGGGAGCGTCGGCGTCGGCATCGAGTCCCATCACCGCCGTCACGAGCATGAGCGGCACGATCATCGGCGCCGGTTTCGCGCTCGTGATGCTTCTCCTCATGTGGATGAACATGGGCGCGCTCCGCCGCAAGGCCGAGGAGACTGTGCTGGACCTGGGTCCGGCCGGCTCCGTGCCCAGCTTCGCTCCGGCTCCCAACCGGGCCGGCATCCCGGCCAGCACGGGCCAGCCGGGTGAAGCTGCCGCCGCAGACGTCCCCAGCGCCACACCTCAGGCGCGAATCCAGGAACGGCTCCGCATGGTGGCCGATGAGCGCCCCGATGCTCTGGTCGGCCTGATGCACGGCTGGCTCCGTGAAGATGACCGACGACGATGAGTCCTGAAGCCGCGACGCTGGCTCTATCCGGTCCGCGCAAGGCCGCGGCACTGTTGATCACGCTCGGCACCGAGGCATCCGCGAAACTGCTGGCCCGCCTTCCGCCGGAGGCACTGGACCGGGTTGCGCTCGAGCTCATGCGGATGCCCGCAGTGGACTCGAACACTCGCGACGCGATCCTCGAGGAGGCCTACGCCGGTCTCTTTGCGCACGCCGGCGTCCTGCCCGGCGGCGAGAACTACGCCCTGGAACTGTTTGGGCAGGCCTTCGGGTCCGGCAAGGCTCGCGAGCTTCTCGAGCGCGTACACGCGGCGCAGCAGATCATCCCGTTCGACTTCATGCGCGACCTGGATCCGCTGCAGGCCGCAGGCCTTCTTGCGGACGAACACCCGCAGACGATGGCTATCGTCCTGGCTCACATCGACCCGCGGACCGCGGCCAAGATCCTGACTCAGCTCGAGCCGCCCGTGCAGGTGGAAGTCGCCAAGCGGATCGCCCTGACCGAGCAGATCACCCCCGAAGCGGTGCAGGTCGTGGAAGACGGCCTTCGCCGGAAGCTGTCGTCTGTCGTGACCGAAGTGACGTCCGTCGGCGGCACTCGGCCGCTCGCGCATGTTCTCAACCAGGTGGGCCGGACGAACGAGCGGCAGATCCTTTCGGCACTCGGCGAGCAGGACTCCCAGCTGGCGGACGAGGTTCGCCGGTTCATGTTCGTCTTCGACGACATCGTTCTCCTGGACGACCGCGCAATGCAGCGCGTAATCCGCGAACTCGATGCCAAGGACATGGCCCTCGCGCTGCGCCCGGCTACCGAGGCACTGCGTCTCAAGTTCTTCCAGAACATGTCCCAGCGCGCCGCCGAGATGCTGCGTGAGGAAATGAGCATCGCCGGCCAGGTGCGGATGAAGGCGGTCGAGGAGTCGCAGCAGCGGATCATCGACACCATCAAGAAGCTCGAGGACGAAGACCAGATCGCGATCAACCGCGGAGGAGCCGAAGATGCCTTCGTCTAACTGGCACCTCATCCGCCCCGACGGCTCGGGGCAGGGCTCGGCTGCGACGTCGTCGCCCGCGAGTCCCGGGTACACCAACCCGCCCGGCAGACTCACGTCACGAGCTGCGGCAGCACCCATCCCGCCTTCGGCGCCCGCGGGCCAGACCGGGGCAGATCCCGGAAGCGTCTTCCGCGGCCGGAACCGCAGCACCAATCGCGGCGGCCAGGGCAGTCCCGGCGCGATCGCGATGGTCGCGGCGGCACAGTCGGCCGGTGTGGTGGGCGTGTCACTCGATCAGGCCGCGGCCGACGAGGAACTCGCCCGCGTCGAGCGCGTGGCCGAGGACCGCGGCTACGAGATCGGCAGGAACCGGGCCGAAGCCGAGCTGCGTGGTGTCATCGAAGGCGCCGCCGCTCTTGCCGCACGAATGGAGCAAGTCGCTCCAGAACGGACATCGGAGATCGCCCACTCGATCGCCGAGCTGGCGCTGTCCGTCGCNNGAGGCTCACGTGATGCTCAATCCGGCCGCGGTCGAGCCGGTATCGCAGGCCTGGGAAGCACTGCACGGACGTGCTTATCTCGGCAAGAAGTGGCTCTTCGAGGGAGATCCGACTCTGCCGGTCGGCGGCTGCACGCTTCGCTACGACCACGGTTTCGTGGAGGCCGGTCTCGAGGCGCAACTCGAGGAGATCGGCATCGCCCTTGACCGAGCCATTCCCAATATTGCCCGCGGCGTCGCGGAAGAGGATGTCGCATGACGTATCCCGGTAACGGCAGCGTCGGCGCGTTGCTCCCAAGGCGGCACGCACGCACGCACTTCGACGGGGGTGAGTCGATGTCGCCGTTGCTGCGGCATCTACTCGAGGCGTCCGAGGCGGCATCGCGCTTCCAGGCAACCGGCGAGGTCGTCCGTGTTATCGGCACAACCGTGGAGGCGGCCGGGCTGATCCTCCAGCTCGGCTCGATCTGCTGGATCGACCTGGAGCCGGAGGGCATGGTCAGCGCCGAGGTCGTGGGTTTCAAGGACGGCCTCATCACGCTCGTCCCGTTCGGCGATCTGTCCGGTGTGCGGCCCGGTTCGGCCGTCCGCCTGCGCGAGCAGCAGTTCCGCGTCCCGATCGGGCCGGCGTTGCTGGGCCGCGTCATAGACGGTTTCGGCCGGCCGCTCGACGGCATGGGCCCGCTCATCGCCGACTACAAGGTGGTGACCGGCGCCGCGCCGCATCCCCTCGGCCGCGCCCGCATCTCGACGCCGATCTCCACCGGCGTGCGCGCCCTCGACGGGCTCCTCTCCGCGGGCAAGGGCCAGCGTCTCGGCATCTTCGCCGGGTCGGGCGTCGGCAAGTCGACGCTCCTGGCAATGATCGCCCGCCACGCCTCCTCCAACGTCAACGTGATCGCCCTGATCGGCGAGCGGGGCCGCGAGGTCCAGGAATTCATCGATGAGCAACTCGGCCCCGAGGGCCTGGCGCGTTCGGTCGTGGTCGTGGCCACCTCGGACCAGCCGGCGCTGCTTCGCCTCAAGGCCGCGGAGATCGCGACCGCGATCGCCGAGTCATTCCGCGACGATGGCAAGGA
>PMBG01000169.1:3982-4364 GCA_003153755.1 Chloroflexota bacterium | reverse complement strand
TTCAGCGTTCTGGTTCGCGTCGTCGTTCACGCCGCCATCTTCCCACGGTGCCGGCACGATCGGCGCCGGCGCCGCGCGCATCGCCGCCTCAGGCCGAGGCGAACAACGACGACCAGGCGAGTGTCAGCGACAGGATCACGAGAAGTCCGGTGCCGGCCCACCCCACGACCTGCAGGAAGCGGCCGCTGACGAGCGGACCCATCAGCTTCTTGTCCGAGGCCAGAACCATGACGAACACGAGCACGAACGGCAGGAGCAGCGCGTTCACGACCTGCGCCATGAACATCACCTGAACGAGCGGAAGGCCGGGGATCAAGACGAAGAACGCGGCGATGACGATGAAGAAGATGATCAGGCCGTAGAAAGCCGGAGCCTCACGGAA
>PMBG01000169.1:1228-3964 GCA_003153755.1 Chloroflexota bacterium | reverse complement strand
GCGAGCGGTGCCAGGGCCTTTGCGATCTCGGCGACGGCGTTTGGATTGTTCGTGTCGATCGTTACGTTATGCGAGTAGAGCGCCGCGGCGCACGCAACGACGATGAACGCGGCGATGAGATTGGTCAGAAGCGCGCCAAGTCCCACGTCGAGCCTCTCGCCGATGAGATCCTCCGGCCCAAGCCGCTTGTCGGCACAGTAGGACTGGATGAACGCCTGGCCCCACGGCGTGATCGTCGTGCCGACGGTCGCCACAACCGCGAGCCAGTACGCGCCGGTGCTCGAGCCGCTGTGTGCCAGGCTCGGAACGATCAGCGAGTGGAAGGCCGTGCCCCAATCCGGGTGCGACATCAGCGCCGACGCGAAATACGCCAGCGATACTCCGATCCCCACGGCAACGAAGAGGTACTGAACCTTGCCGAAGCTTCCGCGGGTGATGAGCAGGATCACCACCGTAGCCGCGATCGCTGCGCTGATCGCGGGCGCGACCCCGAACAGGCTCAGGGCCGCGGCGGTTCCGGCGAACTCGGCAACGATCGAGCCGATGTTGGCGATGAGCATCGTGATCGTGAGGAACGTGACCCAGCGGACTCCGAACCGCTCGCGCACGAGTCCGGTGAGCCCCTGACCGGTGGCGAGCCCAAGGCGCGCCCCCACCTCCTGGGTGAAGAAAAGCACGATCTGGCTGGCCAGCAGAACCCACAGCAACTCGTAGCCGTACTTCACGCCGGCCACGGAGTACGTGGTGATACCGCCGGCGTCGTTGTCGGCAAAGCCGCTGACCAGGCCCGGGCCCAGGACGCCCAGGATTGCCGCGAAGCGAACTCGATTTACGGCCCGAGGACTCAAGCTGAGGCTCGGAGCCTTCATCGGTCAGGTCCGCCCCGGTTGAAGATGTTGGGGAAGTGGCGCTTGGACGGCTGGGGCAGCAGCGTGTCGATCGCGTCGTCGACTGTGACGATCCCTTCCAGGTGCCCTTCCTCGTCCACGATCGGGACGGCCAGGAGGTTGTATCGCGCGACCAGCTCGGTGGCCTCTTCCTGGCTGGCGCCGGTCCGGAGGGCAACGGGCTCGTCGTACATGAACGTGGAGATCTTCGTGCCCGGCTTGGCCACGATCAGGTCGCGGAGCGAAAGCACGCCCACGAGCTTGTTGTCGTCGTCGGTGACGTAGACGTAGTAGATCGTCTCGGCGTTTGGTTCGAGCTCGCGCAGGCGGTCGATGGTCTGGCCGGCCGTCAGATTCGCGGGCACAGCGACGTACTCGGTGGTCATGATGCCGCCGGCCGTGTCCTCGTCGTAGGTCATGAGTTCGCGGACCTCTTCGGCCTCTTCCTTCTCCATGAGGCCCAGGATCTCTACCCGGCTCTCGTCGGAAAGGTCGGCGACCAGGTCCGCCGCTTCGTCCGGGTCCATCTCCTCGAGGATGTCGGCGGCTCGTTCGGGCTCCAGGTCCTCCAGGATGTCCACCTGCGTCTCGGGTTCCATCTCGCCCAGCGCATCCGCCGCGGTCTCGTCGTCCAGGGCGGTGATGACACCGACGCGGTCGCTGCGGCTGAGCTGGTCGATGATGGTTGCCAGGTCCGCGGGATGGAGCTCGGCGAGGCCGCCATGGGGAACGCGAAGCTTGACGCTGGCGATCGTGCGCTCTACCGGATCGACATCCTCCCAGTCGATGTACCGCTCCGGCACCTCGCGGCGCAGACCTCGGGCGATCGTCCGATATGGTCCCTCGATGCCGAGCCGGCGCAGCAGTCCCGACGGGCCCACATCGACCGCGACCAGATGAAGGGAACCCTCGACCTCGTCCAGGCGCAGGTCGTTCACTCGGACGACCTTGCGGCCGTCGATGTCGACGATCTGCCGGTCGAGCAGGTTGAGCTTCAGTCGGATCTCGTTCTCACGCTGGTGGAATTTCCCGATGTCGATCGCGGTCGTGCTCAACGTGGCGCCACCCACATCGAGCGACGCCACGGTCTTCCAGTGCAGGAAGATCTCGCGCCCGTTCGTGTTCACGACGATTCCGGTCACGGGCGGATAGCGGTCGCCGATGGCGACGATCAAGTCGGCTACTTTCCCAATCGGCTCTGCGAGCTGGTCGCGCACAGGCCGGCCAATCACCTGGCTCAGATAGAGCATCTGCCACCTCGACGGCGCGTCTGCGGATGGGATCCGCATCGCTCATCGAGGGGAGCACCAGAGTGGCGCTGCCGCTAGAGGTCGAAGCGGACCATGAAAGAGCCCTCGGCGAGTCGCGCGGGTGCGCGTCTGGCGCCGCAGGTACTGGGTCCGGTCTCCACTGAGGGAGGAATCCTCCGAAGCGATTTGGGGCAGGTCCGGGCGCGCACTGGCGACACGGGGACCAATTCGGAGTTTAGTCCGTACGCGCCGAACGGGTCAACGGACCCGGNNCGCCGAACGGAAGTACCGGCCGGACTAACCCGCCAGTACCGGTGCAACGGGCAGGAGAACCGGGCCCGCTTGCGGCATCCTTACAAGGTGAACCAGTCTGTGACCCCGAAGCCCTCCGGCGCGAGCCCGGGAGGGCGGCCGGAACGCGTAGCCCTCACGTGGCTGCTGCTGACCGGGAGCGTCGTTCTGCTAGTGGGGAAGGGTCTGTATCAGTACTTCCAGGACGGCAGCGTCACCGACCTGCTGCTCTCGGTGGCCCTGACCGCGCTCGCCGGCTCCGCCGTCATGAATGCGCGCGTCACCGGCATGGAGACCGAGCGCCGCCA
>PMBG01000169.1:0-1218 GCA_003153755.1 Chloroflexota bacterium | reverse complement strand
CCGGGCAGCACGGTGCTTGACGTCACGTTCGTATCGATGCTCCCCGGCGCACCTACCTCCAACACCGTGATGCCGCTTCGTCAGCTGGAGCCGGTCGCCACAAGGCATTTGCGCGGTCTCCCTCGCCCGCAGCCGGCCGGCGCCCCGCTGCATCTTGCCGAAGGAGAGCTGTCGCCGCTCTGGCAGGATCCCGTGGATCGGACCGGGCCGTCCGCCGGCGCCGCGAATGCCGCGAACGTCGCCACTGCCGAGCTCCGCCGCAATGTCCGGTCGAAGGTGCGGAACGAAGGCCCCACGGCCGACGACGAGCGGGCCCGCGAGATCGCCGATCGCATCGCCTACCGCCTGCGCGACGCATACGGCCTCCGGAACATCCTGGCCGCGCCGTTGCAGTCCGGCCGATCCATCGCCGGCGCCATCGTGCTGTCTCGCCGGACCGGAGACCCATGGCCGGAGTACGCCGTCCGGCTTCTCAATGCCGCCGCGCATGAGACATCGGCCGCTCTGGCACGTGTCTACTCGCACCAGGCGGCCGAGTCGGAGGCAAGAACCGACCAGCTCACGCAGCTCCCCAACCGACGCTACTTCGACGAGTACTGCAAGCTCCTGGCGAGCCGCCGCCGCACCACGGACAGGGTCGCGATCGTGGCTATCGACGTGGATCACTTCAAGAAGCTCAACGACGAGTACGGACATCAGGCCGGCGACCTTGTCCTTCGCGCGATCGGCAACGGCATTGGAGTGTCCGTTCGCGAGGAGGACGTACCGGCCCGATACGGCGGCGAGGAGTTCATCGTCCTTCTCCGGAATCCGGGTCCGGGTGTCGCCCTCGAGATCGGTGAGCGTATTCGCCAGACGGTTCGGGATCTGGACCTCAGCGAAGCCGGCGTCGACAGGCAGGTGACCGTTTCGGTGGGCGTGGCGACGGCCAACAAGTCGGACGAGCTTATACACGACATCGTGGAGCGCGCCGACCGAGCCCTGTATGCGGCCAAGCGGACCGGACGTGACCGCGTCGTTGAAGCCTGGCACGCCGACGTGAGCCAGTAGCCCGGAACCTCCCAGGCTCGAGGCGCGACACGCGCCGACCGGTCCGCGGCGGGCGGGACCGCTGGGGCTACCATTGGAGTCAATGACCGAGCCGGACTCCGCCGCGATCCTGTCGAACGCCGACCTCGCGCGCATCTTTCACGAGATCGGCGACATGCTCGAGGTCAA
>PMBG01000108.1 GCA_003153755.1 Chloroflexota bacterium | reverse complement strand
CGGGCGTGACCGTGGTGGTCGCGGGGGTGGGGGCCATCGGCGGCCTGTTCGGGATGAGCGAGGCGCAGACCGCGTTCCGCTTCGAGGAAGGCCCGGGCTTCTGGATCGTGGTGGCCTTCAGCCTGCTGATCGCGGGTGCGAGCGCGGCCGTGCTCCGCAAGATCGACTGGATCTAGCCCGAACGTGATCCCGCGCCGGCCAGGACCGCCGGACTAAGGCCTGCAGCCGCTTGCGCCCACGGTCTTGCACTTGGGGGCGGTGGGACAGACGGCGCCCTTGCCCGTGGGATGCGCATCCGCCTGGCTCGCCGCGAGCACGCCGATCGGCTGCGCCATCACCTGAAGCTTGGTCGACGTCTCCTTGGGGCCCTCGGACGTTTGCAGCCACAGCTGGTCCGTCTTGGCCGCGAGCGCCTGGTCGAGCGAGGCGGCGTTGTCGAGGACGCCGCGAATCACCTTGGTGATCTCGTAAACGTGGCGCTGGTTGTCGTCCGTGTACACCTCGATCCACATGCCGATCATGGACGCGCCGTCGTTGATCTTCGAGGTGGTCAACAACGGCAGGAACATCCCGGTCTGGGCATGCGCGTAGATGTACGTCGCCTGGGGAAGTCCGGGATAGGCAAAGGCCTTGTCCAGGGTCAGGTACTCGGCCACGTAACAGAGCGGGAATTGCTCGTTGGCAGGCGAGGCGATGACCGGGAGATCGATTCCGAGGGCCGGGATCCTGATCCGCGTGGCGATCGACTCCTGGATCGCGGCACTCCCGGATGGTCCGGCCGACTTGAGCGGCGGGAGGCTGTAGACGGCCGCCGATTCGGCCGGCGCGGGCGTAGCTGTGGCGCCGGCATCGGCGGATACAGGCTGCAGGTAGTAGAACAGGCCGGCGACGACCAGGAAGACGCCCGCTCCGGCGATCAAGGCCGGCACGAGCAGCAGGAGATCGCCGGCGGTTCGGGCGAGGGATCGGAGGATCGAGCGAAGAAGTCGCATTCATCGGATGCTAGCAGGCGGCAGGACCGCGCGCCTCCGGAACAGCCCGTAGATTCGGGTAGTGAACCGCTTGTTGCCCAGGGCGCATCAGCCCCGAACCGCCCCTGTCGCGCTTCCGCCGCCCGGCTGCGGATCGTTTCATTGGCGGCGCGGCGCGATCCTTGGTAACCTCACACCATGTTCAGCAAGACCAACGTTCTTCTCGGCACGGTCGCAGGCCTGGCCGCAACTCTGCTTCTCGCCATCGCGGTGGTCGTCACCTGGCCGGGACCCACGATCACGGTTCCGCCGAAACCCACCGCGGTCGTCATGGCCACGGACTCGCCCACGCCTTACCCGACGATCACTCCGTACAACACGGCGTCCCCCTCAGCGTCGATCGGGGCCTTCGGGGATCAGTAGGCTTGTCGCCTGCGGTGCGCACGCGGTTGTAGGGGTCTGGGTTCCTCGCACGGGCATTTGGGGGTGGCTCGCAACCTAGCCGCGAGGTTACAATCGGCGCGTAGGGAGGGTCCACGCCATGTCTGAGTTCCAGCCCGATCACAAGCCGGGTCTTGTATCGCGTCTCCTGCACAGAGGGGTGCCCGGGGCGGCCGAAATCCCGCCGTCCAACGCCGTGGAGCCCTGTGTGAGCTGCGGCGAGGAAACGGCAATCGGCAGCGTCTTCTTCTCGGACCGGCGCTCGGTTGCCCGCCCGGGCGGCACGCCCCTGTTCCTGTGTTCGGAATGCCAGGCACGAGCGCATCAGGCGCGAAAGGGCAAGCCTCTTACGGACGCGGAAGTCATCGCAGTCACCGAGCGAGGCAAAGTGACGGGACTCCCGTACTTCGGTGGCGGACCCACCCTGGGCGGCTTCTGAGACCGATTCCTCTGCCGCCGCGACCGCGCCCCGTTTGAGCTACCCGTGGAGCGTGCTTGCCGCGTTGGTGGCCGCGGTGAGGAAGATCGGAATCAGGCCCATCAACAGGGTGCCGGCGCACGTCACCGCCAGGCCCAGGCGGAAGAGCAAGCCCGGCTTCGCCGCGGGCGCATCGCCCACGGGATCGCGCATGTACATGTACACGACCACGCGCAGGTAGTAGAACGCCGCGCCGGCGGCATTGATCATCGCCAGGATGGCCAGGACGGTCAGCCAGCCCCCGGCTTGCACCGCGGCAAGGATCACGTAGGCCTTGGCCCAGAACCCGGCAAACGGTGGTATCCCGGTAAGTGAGAGCAGGAAGATCGCCATCAGGAGGCCGAGCCACGGATCGCGGCGACCCAGACCGGCGAACGTGGAGATCTGGCTCGAGACACCCGGGCGCCGCTGCAATGCGGCGATGATCGCGAAGGCGCCCATGTTCATGAACGTGTACGCCGCGCCGTAGAACAGGATCGCGGCCAGGCCGCTCCGCTCACCGCCCGCGTATGCCGCCAGGCCAACGAGCAGATACCCGGTGTGCGCGATCGACGAATACGCGAGCATCCGCTTCACGTTGTCCTGGCTGATAGCCACCAGGTTTCCGAGTGTCATCGTGGCCGCGGCGAGCAGTATCACAACGGGAAGCCAGTCGGCCTTCACCGGGCCGAGCGCGCCCACGAAGAGCCGCAACGCGATCGCGAATGCGCCCACCTTGGGCCCCACCGATAGATATGCGGTCACCGGCGTGGGCGAGCCCTGATAGGCGTCAGGAGTCCAGTAGTGGAACGGCACCGCGGCCATCTTGAAGGCCACTCCGGCGGACATGAACGCGAGGCCCATGGCCAGCCCGGGAGCCAGCGGACCGCCGGCAACCACCCTGGCGAGCGCCAGAGCCACTCCATCTACACGTGTCGTGCCGGTGATGCCCCAGACGTAGGCAAGGCCGAACAGCAGGATCGCGCTCGAGAACGACCCGAGCAGGAAGTACTNNAGTACTTGATCGCGCCCTCGGTGGAGTACGGGTCGCGGCGGGCGAAGCCGGCGAGGACGTAGCCGGGCAGAACCATCAACTCCAGGCCCACGAAGAGGAGAAGCAGGTCGGCGGAACCGGCGATCAGCATCGCCCCAGTGACGGCGAAGAGCAGCACGGCGGCGAATTCCGCGAGCGGTAGGCCCCGCGGCTCCAGGTAGTCAACGGCGAACAGGATCGTCAGTGCGGCGATAGCCGCGAACAGCGCGTCGAGGAAGACCGTGGTCCCGTCGAGGACGTATGCCCCGCCGAACGCGGTATCGGCGCCGCGTCCGCCCTGAAGCAGGATCACGAAACCCAGGAGAGCCAGGCCGGCGAGCGCCGTCACCAGAACCGGACCCCGCCTTCCGGGCACCACGAAGTCAACCAGCAGGATCGCCGCCGCCACGAGAACGGCAACTACAGCCGGCGAGATGATGCCCAGATCGTGCCAGGTCATTCCGGTCTCCTCTCAGCCGCCCATGCCCACGGCCGTCAGGAAGACCTGAGTCGGCGCGCGGAGAAGATCGAGAACGAGGCTCGGGAAGAGCCCGAGCACGACGATCATCACAGCCAGGGGCGCGAGCGTGACGATCTCCGTACGGTTGATCTCGGTGAGATGACCACCGAGTCCCCGCAGGAAGTCGGAGAGTTCGCCCAACGCGACCCGCTGGAACATCCACAGTAGATACGTGGCCGCGAGGACCATCACGATGATCGACGCGACGGCGATGACCGGAGCCACTCCGAACGAGCCCACGAATACGAGGAACTCGCCGACGAAGCCGGAAAGCCCGGGCAGGCCGGCCGACGCCAGGATGAAGAAGCCGAAGATCGTGCAGTAGATCGGCATGATCGCCGCCAGGCCGCCCATCTTCGCGATGGTCCGGTCGTGGGTACGCTCGTAGATCACGCCAACCAGGAGGAAGAGCCCGCCCGTAATGAGGCCGTGGTTGATCATCTGGAGGATCGCGCCCTGNNCTGGACGATCGAGACGATCGCGCCGTAGACGATGGCTATCACGCTCAGCACGATGATCGGGCCGGCCAGCTGGTGGGCCGCGTGCGGGTACAGCGGGACGGCGAAGCGGATGAGGCCGTAGGCTCCGAGCTTCAGCAGCACGCCTGCCAGGATCACCGAACCGGCAGTCGGGGCCTCGGTATGCGCGTCGGGCAACCAGGTGTGGAACGGGAACATCGGTACCTTGATCGCGAAGGCCAGGAACAGGGCCAGGAAGGCGATCAGCTGGAAGGTGTCGCCGAAGTGGCCGCCGGCCGCCCAGCCCTGCAGCGCCTGGTAGTCGAACGCGCCGATCCACGAGCCGTTGTGGCCAACCTGATACGAGTAGGCCGTGGCGAGGATCGCGATGAGCATCAACAGAGAACCGACGAGCGTGTAGAGCACGAACTTCATCGTGGCGTAGATNNATGTAGAAGAGGAACAGGTCCAGGGCGATGAATACGCCGATCATCCCCACCTCGAGGATGAGGAAAGAGATCATGTAGCCCTTCACCCTGTCGGTGATCTTGAAGCTCGCCAGGATGCTGATCCACGTTAGCGTGGTGGTGAGCACAACCATCAGCACCGACAGCCCGTCGACGCCCACCTTGTACTGGATGCCAAAGCTCGGGATCCAGTCGAGCGCTTCGTTGAACTGGAAGCCCACAGGACCGAGCGCGAACGCGGCCAGCAAACCGAGCGACATCACCCATGCCGCCAGCGCGAAGCCGAGAGCGGTCCGGCGTATCAGGTCCGTCTCGCGGCCGGGGATCGCGGCAATCGCGATTGCTCCTGCGAGTGGTGTGAGTGTGATCAGGGTCAGGATCGGCACGGTCCTACCTCCACCTGATCGCGATCAGGAGATACGCGGCCGCCATGGCGATGAGGCCGATGGCGATGCCCAGCGCGTAGTTCTGGACGTGGCCCGTCTGGACCCGGCGGAGCCGGGCACCGGCGCCCGTGGTTACCGTGCCGATGCCGTTCACGGTGCCGTCGATGACCGTGCGGTCGAACCAGAAGACGGCCATCGCGAACCTTCCGCCCGCGACGACGAACAGCAGGTTGTACAGCTCGTCGAACCACCACTTGTTGAACGAGCCGCGGTAGAAGAAGGCTAGGCCGGGCCGCGCGCTGATCTCGCGCACTCTGTCGGGACGCGGGGCGACGCGCACGCCCAGAGATGGAATGTTCGCGCCGAACAGGCGCCAGGCGAAGGCGATCATGAAGGCAACCAGGGCCGTCGTTCCGATCGCGAGCGCCCCATCGATGCCCAGGAAGTTGTACGCGTGCTCGGCCGGGCCGACGGCTTCGATCGTGTTCGCGAACACCGGCGCCAGCCACTGGTGAAGCAGTCCCGACTCGGGCGGGAAGCCGATCAGAATGCCCAGGAAGATCGACGGGATGGCGAGCAGGATCAGCGGCCGCGTCATGGACGGCGGAGATTCGTGGACGTGGTGCTCCTTCTCGGGGTCCATCCGGCTGTCGCCCCAGAAGGTCATGCCCATCAATCGGAACATGTAGAAGGCGGTCATCGCGGCAACCACGAAGCCGATTGCCCATACCCAGATGAAGCCGTTCTTCAGCGCACCGCCGAGGATTTCGTCCTTCGAGAAGAAGCCCGNNGCCACCGAGCCGATGAGCATCGTCGCGTAGGTCGTTGGGATCTTCTTCGCCAGGCCGCCCATCTTTCGCATGTCCTGCTCGCCGTCGCAGGCGTGGATCACCGAGCCGGAGTCAAGGAAGAGCAGGCCCTTGAAGAAGCCGTGGCTCATGAGATGGAAGATCGCGGCCGTCCAGGCTCCCACACCAAGCGCAGCGAACATGTAGCCGAGCTGTGACAGCGTGGAGAACGCCAGGACGCGCTTGATGTCCGTCTGCGTGAAGGCGATCGACGCGGCAAGGATCGCGGTGAAGATGCCGATGGCGGCCACCACCACCATCACCTCCGGCGCACGCCCGAAGATCGGGTTGGCGCGGGCCACGAGGTAGACACCGGCGTTGACCATGGTGGCGGCGTG
>PMBG01000118.1:9852-17641 GCA_003153755.1 Chloroflexota bacterium | reverse complement strand
CGCAGCAGGTCTGCGGTCACGGCGCCGGTTACTGCGGTAGCGTAGCCGTGTCCGCGAGAATCCGTGTGGGTCATGACGTTGCCGACGACTGCGAGCTTTGCCGCCGGGCTGATGACGTGGGTTCCCGCGGCCGAGACCAGCCGCCCTCCGACACGGACGCCGTAGTACAGACCATCCGTTATGGCGCTGGCGGGCAACCACGAGGCGAAGCCGAGCTGATACAACCGATTGAGGTCGCTGATCTCCACCGGCAGGAGCCGCTGCACGTCGCCGGGGAAGGGCCGGAAGTGAGCCGCATCGACCCACATTCGGAGCATCGCCGGCCCGGATTCGATGCGGTAGCTCGTGGCGATGGCCGCCAGGTGCTCCGGCCTGGAAGCCACGTACGCCGTCCGGGGCTTGATCACATTGGCCAGCACGGCCTCTATGCCCGCATTCTCGCCCAGGACGAAGATCGGCTGGGGCGAGTAGCCGGCGTATTGAAGGACCAGCGCGATCGGCTGGCCACCGACCAGCGCCACTCCCCAGCGGGTACGGAGAAACTCGCGATCGTCCAAATCGCACAGGGCATAGGCGGAGTACAGCCGGTCCCGGTCCAGGAACGCGCGCAGCATCGACCGGTCGGAAGTCTCCTGGGCCACGATGGTGCCGCGACGAGCGAACGCTCCGGCGGTCACCATCGAGCGGCCCGACAGTACGAGTTGGCGCCGCTCGCCCTCATCACGCCGTGGCCGCAGCCGATCCCGGCGTTACGCACCGGGTGCTCGGTTTGGGGGCCACTCCCCGAGAAGCTCACACAACCACCGTGGATCAGTACTGGATGACACTCGTCGTCTTGTAGCCCTGCAGGCGGTCCCGGCCCTTGAGGGCCAGCAACTCCACCAGGAAGGCCATGCCGACGATCTGGCCCTGCAGCTTCTCGACCAGTTCGACGGTCCCGCGAACCGTTCCACCCGTGGCCAGGAGGTCGTCCACGATCAGGATTCGCTGCCCCGGTTGGATTGCGTCCTTGTGGATCTCGAGGGTGTTGGAGCCGTACTCCAGCGCGTACTCCACCGAGATAGTTTCGGCAGGAAGCTTGCCCAACTTGCGAACGGGGATGAGGCCGGCGCCAAGCTGGTAGGCGATTGGACTGCTGAAGATGAAGCCCCTCGACTCCATACCGACCACCGCGTCGACGCCCAAATCCTTGTACGGCGCGATCATGAGATCGATCGCCTCGTGGTAGGCNNCCCGGCTTGGGGAAGTCGGGGATCTCGCGAATCTTGGCGCGTAGGTCCTCGGCTGACATGTCGAGAAGGTCCTCCTGGCGAAGAGAAGATATGGATGGCAGCCGAAGTCTACCCCAGCCGATGACCCCTACGGGCCCCCGCAAGTCGTGAATTTCTATCCAGGCGGAGTGGAGGCGGGCTTGGCCCAGTCCACGAGGATGGTCACGAGTTGCTCGTCGATCGCGGGCGCGAGGGTTGCGGCGAAGGTGGCCGTCAGGTGGTGCTCGTCGCGCCAGACGATCACGTTGTTGATCACCACCGGACAGTCGCCGGTGCCAGGGCAGACCTGGTCTGTCAGGACGATCAGGCCGGCTCCTGTCGCGTTCGCGGCGTTCTTCTCGCGCGTCCCCATCGCCGACCCGAACCCCCGGGTGCGCGTGTACGCGCAACGGCGGTAGTCGTTCAGGTTTGACGAAAGGCAATCGGGCACCTTCGTCGCGGTTGGCAACGGCGGGTCTTCGATGATGACCACCTTGGAGCTGGGCGGGATCTTCTTGATCATCCTGATGAGGGCGTTCGATTCGGTCGTGACGTTCTCTTCGGCGGCGTTGCCTGTGAAGATCCAACGGCTCATCGAGATGATGACGAGGTCCGGCGGGTTCTTCTGCAGTCTGCTCACGACCGCACTGTTCCACGACATGCACTCGGGGTATGCGACCGAAGGCGGTCCGTAGTAGACGAGGTCGCTCAGGTCCAGGAACGAGCAATCGATCTTGAGATACGGGATCAGCTTCCAGCCGTGAGCTTTCGCTACCGCATTGACCCCCGGGAAGAGGGCGGAGGCATGCGAGTCGCCCACGAACGCCACCGTGTATGTGCCGCTCGGGTTGCCGTATATGCACTTGCTCGAGGTGACCGGAGAGGTCGTGGGCTTCCAGCCCAGGCAGTTGTCGCGCCAGGGCTGTTCGTAGTCGGTGGCGGCCTTGCCCAGCGCCGGCGTGATTGCACTCGTGATCGCGAACGAGGTGGGCGGATCCGGCTCGGGAGTGGGAGAAATGGCGGGTGTCATCTCGGGCACCGGCGTCGGCGTTGCATTGGGCGCCAGCGTCACCGTGATCGTGGGGCTCGGCGTCGGCGTGGGGGCGGGGGTGGGGGTGGCGTCCTCAACTGTGGGACTCGGATCGGGGCCGCTGCCGATCGCGCCCAGGGCGGATTCGGCCCCGAAATACAGACCGGACCCGGCCACCGCGACGGCAAGCATCGCGGCAACGCCCACNNGGCACTGCCAGAGCGGCCAGGGCGAGCGCCTGCAAAGTCCAGGAGTCGGCCGGGACGCCGGAGCCCATCCCGGGGGGCTGGACGGCGGATGGCCCGACGAGCCAGATGCCACCCAGGATCAAGATGGGCCAGTGCCAGAGGTAGAGCGAGTAGCTGATCTTGCCGAGGAAGCGCACCGGAGGCAGCCCAAGCAGAATTCCGGGTCCCGTCCGTTCCTGGCCCGAGGCAATGAGCAATACGCCGGCTATGGTTGGGACCAGGGCGGCCATGCCCGGATACGGCGTCGAAACGGAATCGATGACGAAGGCGGCGGTGATGAGGGCGGCCAGCGCGCCCCAGCCGGCGAATGCCAGCAGCTGCCCGAAGGACGCGCGAATTGCGCGCGGCAGGCGATCGAGCGAGCCCGCGCCCACGGCCACGAGACCTCCGGCGCCGAGCTGCCAGGCTCGAGTCGGGAGCATGTAGAAGGCGGTTGACGAGCTGGAGTCGGTCATCACGAGGCTGGCGATGAACGAGGCAACAACGATGATCACGAGGGCAACGCCCGCTCCCAGACGAGGCGCCTTCCAGGCAACGATGGCCATCAGCGCCGGCCAGACGAAGTAGAACTGCTCCTCGACGCCGAGCGACCAGAAGTGCAGGAACGGCGAGTAGTTGACCGGGTTGAAGTAGTCGGTCGTCATCGCGAAGCGGATGTTCGCAATCGAGAGAGCGGCCGAAGCGCCGTCCTGCATGACCGACGGCCGGTCCACCAATGTGATCAGCGAGTTGGCCGCAACGAACGTGACGACCAGCACGACCAGGGCGGCCGGGAGGATGCGCCTGACCCGGCGGGCGTAGAAGCGCGACATGCTGATCTTGCCCGTGCGTTCGCGCTCGCGGATGAGGAGGCCGGTGATCAGGAAGCCGGAGACCACGAAAAAGAGATCTACGCCGATGAAACCGCCGCTGACCTGGGTCGCGGCGTTGGAAAGAAGGCCCGCGTGAAAAAGCACCACCAGGGAGACGGCGATGCCTCGCAACCCCTCGATGTCGGGACGGAAGCCGTCCTTCTCACCGGCGCCGCTCGACCTGCCGTGAGCGACCCCCGATAGCGCCTTTTCCGATCTATGCATCCCACGTCCTTCCGGTGCCCTGACGCGGGTGCGACGGAACCAACCGGCTGCCCGTGACGGACCCAACGGGTCCGGTCGGCGTCCTCTTCCCGACGCGACCGTCAATAGGGTACCCGACGAGGCTCCGTTCCGGCTCGGTCCGGGCTCTCCCCTAGGTCTCGCGACCCTGGGCGGCGACTGCCCGCTCGCGCTGGATCCGCTGCTCTTCCGCGGCGGGCAGAAGGCGCGTGACAACGGACTGGGCAACGCTCCAGGCCCGGGCGGCGTCGCGCGGCAAGCGGATGCGGGCCTGGTTGCTGCCAAAACGAACGACATCGCGGCCCATCGGAGCGAGTGCCCGCATCGCGGCAGCCCGAGACAGCGTTCCCAACCGGACGACGAGTTCGCCCTCCTCTCGCGAGATGGAGGCGATGCCGGCGTTCTCGGCAACCATGCGAAGTTCCACTACCTCGAGCAGGCGCAGGACCGGCGGTGGCAGCGGACCGAACCGGTCGGTGAGTTCCTGGCGGAACGCGGCCAGCTCGCCGGCAGTCCTGACCCGGCCGAGACGCCGGTACAGCTCGAGCTTCTGGGCGGTTTCGGGGACGTAGGAGTCCGGCAGGTGGGCGTCCACCGGCAGGTCGACGATCGCGCCCGGCCGTTCGACCACGGCAGGCCGGCCTTCGAAGTCTGCCTTCTGCTCCTCGACCGCCTCGGCCAGCAACCGGGTGTAGAGGTCGAAACCGACGGCTGCCACGTGGCCGTGTTGCTCGGCCCCGAGGATGTTGCCCGCGCCGCGTATCTCGAGGTCGGAGAGGGCGATCTGGAAGCCGGCGCCCAATTCCGATGCGTTGAAGATGGCTTGCAGCCGCTTGCGGGCGATGTCCGTGAGCTTCTCGCGCCGGCGGTACAACAGGTAGGCGTAGGCGCGGCGGCTGGACCGACCGACTCGACCGCGGAGCTGGTAGAGCTGGGCCAGGCCGAGGGCGTCGGCGCGATCGATGATGATCGTGTTTGCATTCGGAATGTCCAGGCCGGACTCGATGATCGTGGTGCAGACGAGGACCTCTGTGGCGCCCGAGGCAAAGCCCAGCATTACCTTCTCGAGCGATCCCTCCGGCATCTGCCCATGGCCGACGGCGACGCGAACGCCCGGCAGCAGACCGCGGAGTTGCTCGGCCTGAGCTTCGATCGTCTCGACACGATTGTGGACGAAGAACACCTGGCCGCCACGGTCCAGCTCGCGGAGGATGGCGTCACGTACGAGACCGGCCGACGCCTCGGCGACGCGGGTCTGGATCGGCAACCGGTCCTCGGGCGGAGTCTCGATAAGGCTCAGGTCACGAACACCGGCCAGGGCGAGATTGAGCGTCCGCGGAATGGGCGTGGCCGAGAGTGTCAGGACGTCCACTTCGCGACGCAGTTTCTTGAGCCGTTCCTTGGCCGCGACGCCGAAACGCTGCTCCTCGTCGACCACGACGAGACCAAGGTCGCGGAAGCGGACATCCTTGCTCAGGAGCCGATGCGTCCCGATGACAACGTCGACTGTGCCGTCGGCGAGACCGTCGACGGTGGCGTCCTGCTCCTTGCTTGGAACGTAGCGCGAGAGCAGTCGGACGGTGATCGGATAGGCGGCGAAGCGCTGGCTGAACGTCGAGTAGTGCTGGGCGGCGAGAACGGTCGTGGGCACCAGGATCGCCACTTGCTTGCCACCCTGGATGGCCTTGAAGACGCCCCGGAGTGCGACTTCCGTCTTACCGTAGCCGACATCGCCGACCACAAGGCGGTCCATCGGCCGGCCGGCTTCCATGTCGACCTTCATCTCGGCCGTGACCCGGAGCTGGTCGAGCGTTTCCTCATATGGGAATGAAGCCTCGAGTTCCTGCTGCCAGGGGGTGTCCTCGGCATAGGCGAAACCCGGGGCTGCGGCTCGCGCGGCGTAGATCTCGAGGAGCTCTTTGGCGAGATCCGTGACGGCCTTCTTGACCCGAGCCTTGGTCCTCACCCACTCCGCCCCGCCGAGCTTGCTCAGCGCGGGATCCTCGCCGCCCGAGTAGCGGCTGATGCGGTTGATCTGCTCCACAGGGAGGTAGATCTTGTCCGTGCCGGCGAAGCTGAGTTCCAGGTAGTCGCGCTCCTGGCCGTCACTGCCACGACGCAGCATCTGCTCGTAGCGGGCGATGCCGTGATCGATGTGGACCACCAGATCGCCCTGGACGAGCCGCTCCAGGACGTCGCGCGGGACGACGCGTCTCAGGGCCTTGGGGCGGCGCACTCGGACGGACCCGAACAGTTCACGGTCGGTGACAACGACCAGTCCGTCGGGACCACCCGCGAAGCCACCGTTGAGGCTCCGGCCGATAAGCGTTCGAGTACCGGGCGCCGGCGTCGCGGCAAGTCGATCGGTGACACCGGTCGGCAGGCCTTGCTCGTTGAGGAGGTCCGCCAGCCGGGGCGCCTGGTCGGAGGCGAGCACCACCCGATCGCCCTCGGCCGTCCAGGCCCGGACGACTTCGGCGAGCCTACCGGTCCGGGCCGGCGGCAGCGACGGCTCGCGCCAACCGAACAGATCGCCCATCGGCACGCCGCCGCCGGTGGTGGTGGCGGCCTCGGACTCCCATGTCAACTCGAGCGTGCGGCCCCGCAAGAGGCGGCCCTTCCAATCGCGCGGCGGAAGGTATGCCTCCGGCCACTCCTTGGGTAGATCGCCCGCGGCCATGAGCTCGGCCCGGCGTTCCTCAGCCTGCCGCCACAGGAAGTCGGCGGCATCGGCGATTTCACCGGGTTCATCGAGAATGAGCAGGGCTCCGGCCGGGATGTGGTCCAGGCCCGTCGCCGGACACAACACGGCAGCCCACACTTCGGCCGCGTCCCCGGTCTCGAGAGCGCGGGCCGCGGACGCGATGTCGTGAACGTGTCCCGAGCGAGCACCCAGCGCACCCGTTCCCGCATGGACGCCTTCTTCGAAGCGGGCAAGGTCCGCGACGAGCCGCTCCGGGAGTGCAGCGGCGCCACGGCCGGGCAGCCGGGCGAGTCGGGCGCGCAACTCGGCCGTGCCACCCGACGGCACGAGGAACTCGCTGGCGGGCAGCAGTGCTACTTCTTCGATGGGCCGGAGGCTGCGCTGGTCGGTAGGGTCGAAGACCCGCATCGAATCGATCTCGTCGCCGAACATCTCGATCCGGATGGGCAACGGCGCAGCCGACGGGAAGACGTCGACGAGGCCGCCGCGCCGGGCAAACTCGCCCCGGCCGGCCACTTCGGTGACCGGATCATAGCCGAGAGATAGCAACTCGCGGAGTAGTTCGTCCTGATGAACGCGAGCCCCAACGCGCAGGTGTCGCGGCTGGGCCGGGATCTCGGCCGGATCGAGCGTGTGCTGGAGCAGGGCCTGGACGCTCGCCACCAGGACTCGGGCCCGGCCCGAATGCCACGCGGCAAGAGCGGCCACTCTCGCCGCCGTCTCGTCACGAACCATCTCGCTGCGCTCGTAGGCCAGCGCCGTTCGCGGCTCGAGGACGGCCACGGCATCGGCATCGCCTAGCCACGCCTGGAGTTCCTCGGCCACGCGATCGCCGATCTCGGCGTCACGCGCTACCCAGCACAGCCGCTGCGGCGCTTCCGCGCCGCCACCCGTGGCGATGGCCCCGGCCAGGAACGTCTTGGCCCCGTGCGGAACCGCGGCCAGCGATGCGTGGCGGCCCCGCGTGGGGAGCGGCTCGCCCTCCGCCCCGAGTCGCTGCCACAACGCCTCGAAGCTGCCCGTGGCGTGGAGGAGCGGCGGCAGGACGTGGAGATCGGGCAGGCGCCGCGTTCTGGGGCTGGTCCCGGCGGCGCCACTCCCCGCGGCCACGCCACTCCCAGAGGCGACGCCACTCGCGGGCGCGACGCCGGGCCGCGACCGCGTCGCGGGGCCCGGGGCCGCCGGCCCCGGGGGAACCGCTCCGTCGCGCCGAATCGCCGTCTCGTGCGGAGCCGGTCCGTCCGGCAAACCCAACCCTTCATCGCCGAGCGGATCCCCTGCCCCGCTCAGGGCGGCCTCGATCTGACTGCGCAGAGAGCGTCCGCCTCGAACGCTCATTCGGTCAGCTCTGGCGGCTTCTGTTTTCGCCATCCGGTCTTGGTCCGGCGTATGCCGTCGACTCCCGGCGGCCCTTCGACTTCGCCCGGGGCCGCGGATCGATCCTCGTCGGCCGGTCGCAGCTC
>PMBG01000118.1:387-9821 GCA_003153755.1 Chloroflexota bacterium | reverse complement strand
TTGCCGAGCTCGGCGATGATCGAGCGCAGACCGTTGTGGCCGCCGGCCGACCCACCTTCGCGGAATCGGAGCTTGCCGAAGGGCAGCGCGAAATCGTCCGTGACTACGAGCATTTCGCTCAGCGGCGCGCGCTCCCGGGCAAGTGACTTGCGCACGGCGAGACCGGACTCATTCATGAAGGTGAGTGGTTTGACCAGGATCAGATCCAGGCCGCGGTATCTGCCCTGAACGACCGACGAGGCGTCACGGCTGCGACCCTTGCCGCCCCAGCCGGCCCTGTCCGCCAGCCTGTCGAGCACCATCCAGCCGATGTTGTGCCGCGTCTTCTCGTATTGGGCGCCCGGATTGCCGAGGCCGACGATGATCTTCACCGCTACTCCTGCGAGAGCCACCGCGCGCCCGCCGTGGCACGCAAAACTAGCCCTTACCCCGTACCGGAGGGCCTGAGCGGATGGTATCAGGCGTCGCCGCCGGCGCGGTTCCGCGGCTGGTCTCGGGGCGGACCGAAGCAACGCGCGGGCCAGCCGCGAGGTGCGGGGCGCGCGCGATCAGACCGAAGCGACGGCCCGACCGAGATCCTCAGGTCGCGGGCGTCTCAACGAGAGAGGTCAGGATGCGTCGCTCCATCGCCCGCATCCCCGCCTCCTCGACCGGCTCTGCGTGATCCCAGCCGCAGACGTGGAGGGTTCCGTGGACCGCGAGAAGGAGCAACTCCTCCACGGGAGTCCAGGCGACATCGCCGGTCTGCCCGCCCCTGCCCTCGGCGGCCTGGGCGATAGCCCGTTCCATTGAGATGATGATGTCGCCCAGGTGGGCTCGCAGTCCCGGAGGAAGGGCGAAAGCCTGCTTGAGCGCCGCGACCACCCACGGGTCGCGTTCGCCGTCCGCATCTCGTTCGTGCTGGGGAAACGCTTCGGGCGGAAAGAAGGGAAAGGACAGAACATCGGTCGCGCCGGAATGGCCCATGTGAACGACGTTGAGCTCGGCCAGCTCGGTGTCACCGGAAAGGACGACACCGATCGAACCCGGGCCGGGGGCGCCCGCGGCTTCCAGTGCGGCACGAACCGCCACGGCAACTCGATGACGCGAGGCGATGTGGGGAATGCCGGGCCGGGCGGTAACGTCGATCCGGAAGGGCGGCAGGTAGACGGAGGTGGTCCTTCCCTCGGCCGAGGCTCCTGTGGTCGTCGGGCCGTCGTTCACATCCGCAACCGCGTGGTCATCGGTGGCGTCCAGAAGCTCGTGTGTGCGTGTCACGGATTCGACCATGGTGCACGTACAACGATCTCCACTTCCCTCATGTCGAGCTGGTGCTCCCGGCTATTTCTTGACGGTCTCGCGCCTCGCTCCGGACTCAACCACCTTGCTCTGCGGATATGCAATCCGCTGGTGATACATGCCCAAGAGCTGGCCGACAAATGCTTCTGAGATCTTATCCAGGTCTCGGATTGTGAGTTCGCATTCGTTCAACTGGCCGTCCGCCAATCGCTCCTGAATTATCTGGCCGACCATGGCCCTTATTGTGGCCTCATCGCGACTCGAAAGTGAGCGCACAGATGCTTCCACGCCGTCGGACAGCATCAGGATCGCCGCCTCACGCGATTGAGGCCGGGGGCCGCCGTGGCGGAAGCGGCGTTGATCCACGGCATCGGCGGCTGCCTTCCCGGCGGGCTTGCCCTCACCGCCGAACGGAGCCGCNNGCCTTGTAGGCCAGATCTATGCCGTCCGGAACGTGCTGTTTGAGGATCGTGGCGGAATCCTCAGGCTCGAGCTGATCGTGAATGTTGTCGCCGCTGGCCTGGTTCTCGATGAACGCCAGTGGGTTGGCCAGCTTGCCCACGTCGTGGTAGTAGGCCGCGGCTCGGGCCAGGAGCGGGTCGGCGCCGATCGCCGAGGCGGCCCGTTCGGCCAGGTTCCCCACGGTCAGGGAGTGGTGATACGTGCCCGGCGTCTCGATCAGGAGCCGGCGCAGAAGCGGCTGAGAAGGATTGGATAGTTCGAGCAGCTGCGACGCCGTCAGAATTCCGAACAAGTCACCGAGAAGTGCGAAGCTGCCGAGGGTCACGACGGCCGCAACCAAAGCGCCGCCGGCGGCGACCGCGGCCAACTGCAGGACACCGGTCGCGTCATGCTGCCCGAGCAACCCGAATGCCGCGATCACGGCAACCTCGGCGATCGCCACAGCAAGGCCCGCCTGGATGAAGTAGTGCTGGCGCTCGCCCTTGCGAATTGCCAGGATGCCCGTAAACCCGCCCAGAAGCACGAAGGCCGACAACTCGACCGATGAGCCGCTGACCGGTCCGGCCAGGACCGCGAGCAATGCCATCATCACGATCCCCACGCCCGCATCGAGGAGCAGCGTCAGCAGCATCCCGGCCGCGGCTGTGGGAATGACATATGGCAGCCAGAAGGTCCGCCCGCCCGATAGCTTCATCGCCAGGACCGAGACCACGAATATCAGTCCGATCAGGAGGACGGTTCGGCCACGTTGCCAGTAATCGGCCCGGAACCTCCAAACCCAGGCCAGGAGAATCGCGGCGACCAGGGTCCCGATGAGCATCCCGGCCGCCGCCCGGCCCCAATTCACCGAGGACTTGTCCAGCCCGTAGTAGCGGATCTTTATCATGTCCGACTCGCCGATCAGGTGGCCCTGATCCACGATGACTTCGCCCGCCTTGACCGAATCGGTGACCGTGACCACGTTGGCTGCGGCCTGGTCCCTGGCTTGCTTGGTGATGGTTTCGCTGAAGGCGGAGTTGGCCACAAAGAGGGGCGTGATGATCGACTCGATCAACTGCTCCTCGGACGCCGTCAACGCCGGGCTGGCAGGAATCGACTGATGCGCCAGGGCCGTCTGCCTGGCGGCGAGGTCGGTGTCCTTGATTTCGAGACGCTCGCCGGCCAGGAGACCATTCTCGGCCGACTGCTCGAGGGTAGGCCAACGCGCGGGATCGAGCGTCAGCAGGATCGTCCGGTTGTCCGACGAGAGAGACGGCAGCGCGGTCGGAAGGGCGGACTGCAGGGCGGCCCGTCTGGTCTCGGGCGTCTTCGACAGGGCAAACGCGTCGTCGATCGGCCGGAGGGCTAGTTGCAGGTCGGCTACCTGCACCGCCGCGATCTGCTCGGCGCGCGAGGCCGTGTAGTCGTACTGGGGCGTAACTGCTGCCGCGGCTTGGTCCTGCGCCGCCTTCGTCTCGACGGCGTTGGGGATAGTGGCGTCGCTGGGGGCAAGGATTGCGGCCGGGGCCTTCACTCCGACGGAGTAGCCCGGGTTCGCGGGGGTGAGGTCGACCACCACGCCCACGCCGAGAGCGACCATGATCAGCGCCGCTGCGAAGACCAGTCTGGCCGCGTCACGCCTGCCGAAGGAACGTGGACGTTCGTGCTGCTCCCTCAACACGGCGCCTCCGTCACGATCCGGCAGCGCGGGCTGCCAGCAGCTGGGTGACCAGTTGGCTGACGACTTTCCCGTCCGCTCGGCCGCGGGTCCTCGNNGCCTGCTCGACCAGGGCCTTGAGCTCGGCGTCGGAGAGTGGCTGGGGCATGAACTCGGAGACGACCGCGATCGCGGCCTCTTCCTTGGCCACGAGATCCTCGCGGCCGCCTGCTCGGAACGTGTCGACCGACTCGCGTCGAACCTTGAGTTCGCGCGTCAGGACGCCGAGCATCTCGTCATCGACAAGCGTGTGCTTGCCTTCCTTCTCGGCCTTCTGGACGGCGGCGAGCACCATGCGCAGCGAATCGCGGCGCATGGCGTCACTGGACCGCATCGCGGCCTTCAACTCTTCATCGAGTCGGGTACGGAGAGACACCGGTGTGGCACCTCTGGGTGAGTGGCGCGATCGGAGCCCGAGCGCGCCGCCCCTTCGGCAGCGTGACTATGTCGCGCTAGCTCTGTGTCTGACGCGCGACCTTCTTGCGCTTNNGCACTCTCGAAGCTCTCGTTTTCACCCACGCGGACTTCTGCCAATCCGGAAATCACCTCCTTTGGGCCTCGTTCGCGATCACGGCCGCCGCCACGCTCTTTCGAGCGCGCGCAAACCGCCCACGAACAGGGCTCGGGAAGTGTAGCCCGGCCACGGCGAGTCCGTCCACCTCCGCTCGGGCGTGACGCCTGGCGGGTCCGGCAATCGAGCGCGCCTATGATGTGCCGGCAATGGATCACCTCGACAGCCTCCTCGACATCATCGATCAGGGTGAACGTCGCTACGGCGAGCACTTCGCCTTCGGCATCCGCGACGACTCCGGCTCGACCGAACACTGGACGTACCGCGAGCTGAACCGGCGCAGCCGAATCGTCGCCTGGCGCCTGCGGGCGCTCGATTTGCAGCCGGGCGATCGCCTGCTGGTGTGGAGTACCTCGAGCCCGGCCGTGCCCGCGCTCTTCTTTGGCGCGATGCGAGCGGGGGTCGTCCTTGTGCCGCTCGATCTGCGGATGTCGGGCGGGGCCGTGGAACGGATCGTGGCCCGCGCGGATGCTCGGCGCTTGATCCTCGGCGAGGGCCGCGACGCACCCGATCCGGCCGATGCCCGACTGGAGCACTTCCCGACGTCTTTTGTCGAGCGCCTGGCGGCCGAGCCCGACGCGACATTCCCCACGGACTGGGAGACTCAGGTCAACGGCTGGCGACGCCCCGGTCCGGAGGATCTCGCCGAGATCATCTTCACATCGGGCACGACGGGCGAGCCGAAGGGCGTGATGCTCAGCCACGCCAACCTGATCGGGACACTGCAGGCGGCCCACAACGTGTTGCCCGCCCAGGAACACCGCTGCGTATCGCTGCTGCCGCTGTCGCACATGCTCGAGCAGGCCACCCTGGTCTTCTACGCCATGACCGTCGGCGCCCACGTGCTGTACGTTCGCAGCCGAAACCCGCGCGTCATCTTCGAGGCCATCCGCGACCACCGAACCACGACGCTCGTCGTCGTGCCGCAGGTCATCGATCTCTTCTGGTCGGCGATCGAGAAGGAGGTGGCGCGGCAGGGCAAGACCTCGACCTTCAATCGAACCCGGCGGATCGCGCGGCGGCTCCCCTACTCCGTGCGACGGCGCCTCTTCTCCAAGGTCCACGACCAGCTGGGTGGTTCATTGAACCTGATCATCTGCGCCGCGGCGTTCCTGCCGCCGGCTCTGCAGCAGGCATGGGAGGACCTCGGCGTCGAAGTCATGCAGGCCTACGGCGCCACCGAGTGCGGCGTGGGCTCGGCTACGAGCAGACGTGATCACGGCCTCGGCACGGTCGGGCGAACGATCCCGCCGGTCCACGTGAAACTCGCCGGCGATGGCGAGGTCCTGGTTTCCGGACCGACCGTCTTCAGTGGCTACTGGCGCGCGCCGGGTCCATCGGCGGCCGCGTTTACCGCGGACGGCTGGTACAAGACCGGCGATATCGGCCGCCACGACGCCGCGGGGCACTTGATCCTGATGGGCCGCAAGAAGGACATCATCGTTCTGCCGAACGGCATGAACGTCTACCCCGAGGACATCGAAAACGCCCTGCGCGTGGCTGGGATCCGCGACTCGGTCGTGGTCGAGACGCTGCCCGGCCGTATCGAGGCCGTGGTGTTGGCCCCCGGGGCACCGGTTCTGCCGCAGCCGGACGAACGGGCCGAGGCCAGCCGCGCACCCGAGATCGACGACCCGGTGAAGGTGCGGGCGGTCATAGAGGCCGCCGTCCGAGCCGGAAATCGGACGCTGTCGGCGCATCAGCGAGTGGTCGCGTGGCGGCTCTGGCCGGATGCCG
Source organism: Chloroflexota bacterium (assembly GCA_003153755.1). Taxonomy (GTDB): domain Bacteria; phylum Chloroflexota; class Limnocylindria; order Limnocylindrales; family CSP1-4; genus Fen-1039. The sequence continues at coordinate 4,077 of PMBG01000118.1, read as the reverse complement.
ACTTCCCTCGGACGCACACGTTCAAGGTCCAGCGCGACCGGGTCCGGGCATGGGCCGTCGTCGACGAGCCGCTACCGGTCAGGGAAAGCGGCCACTGAGCGCAGCGCCCTCCGACGGCGACTAGCCGGGAGGCCAGGCCATGGGGCGCCCACCCAGCAGATGAACGTGTAGGTGGTCCACGGTCTGGCCACCGTCGCGCCCGACATTGACGACCAGGCGGTAGCCGCCGGGAGAAACCCCTTCCTGGGCGGCAATCCTGGCGGCGGCCGCGAAGAGCGCGCTTACGTCCGCGCCGTCCGCCTCGGTCAGGTCACGGACTGAAGGGATGTGCTTTCGGGACAGGAGCAGGACGTGCGTCGGGGCCTGGGGCGCGATGTCGCGGATGGCGACTACGGCCGAGTCCGAATACACCTGCGCAGCCGGCAACTCGCCCGCGACGATGCGACAGAAGAGGCAATCGGACGACATGGCGCGCTCCTGCTGATCTCCGGCGGGATGGTGTGTTGCGTGGTCGATCTTGCTACTCCGAAGCCGATTTCGCCACTTCTTACTGCCAAACGGTGGATTGACCGACGGGTCGGGCCCAGCCAATCATAGAAGTGAGGGCTACGGATGCTTCCGGGCCTGCTTGCTCGAGGGGCCAATGGCGATCGAGGGAACCGACGCAGCGACGAGGGCGCAACACGCGTTCATCGCGCGTGCTGTACAGCAATATGGCCGGGCGCTCTTCCCGATGGTCGCCGCGCTGGTCCTTGCATGCAGCGTGGCCGGGTCGTCGGTTGCACCCGCCACGGCCGCCGTTGCGACCTTGCCGAGCGGTCAGCCGGACGCGACGCCATCGAACGAGCCTGTGTTGCTCGCGGCGCCGGTCGTGTCGGCGGTGGCCGCGACTCCCGCGGCCGCGACCGCGGCTCCGACTTTCGGCCTGATTCCCACTCCGGCGGCCGCGACCTCGGCGCAGGCACCGATTGTCCGTGAGTCCTTCGTGGCCCAGGGAACAGAACCCAGCGTTGCGGCGGATCCTTTCCATGCCGGCGTGGTGGCAGTCGCCTCCGAAAACATCATCACCCTTGCTTCGGGTCGCAATTGCAGCAGGCCGGCTGTGCGCATTTCTGAGGATGGCGGCGCGACATGGGGCGGAGCGGTATATCCATGGGGCGGGCTGTGCTACGACGTCCACGCCGTCATAGCCTGGGGACCTGGTTCGCGCTTGTGGGCCGGCAACGCCGTGGGCGCGGCGGGTGGGCTCGCAATGTCCGTCACGCACAGCGACGACCTGGGCAAGACCTGGTCGCGGGCGTTCGTCGAGACCTTCACCAGGGCCTGGGTCGGGTGCTACCCGGCGATCAGCGTCGACAACTGGCCCGGCAGTCCCAACTTCGGAACCGTTTATGTCGCATACAACTGGCTCGCCGGGGATGACGGCGTCGGCGTCAGCCTGATGGCGTCACGCGACGGCACGACCTGGGTTCACACAGACGTTCCCGTGACGCCGCTGGCCGGGTACCCCTATTCGTGGCGAATCGGCTATCGAATCTCGGCTGCCCCGAACGGCACCGCCTATGTCTCGTTCTACGAGAGCAGCCTCAAGGACTGGGATTCGGACGACCTCTTCAATGAGGGCGGCAGATCGAACATCGGACGGCTCGGCTTCGAAGTCGCGCTCGTCCACTTCGACGGGCAGAACCTTTCGGCCGACCGCCCAATCTGGGCGACGAGCGTCGACCACACGAAGGCGCAGTGGCAATCGGGCCTTGCGGTCGACTATCTCGGGCGGGCCTGGCTGGCCGTCGAGACCGAGGGCCGCGTCAGCCTGGGTCGGCTCGACGGTGCCTGGACGTCTTTCTCGATCCCCGGCCAGACCAGCTCGAAGCCATCGGTGGCAGTCAGCGGCCGGACCGTCTTCATCGGTTGGCACGCCGTCGATGCCGCCGGCCGCGTCCGTACCTACTACTCGCTCAGCCACGATGCCGGCGAGACGTTCCTTCCGCCGGCACTCGTCACAACCGTGTCGTGGAGTCTCCGGGCCGCCGACGTCACCAACGGAGTCGGCTTGCGCGAGAACGCGGACTTCTGCAACGGAGTCGTCTACTACGCCTACGGCGACGCCCGGTCTCAGCTCGGCGTTTACCTGGCTCAAATCCAAACCTGACGACGGCGAGGCCCAAACCTAAACTGCGACTGCCTCCAGGGCGACCCAGTCTTCTTCTGCCCAGCGGCGCGTGACCGTGAGGCCTGCGGCCTCGAAGGCGGTCCGAACGTCGCCCTCGCGGTCACGGAAAATGCCCGAGGCCAGGATGCGGCCGCCAGGGGCCAGCTCACCACGGAGCGGCCCGGCGAGGAGCACGAGGAGCGAGGCGATCAAGTTGGCGAGGACGATGTCGAACGGGCCCTCGCCGGACGGGGCGCTGCCCTGACGGACGCGGATCCGGCGCGTCAGGGCGTTGAGCTTCGCGTTGGCGATCGTGGACTCCACTGCGATCGGGTCCGTGTCCACGCCCAGCATCTCCCCGGCGCCGAGCTTCCCGGCGGCGATTGCCAGAATCCCAGAGCCGCAACCCACGTCGATGATGCGGGCAGTCCCGTTGCGGGCGCGGCCGTGAGTCAGCAGTCCCTCATCTGCGAGCGTCTCGAGGGCTGCCAGGCACAAGCGAGTCGTAGGGTGGAGACCCGTGCCGAAGGCCATGCCCGGGTCCAGCGACAGGACCACGTCGCCGGGCTGCTTGCGGTGGCGGCGCCAGGTGGGCCGGATGACCACCCGCTTCCCGATCCGCAGAACTGGGAAGTGGCTCTTCCAGGCCTCGGCCCAGTCTTCCTCGCGGACCAGGCGCGTCTGCAACTCGCCGATCGGCCGCAGGCCGAAGGCCTGGAGATGGCCCAGCGCCGTGCCCGCGTCGCTGATCGCGGCCTCGACGCTCGCCGGGTCGCGGCCGGGCAGGTAGGCCCGGACGATGGCTGGCTTGGTCGGATCCACGACCGCGCCGAGCCCTTCGTCGGTTAGGCCGAAGCCCGGCTCCACGCTCGTGCCGCCGGGCGCGAAGCGGGTCAGGATCTCGCTCACCGCTTCGACGGCCTCTATGTCGGCGGCGACCGAAAGCTCCACCCAAACCCCCGGGCCGAGAGCTCCCAGATCGGCCGAAGCCCCCGCCGATTCGGCCCTGGTCGGCCCGCCGGTCCGATCGACACTACCCGATGGCATCTTTCATCCGATCCAACAGGCCGCCGGACATGACCGACTCGCCGCCCTCAGCAGCTAGTTCCTCGAGCAGCTGGCGCTGCTTCTTCGAAAGCTTCGTCGGTACCGCCACTCGAACCATGACGTGCAGGTCGCCCCGCGCGCTGGCCTTGCGGAGATGCGGCACGCCNNACGCGCGTGCCGAGCGCGGCCTGGGCGATGGAGATCGACAGGTCGTGATAAACCTCGGTGCCGTCGCGGCGAAGCTTCAGATGGGGAGTCACGTGAACGGCCACGTACAGGTTTCCGCCGGGACCGCTCCTCGGACCGGCCTCGCCCTCTCCGGAGAGGCGGATCTGATGGCCTTCGTCGATGCCGGCCGGGATCGCGACTCGGAGCTTCTTGTGGCGCTGGACTCGGCCGTCACCTCGACAGGTCGAGCACGGAGAGCTGATCACGGTGCCCTCGCCGTTGCACCGGTTGCAGGGCGAAACGTTGACCATCTGCCCGAGCAT
>PMBG01000118.1:203-355 GCA_003153755.1 Chloroflexota bacterium | reverse complement strand
ATGCGCAGGTCGTATCGGAGGTCGGAACCGGCGGTGTGCCGGCTGCGGCGAGCGCCACCAGCCGCGGCACCCCCCATACCCGAGAAGAAGGCATCGAAGAGATCGCCGAAACCCGCAAAACCCTCACCGAACGGCGAGCCGCCGCCCATGTC
>PMBG01000118.1:0-133 GCA_003153755.1 Chloroflexota bacterium | reverse complement strand
CGGCCGGGACGAAGTGGAGGGCTCGGGGGGATCGCGATCAGCAAGTGGTCCGGGAGAGAGGACCAACGAAGTGACGAGAGGATGTATTCCGGCGGACGAAGACGAGCCGCACTGCCCGCGTGCGCGCTGGCGG